>JAKSQQ010000043.1 GCA_024404015.1 Clostridia bacterium
CTCGTGTGTTTCCTTGTTCTTCAAAAAATCCGCCTGAAAAACCATAACGCACAAACAACCGCGTCAACCCCCTCGGCCATATAGAAATATTGTCCCCGTGTGTTTCCTTGTTCTTCAAAAAATCCGCCTGAAAAACTATAACGCACAAATAACCGCGTCAACCCGCTCGGCCATATAGAAATATTGTCCTCGTGTGTTTCCTTGTTCTTCAAAAAATCCGCCTGAAAAACCATAACGCACAAATAACCGCGTCAACCCCCTCGGCCATATAGAAATATTGTCCTCGTGTGTTTCCTTGTTCTTCAAAAAACCGAAACCATAACAATAACAATAACAATAACAAAAGACCGATGAAAGCTATACTCTCATCGGTCATTTTTTATTTTGCGGTCAGGTCTCTGAACTCAATTACGGGGTCTGCACCGTCTGTAATGCACGAGGGAGTAATGTAAACTCTGCCGATTGTATCATCGGAGGGAATGTTATACATAGTATCCATAAGCACGTTTTCCGTAATTGAACGAAGGCCTCTTGCACCTGTATGCTTTTCTATCGCTTTTTTTGCAATTTCCCTGAGGGCATCCTGCTCAAATACAAGCTCAACACCGTCAAGGGCAAACAGTTCTTTATATTGCTTGACTATTGAATTCTTCGGCTCTTCAAGGATTCTTACGAGAGCTTCCTCGTCAAGCTCGCTGAGAGCGGTGATAACGGGGAATCTGCCCACAAGCTCGGGAATGAGGCCGAATTTTGTCAGATCCTGCTGAACTGCCTTTGACATAAGATTTTCTTTACTGAATTCGGATTTGCTCTTGACGTCTGCGCCGAAGCCCAGAGCCGAGCCGGCAAATCTTTTTTCAATAATTTTTTCTATACCGTCAAATGCACCGCCGCAGATAAACAGAATGTTTGAAGTGTCAATCTGTATGAATTCCTGCTGGGGATGCTTTCTGCCGCCCTGAGGGGGAACGTTGGCAACCGTGCCTTCGACGATTTTAAGCAATGCCTGCTGAACGCCCTCACCGCTTACGTCTCTTGTAATTGAGGGATTTTCGCTCTTGCGGGCGATTTTGTCGATTTCATCTATATAGATGATACCTCTCTCTGCCTTTTCAATGTCAAAATCAGCCGCCTGAATAAGGCGAAGCAGAATGTTTTCAACGTCTTCACCAACGTAACCTGCTTCTGTGAGCGTGGTTGCATCGGCAATAGCAAAGGGAACATCAAGTATGCCTGCAAGAGTCTGGGCAAGCATGGTTTTACCTACGCCCGTGGGGCCCAGAAGCAGGATGTTGGATTTCTTAATCTCAACGTCCGTGTCCCTTACTGCCATAATGCGTTTATAGTGATTGTAAACCGCAACGCTCAGGGTGATTTTTGCCCTTTCCTGACCGATTACGTATTCATCAAGTCTTGCTTTTATGTCGCGGGGCTTGGGGAGAGAATCAAAAGCTTTGACCTTTTCTTTTTCGGATACGGTCTGTCTGTTTTCCTTAATGAGGGAGTAGCAGAATTCAACGCATTCGTTACAGATATTAACGTCATCGCCGTTGAGCATCATGCCCACTTCGTCTTCACTCTTGTGACAGAATGAGCAATACTCCTTATAGCGTTTTTCATCACCTTTTGCCATACTTATATCTCCTGAAAGTTATCTGTGGGCAATTACCTTATCAACAAGGCCGTATGCGGCGGCTTCGTCTGCGGAAAGCCAGTTGTCTCTGTCGGTATCCTTTGCAATAACCTTAATATCCTTGCCTGTGTTGGCAGCAAGGATTGCATTGAGCTTTTCCTTGGTTT
This sequence comes from Clostridia bacterium, assembly GCA_024404015.1. GTDB lineage: Bacteria > Bacillota > Clostridia > Oscillospirales > Acutalibacteraceae > CAG-177. Next base: position 1,801 of record JAKSQQ010000043.1, read on the forward strand.
TCTGCATGTGAGCGGCGGCAATCTGCATATCGCTTGCCTGACCCTGCATTCCGCCCAGGGGCTGGTGAATCATGATTTCGCTGTTGGGAAGTGCATATCTCTTGCCTTTTGCACCTGATGAAAGGAGGAAAGCTCCCATGGATGCAGCCATACCGATACAGATTGTGGAAACGTCGCATTTAACGTACTGCATTGTATCGTAGATAGCCATGCCTGCGGTAACAGAGCCGCCGGGGCTGTTGATGTAAAGACTGATATCTTTATCGGGATCCTGGCTTTCAAGGTAAAGAAGCTGAGCTACAACAACACTTGCGGTAGCGTCGTTTACTTCATCGGAAAGAACGATTATTCTGTCGTTGAGAAGTCGTGAAAAAATGTCGTATGAGCGTTCGCCGTGACCGGTCTGCTCAATAACATAGGGAACAAGTGCCATATTGCTTACCTCTTTTCGTGTATTTATTATTCGGCAGCTTCCTCTGCCTTGGGAGCTGTTGCAACTGCGGAATCAAGAACAAGCTTAACTGCTGCCTGTCTCTTGAGCTGGTCTTCAACTGCAGATGCGGGAACGATTTCCTTGATTTTTTCCACGTCAAGCTTATACTGCTCTGCCATGTTTGCATATTCTTCTTCAACTGCAGCTTCTTCAATTGTAAGAGCTTCAAGCTCGATAATCTTTTCAACGGCAAGGTCATACTTAACGTCGTTTACTGCTCTTTCTCTCATTGTTGCCTTGAAGGATTCCTTGTCCATACCCATGTACATGAGATATGTTTCAAAGTCGATACCCTGGGAAGCAACTCTCTGAGCGAAGTTGTTTACGTTTTCTTCTGCCTTGTTGTCAAACATACATTCGGGAATTTCACCCTCTACGTTTTCGCAGAGCTTCTCAATAACTGCATCTTCAAAAGCGTGCTGTGCATTCTCTGTCTTGCGGGCAAGGATTTCTGACTTGATGCCTTCCTTGAGAAGGTCAACGGTATCGTAGTCCTGATCCTTTGCAAATTCGTCATCAAGCTCGGGCATTTCCTTAACCTTGATTTCGTGAATCTTAATCTTGAAAACTGCATCCTTTGATGCAAGCTCTGCCGCATAATCATCGGGGAATTTAACGTTGATGTCAAATTCTTCGCCGATGCTGTGACCTATAATCTGCTCTTCAAAGCCGGGGATGAACTGACCGTCACCGATGGTGAGGTTGTACTTTTCGCCTTTGCCGCCTTCAAATGCTACGCCGTCAACAAAGCCCTCAAAATCAATGATTGCGATGTCGCCGTTTTCAACTGCTCTGTCGTCAACGTCAACAAGACGGGAGCCCCTGTCAAGCATGTGCTCGATTTCGTGGTCAACTTCTTCGTCGGTAACCTCTGCTTCTGCCTTCTCTGCTTCAAGTCCCTTGTAAGCGGAAAGAGTGATTTCGGGCTTAACGGTTACTTTAACGGTGAAGTTAAGGCCTTCGGTAACGTTCATAACCTTTATGTCAAGGTCTCTGGGTTGGTCAACGGGCTCGATGGAAGCTTCAGCGTAAGCTTTTTCGATTTCACCGGGGAAGAGTGCCTCAAGAGCATCCTCATAGAAGAAATCCTCGCCGTAGAGAGTCTCAATCATGTGCTTGGGTGCCTTGCCCTTACGGAAGCCGGGAATGGCAATCTGCTTTCTGTTCTTGAGATATGACTGCTGAACAGCTGCTTTGAAATCTTCTGCCGAAACGCTGATTTCGATTGTGTAGGTGTTGGTTTCTGTTTTGTTTGCTGATACTAAACTCATTTTATTTTTCCTCCAAATTAGAATATTTAACTTGATGATTATAACAAAAAGGATTGCGGATTTCAATAATTATTTAATTTTTATCCGAAAAGCGGATATATTCCGAAATCCGACCGCGATTTTGTTCATTATAGCATGGTTTCGGGGACATAAACCGGACAGAACTCCAGATAATCGCCGGAAATGAGAGAAAAACTGATGCCGTTTTCGTCTGTTCCGTTCACAGCCGTCAGATGGGAGTAGGAGTGAAGATGACCGTAATAACAACGCTTTATTCCTTCCTCGAGAAGCACGTTGTATATTTCGTCGCATTTCCTGTCTGCAGTAACGGGGGGATAGTGAAGAAACACTACCGGTTCAAGTCCCGTTTCCTTTGCGGCGTGAATTGAGGTCCTCAGTCTGCCTGCCTCACGAAGCACCACCTTTTTGTCCGCATCGTTTTCCGCATCAAAGAACCAGCCCCTGGTACCGCATACGGCGATATTTCCGCAGACGTAGGTGTTATTGTGAAGCATGTTGAGAGAATCAAAATTGTGCCGTGCAAAGAATTCGTCGGTTTTTTTCTTGGTGGACCACCAGTAATCGTGGTTTCCCTTCATGAGAATTTTCTTGCCGGGAAGAGAGTTGAGAAAAGCAAAATCCTCAAGCCCTTCTTCCATGCTCATGCACCAGGAAACGTCTCCGGGAATGATAACGGTATCATTGTCGGTTACGAGACGCCTCCAGTTTTTTTCAAGACGCTGCTCGTAATCAACCCAGCCGCTGAATATATTCATTGTTTTTCCGGTTGAAATTGACAGATGTGTATCTGCTATTGCAAACAGCGCCATAATTCACTTCCCGATTTTGTTTATTTGATGCCCAGCATATCAAAGACCACACGGTCCATGCCGGATTTTTCACAGCATCCCGTAAATCTGATTTGCTTGTTCCTGAGATTTGCAAGCTGTGAGGGACACTCGTTACCCGTGATTTCGGCAAGCTTCGTGACCATGTCGAATTCGTTAAGGTCACTTGCTTTTCCTTCAACCGCTTCAAGCACCGCCTTGCTGAATTTGAAGGGGCTTGCGGTGGATGCGATTACCGTGGGAATATCGTCACCGGTTGAAGCAACGTAATCCTCGTAAACCGCAACGGCTACGCCTGTATGGGTGTCACAGAGGTATCCGTTTTCGTTGAAAATCTTTGCTATGGTTGCTTTTGTTTTATCATCGTCACAGCAGCCGGCGGCAAAAAGCTCTTTAATCTTTGCGAGAGTTTCGCCGTCAACGGTATATTTTCCTTCCGAAGCGAGGAGCTTCATCCATTCCTTAACCTTTTCACTGCCTGCAAGGGAGTAGAGCAGACGCTCGAGATTTGAGGAAATAAGGATATCCATTGAGGGAGAAATCGTTGTATAGAATTTTCTGTTTCTGTCATACGTACCCGTAGTGAGGAACTCGGTAAGAACGGAGTTGCTGTTGGAAGCGCAGATAAGCTTCTTTACGGGAAGTCCCATTTCCTTTGCGTAATATGCGGCAAGGATATTGCCGAAATTACCCGTGGGAACTACTACATTGATTTTATCTCCGCAGTTGATTCTGCCCTCTTTTACGAGGTCGCAGTAAGCGGAAAAATAGTAAACAATCTGAGGAGCGAGACGACCCCAGTTAATGGAATTGGCAGAGGAAAATGCCATGCCGTTTTCCTTCAGCTTTGCAATGATTGCAGGGTCGGTAAATATTTTCTTCACGCCGCTCTGGGCATCGTCAAAGTTGCCGGAGATTGCGCTGACGGCAACGTTTTTTCCCTCCTGAGTGCACATCTGAAGCTTCTGCATGGGGCTGACGCCGTCGCTGGGGTAGAATACGAGAATCTTCGTGTTTTCAACGTCTTTGAAGCCTTCAAGAGCGGCTTTGCCCGTGTCACCGGACGTTGCAACAAGGATAACGATTTCGGTACCCTTTGCGGCTTTGCCTCCCGCAACCGTAAGCAGGCGGGGCAGAATCTGGAGCGCTATATCCTTGAATGCACAGGTGGGGCCCTTGAAGAGCTCAAGCACGTTCATGTTTCCCTTGACGTTTACAACGGGCGCAACCTTTTCACTTGAGAAACCTGTTTCGTAAGCACCTTTGACGCAGGAATCAAGCTCTTCATCGGTAAAATCGGTAAGAAATCTGCCGAGAATGTTCTTTGCTCTGCCGATATAGCTTTCGTCTGCAAGGGCGGCGATTTCCTCGAGGGAAACGGCGGGAATTGAGTCAGGTACAAAAAGACCGCCGTCCGAGGATATTCCCTTTGCGATTGCCTGGGAGGAGGTAAGGGAAACGGAGGTGTCTCTTGTGCTTAAATAGTTCATAAACATCACCTTTCGGATGAAACCAAAAATAATCAATTTATCATATCACAGTTTTGGCACTTTGTAAATCATAAAATTATATAAATCGCACCCTCCTTTACTTGACATTGACCGACAAGGGTTATAAAATGTAAAGGATAATCTTATCGGAGGTGCGACAGATGGTTCAGGTAGCGGCGGCTTTGATATGGCGGGGAGACAGATTCATGATTTGTCAGCGCCCCGTTACAAAAACCCGTGCTTTGCAGTGGGAATTTGTAGGCGGCAAGGCAGAGAAGGGAGAAACTCTTCCGCAGACTCTCATCAGGGAATGCAGGGAGGAAATCGGCGTGGAAGTCCTGGTTGACGATGTTTTCATGGAGGTTGACCACGTATATCCCGACATTACCATACATCTGACCCTTTTCAATGCCCGTCTCAAAGACGGCGACGAGCCGAAAATGCTGGAGCACAACGATATAAGATTCATTCTACCCTCAGAAATTCCGCAATACGATTTCTGTCCTGCGGATAAGGAAATTCTTAAAAAAATAGCAGAGGAGAAAAACTGATGCCAATTTCTTTTGATTCCGAAAAGAAGATTTTTAAGCTTGATACCTCGGATTCAAGCTACGTCATGGAGGTCTATGAAGAAAACTATCTCGTTCACCTTTACTACGGTGCAAAGATACCCGATTATAATCTGGCTTCCTTTAAGTACAAAGGCGATTACGCCTCGTTTTCACCTATGAATATCAACGTTGAAGACGATAATTTCACTCCCGATATCTCTCCTCTCGAATTTCCCGCAGAGGGTACCGGTGACCTGAGAGAATCGGCAGTTGCCATCAAAAATGCAGACGGCAATAATTCAACGGATTTCAGATACGTTTCCCACAGAATATATGAAGGCAAGCCCGGTATTACCGGTATGCCCGCACTCTGGGTAAAGGACGATTCCGAGGCGACTACTCTCGAGATTCTCATGTCCGATGACTATACGGGTGTCAAAGCGGTGCTTATCTATACCGTGTTTGAGAATTACAGTGCCATGACCAGAAGCGTAAAAATCATCAACGAGTCCGACAAAGCCGTTGAAATTGAACGTCTTTTCAGCTGTTGTGTTGATTTCCAGTGCTGTGACTACGATATGATTACCCTTTACGGCAGATGGTTTAAGGAAAGAAGTCTCAACAGATTCCCCATTTCCCGTGCAAGACAGGGTGTACAGAGCAAGAGAGGTCAGTCAAGCCACCATCACAATCCCTTCGGTGCCATCGTTGACAGAGATACCAACGAGGATTACGGCAATGCCTACGGCTTCAACTTCGTTTACAGCAGCAACTTTATGTTTAATGCGGACGTTGATACCCACGGCGGTACGAGAGTGCTTATGGGTCTTAATCCCGAGGCATTCGGCTGGCATCTTGAAGCGGGGGAAACCTTTGAAGCCCCCGAGGTTGTAATGGTTTATTCGGGTAAGGGCCTGGGCGAAATGTCCCGTACCTTCCACAAGCTTTATTCAAATCACCTCATCAGAGGCAAATGGGCAGATATAAAGAGACCTCTGCTTATTAATAACTGGGAAGCCACCGGCATGGATTTTACCGGAGATAAACTTGTTTCCTTTGCGGAAAGAGCAAAGGAGCTGGGCATTGATATGCTTGTTATGGATGACGGCTGGTTCGGTCACAGAGACGATGACACCAGCTCTCTCGGCGACTGGGATGTCAACGAAGAAAAGCTGGGCGGTCCTCTGAAGGATTTTGTTGCGAAAATCAATGCTCTCGGTCTTAAATTCGGTATCTGGTATGAGCCGGAAATGATTTCAAGAGACAGTAATCTTTACAGAGAGCATCCCGACTGGTGCATTCACGTTCCCGGCAGAGAAAAATCCGTAGGCCGTCATCAGTATATTATTGACTTCGGACGCAAGGAAGTCAGAGATTACATCTACTCAAAAATGTATACGGTACTCAGCGAGTGCAACATTGATTACGTTAAGTGGGATTTCAACCGCTGCATGACGGAGCCGGGCTCCGCAGGACTTCCTCCCGAGAGACAGAAGGAGGCGGCACACAGAGCCATTCTCGGTGCTTACGAAATAATGGACCGTCTCACAAAGGATTTCCCCCATATTTTGCTTGAAAACTGCTCAGGCGGCGGCGGACGCTTTGACCCGGGTATGCTTTATTATTCTCCCCAGATCTGGACGAGTGATTGTACGGATCCCATTGAACGCCTCAGTATCCAGTTCGGTACGTCAATCTGCTATCCCGCATCCACAATGGGCGCTCACGTTTCCGCAAGTAAAAGGGCCGGCTTCAAAACAAAAGGCGACATTGCCCTTTGGGGTACCTTCGGTTACGAGCTTGACCCCAATAAGTTCACTCAGGAGGATGCCGAGCTTGTCAAAGAGCAGGTCAAGGAATACCACAAGTATTACGACATTATCCACAAAGGCGACCTCTACCGTCTCATTACTCCCGACACAAACGATTACCGTTGCGCATGGATGTTTGTTACCGAGAATAAAAACGAGGCACTTCTTACCTCCGTTACAATCAAAATCAACCGTGACCGCAGTTATTACCTGAAGCTGAAGGGCCTTGATCCCGAGAAATATTACGTTGATGATGAAAGCGGAGAGGTTTACTCAGGCGCATTGCTGATGAATGCGGGTCTGAACCTGTCAGATTACCCCTCATACGACGGAGATTCCTTCAAAATCTATTTCAGAGCATTGTAAAGTAAAACGACTTTACGTACATTGTATTTAGTAAATAATCAAAGTGCAAAAATCGCCTAAAGCCCAATAAAATCAACATAATTGCAAGATGTCCGCTCCGATTACACATTGTAAAGTAAAATGCTTTACACAGTCGGGGCGGATTTTTTCGGCTTTTTGCCGTAAAAGCGGGCTGAAAACGATATTTTCAACGCATATTATTCCGAATTGGCAAAATCGGCTTTCAAATCCCATCGGGTCGGAAAAATGCCGTCGCGGAGGTGGCGACGGGCGGGGAAATTTGTAAAGTATATCGCATTTACACTGCAAATTCAGCCCGATTCGGGGTATTTTTGACAAAAAATGAGAGGAAAATTGAACAAATTGGGAACGAAAAAATTGGAGGTATTTCCAAAAAAAAATAAGTTGTCACCTATTTGTTGACAGTAAAAACGGATTTTTGTATTATATATACGACCATAAAGTTGCTTTGGGTGAAGTGCCCTCTTTTTCGGGGGTCAGTTCGCCTTAAAAGCGGCAAAATCGACAGTATGGCTATATAAACGGCAGCTTTCGTCAGTGCTCGAAGCGCGGCGAACGGCGTTGGCAAAAACTCAGGGAGGTCGGTCGCGGCGAGCGTTCCCGGGGGAGTTAAAAATCCGGGGGCCGGATATGCCGATTATAGAGTCACGAGTCGCAGTCAATTTTTAGGAGGTAGATTATGAAAAAGTCACTTCGTATCATCTCACTGGTGCTTACAGTTGTGATGATTTTGGGCTCTGTTTCCGCAGTCGGCTATGCTGCTCCCAATTCATGGGACGCTAACGGCTATGCGACATACAGAACTCAGAACGGCACGGGCTTGACATTTGACGATGCAAACCAGCCCATTTACTCAACTGACCAGTATGCATCCATGGCTCTTGACGAGATAGACCGTATGCTTGCGGAAGAGCAGCTTGTAGTAGATATCTACATCGGCACTCTTAATCTTTCAAGCGTTGACGGTACTGTTCAGAGCGTAAACTCACTTCTCGACAGCGTAGGCAATCTTCTTGGCCTTGGCCTTCTCGGTGTTGCAAGCGAACTTACAAAGGCAACTCCCGCTATTGCCAATACCAAGAGAGCAAACGGCGACATCACCGTTATCTGGGATCTTCTTGACCTCATCGGCGGTCTTTTCCCCATCGTTACCGCTTATGTTAACCAGCAGGCAGACCTGGGTATTCTTAACGGCTTTGTTGCTGATTACATGTTCAACGTAAGAGAACTTGTTTTCGGTCTTCTTTACGGTCTTACCGGTATGGGCGACGTTACCAATCCCGACGGTACGGTTACCAAGTATGACTACATGGAATCAAGAACGATTCCTACCAAGTATCAGGGCACGGGTACTGCTAAAATCTTTATGCAGGACGTTCTCAACACCCTCGTACTCGGCAAGTGGCAGAAGCTTGATGACATTTTCTATGAAAACGGTCATAAGGAATCCAACATCGCTTACAGCGAAATCGTTTTCCGTGATGGCTCTGCAGACGGCGCTATCGTTACGGGCGCACTTGACACCGTTCATTACGATTATTACGGCTTTGTTCACGAGGACCGCTGGGTAACCAATGGCCTTGGCGACTTTATTCGTGTTGCTGAAGGTGCTTCCGCTCCCGAGCCTTCATATTCAAAGGTTAACTTCCAGAGTACGGCTTCCGTATATGATTTCGTAGAGCCCATCATCCTTCATGCTTACAATAACATTGCAGTTCCCGTTCTTAACAGAATCACAAAGAACTGGCTCCGCAAGAAGGTTGGCTATACATTTGATGAAAAATATACAGAGCTTTATACTAAGGACCTTGAGCAGTATAAGGATCTCACAAGCGAACAGATTAAAGCCAATCCTTTACTTTGGGATGCTGAAAATGAAAAATACGTAATCAACCCCGATTACGATTACCTCTACGGCGGCGAAGCTCCCGAAACTCTCGGCGGCGATGCAATCTTCAAGATTTTTGACGTTGATAATCTTCAGATTCCCACTATCGCTTCCGTTCCCGCAAACAGCACATTTATTGAAGAATTAAATACAAACCTCGTTGCTATTCTCCAGACTATCATAAACGGTACCTGCACTCGTAACGGCGATGTTTATACCTTTACTCTTTCCGATCCTTCCGTTCCTTACTCATTTGAGTGGAAAGACGGCGGTAACGATAACATCTCCAAGAATATCTGCAACGTTGTCAAATTCGTTCTTCAGGTAACAGGCGAAGACTTCTTTGACGATATCCTTGTCAATAAGGGTGCTGTATATACAGCTGCCGAGCTTCAGAATATGTCTGATCAGGCAATCGTTGCATATATAATCAGAAGTATTATTAATACCAATGTAAACGGTATCTGGATTGACAGCGATAAGCAGACCATCATTGACGTTTGTCTTGATGCTCTTATTCAGCTTGCTTATCTTGACATTCCCCAGATTACCTATACCGTTCCTTCAACCACAGCCGAAAAGATTGACAAGTGCCTTACCATCCTTATGGATATAGCAGCTTACAATCTTAACGCTGAAATGGATACGAACCTCAACTCCTCTGCAGCTACGGGCTCAAGCTACCTTGCAAACAATGGTCTTCTTCCTTATCAGGGAGATAACGGCGACTATAAGGTCTCGGTAGCTATCCTCGGTGCATGGGCAGTTTATAAGTGGGCTTGTGCAAGCGAATACGGCGGCGGTAACAGCTTACTTAACCTTTCCTTCGGCCTTGACAATTATAATGGAACCACCGGCAACGGTGCGGTTACGGCAGATACCTTCTGGGCTGACCTTGACAGCGTCCTCAATGCCATCGTTCCCATTAAGGCAGGCAACCCCGTTCACGGCGGTGTAAGAAATGACCAGCCCTGGCTGAATGCAGCTATCTGCGGCACCAGCAGCTCAAAGCTTGTCATTAAGGACTTCCTGTTTGACAGCGTTATCAATCCCGTTCTCAATCTTAACTTTGCTCCGATTCTTAAGCTCCTTACAAAGAATCCCAGCGGCGGTCTTGCCAGCATTACTCTTGAGAACGCTCTTGTTGATACAATCCACAGAGTATTTGACCTGCTCTTCCCCGATATATTCCCCGACAACGTAAATGAGATTGACTCTGTTCTTGTAAACAGCACTCTTGCTACGGTAGTAAGTGACCTTCTTGTCACACTTTCAGCTACTTATAGGACAAATGATTCAACCTTCATCAATCGTTTCATCGGCGCAGGCGGAACTTACCCCTCAACCAACGGCCGTACTATCACCGGCAGAGGTAAGATTATTGCAGAAATCGCTCTTCCCATCGTTTGTATGGTTCTCGGTCTTTCCGATACCCAGAGCTTCGGTCAGCTTGATAACTACGTTCCCAAGACGATTTCTTCATCCGCAGCTACAACACAGTTCCAGATTTTCAACGGCTCCAAGGGTGTTAATACTGCTTATAAAAATAAGACCAACGGTTATCAGACGACCGCTGATAAGCTTTACACCTACGAAATAGTCGGTGTAGGTATGAACCGAATCAAGAACGGTTCAGTTACCGCAAACTACGGTAGTGTACAGGGCGTTGGCGTCGGCACTTTGATTCCCGCCGGTTCATCTGCAGGCGTATCAATCTCCGGCTATTCAAACGGCGACCTTCTTGAAATCGTTTTCAGATATAAGGTAAAGGATGAAACCGGTAACTACCTTTCAAGTAAGAACACACTCGGTAATACAGTTGATACCGTTCTTACCTCCACCTCATACGTTTACGTTGGTGAGACGGATAAGGGCGACGATGAAATCCTTAATACATACAATATTAACGGATACGCAATTCAGGCACCTACGGATTACTACATTACAGGTGGTCTTTCCGGCTTCCGCGGATTTGCATTCCGTGTAAAGGATAAGGGACAGGGTGCAACAGCCAACGTTAAGGTTACAAATGTAACCGTAACCGGCGGTAACAGCTGGGTTTCACTTATTGATGAAACCGACGTTCCCGCAACCAAGAGAGTTGCCGAAGCAACACTTTCCGGTGAATCCGACAAGTCAGTTGCAGTTCTTACTCCCTTCGTTATCGACGACAATGCAAAACGAGTTGCTTACGAAACCGTAAAGGATGAAGACGGCAATGACGTTGTTGTTGACGGTATCGCTGAGAGAGGTGCAAGAAAAGCTCTTGAAGCCGGCGAATATTACGTAGAAGACGGCGACTATACCGTTACTACCACAATCAGCGTTAACGGCCAGTCCTCAAACATTGACACAAGAGTTCACGTTTACAGTGACTTCGGTCTTCCCGGACTCGTTAACTCCGCAATCGCAGCTAACCGTTCAGTTGATACGGTTTCCAGCGCCGGTGCTTTCCAGCACTACTACGATGCACTTTGTGCAGCTGCAGAGTTCGTTCTTCAGCCCAAGTCACAGGGTGGCTATAACGGCGGCTACGTAGGTTCCTATATTGCTCAGAGCGGATATACCAACAAGTTTGAGATGTTCTATAAGAACCTTTACAGAAATATTGAGATAGTTAAGGAAAACGAAGTCAGCGCAGGTGCAGATGCTCTTTGGACCGCAGTTGAAAACGTATGGCCTCACGACTATCAGAGAAAGTCCTTTAATTATAACGGCACCACTCTCTATTATAAAGATTACATTGAATATAACGAAGCCGGTTATCCCTATATCGGTCTCAGAGACTATGTGGGTGTTCCCTACCGTCAGTTCAGAAGCGCTGTTAACAACGCTAACGGTCTGATTGACAGAGAATACAAGTACATCGGCTATACCGAAGAACAGTTTAACGAGCTTTCAACCGCAGAGAAAGAAAAGGTTGTTGCAGCTTACATTGATGCTGTGGAAAACAAGCAGACAATCAGCTCAGTTGATTCAATCATGGCTATCCACAGACTTACACTTACAAATAACAGACTTATCTCTCTCGGTGCAGGCAACAGAACAAAGCTTCAGATCGTTCTCGGCAGAAGCATCTTCAACCTCAATACAAATACCGGCTACTCTGCATCCTCCTGGAAGGCATATACCGATGCCAAGGCATTTGCTCAGGCAACGGCAGCTAAGACCGATGCTACAAACGAAGCTTGCGC
>JAKSQQ010000044.1 GCA_024404015.1 Clostridia bacterium
ACCTTTTCAACAAGGAAATCGGCGGGGATTATGTACTGCTGCTGAAGCTACATCCGAGAGTACACAGTGCAGCCGTTCCCGGTGGAGTAATTGATGTCACAGGCCTTGATACGGCAATGCTGACGCTTATCTGCGACACGCTGATTACCGACTATTCCTCAATATGTATGGACTTTGCCCTGCTGAAAAAGTCCTGTATCTTTTACGCTTATGACCTTAAGGAATATGAAGGCGAGCGTTCATTCTGCAACGGCTATGAGGACTATGTTCCCGGCCCCGTCATCACCGATTTCAGGGATATTCCCGAAGCGGTCAGAAGCGGAAAGGTGGATGAAAAGGCAGACAAATTCCTGAAATTCAACTTTGATTATATTGACTGTAAAAATACGGAAAGAATTATAAATAAAGTGACTGGGAAGGGGTAACATTATGTTTTGTAAAGTTTGCGGTACTGAACTCAGAAACAATTCAAAATTTTGTGATAACTGCGGTACTCAGGTTGATGAACAAGTAATCAGCGGCTCATACAACTGTGGTACACTTGAAGACAGATACGACGAAGAGTGGAAAAATGCGAAGAAAATAATACGTCAAAGAAAAATTAAAAGATTTATAAAGTTGGCGTTTGTAGCATTTATATTCGGTGTATGGGCATATATTGATTGGAAAATTGCGCCAACATCATGGTCAGGAATCGGGATGGTATTCTTTCCCCTTGCATGTGTTTTCCATGCTATGTACGCTCTTGCCGCATTGATTCACAATACAACAGCAGACAATGTAATTTTATCTCAAATAAACCAGGCTTATCAAAATGAAAAGATGAGAAGATAGTCCGTTTTATTGTACAACTGAAAATGTATCATACAGACAGGAAGGGAGAAATCCATCCTGTCTGTATTTTGTTTTAGGGAGGTATGATGATGACAAAAAGCGTAACGCAAAGGGCAGGCATTGACCTGCTGAAGGAACGGTTCATCGGCAGACAGTTCTTAACGGAAATGACCGGCAAAAGTCACTATAGGGATTACGTATTCGAGCTTGACGATTACGTTATCAGAGAATACCGCCTGACGGTACATTTTGACGATGAAGGAACGATAACGGACATAAGGAATTTATTTATCGGAGAAGCTGACGAAGAGAACGAAGCAAATGATTACGATATGATAACCGAATGTCTTGAAAATGTGTTAAACGAAGAATAAGGAGAAATTACTATGGAAATGATAAGCTATTTAATCAACTCAATCTGCTGGATAATCGGATTTACCTCGGCACTCATCCTTTTGATTGCAGGCATGGATTATATCAGCAAAAAAGCGGAAAACAAATTCAAAGCATTCTGCTGTAAAAACATATTTGTTCAGGCGTGGCTCAACTCCGGCAAGAAAAGTGAAAATTCTTCCGAAATCCGGACCGGAAACCCCGTTAAAGAAAGACAGTCCTGCGGTCTTGTGCTTTCCGAAAGTCCCGTTGTGGAAAAGTGAAAGCCCATTCGTTGTTTCTTAACGGTAATTTTATATATGTTGAATTTTTAAGCCGATTGTGATAAAATAGACTATCATTGATATTTCGGGTGATATTATGGATAAGAAAAAAGTATTACTGATAGTCAACCCCAAATCGGGTAAAAATAAGAACCGTGCAAGCTCTTCCGAGATAGCCGCAAAATTCGGCTCCGACAATTATGAATTTGATATAAGAGAAACTACCTGCAGCGGCGATGCCACAAACATAGTTAAGAACAGTATCGGCGAAAATGACATGGTAGTCTGCTGCGGCGGTGACGGTACCTTCAACGAGACCATCAACGGTGTAATGACTCTTAACAGACGAGTTCCCATCGGATATATTCCCGCCGGCTCAACCAACGACCTTGCCAATACCATCGGCATCCCCTCTGACATTGACAATGCGGTGGCAACCATATCAAGAGGAAACATCAATCAGTATGACATAGGTCTTTTCAACAACAGATTTTTCTCATATATTGCTTCCTTCGGAGTGGGCACAAATCTATCCTATTCCACTCCCCAGAAGATGAAAAACAAAATGGGTCACGCCGCATACATGATAAACGGCTTCGTGCTTAACCTTGTGCCTACCCTTCAGAGCATCAAGCCCAAGCACATCAAAATAGAATATGACGGCAAAACTCTTGAGGACAATTTCTTTTTCGGTTCAATTTCAAATTCCACCTCCGTTGCAGGTCTTTTCAAATTTGATAAAAATGACGTAAAGCTTGATGACGGTAAATTCGAGGTGCTTCTCGTAAGAAGAGTATCAAATCCCCTTGAAGCATTTCCCCTGCTGGGCAAAATCAAAAGGATGGAATACGACGGTGACAAGATAATCTATCTCAAATGCACAAACATCAAAATGACCTTTGACGAAGAAATTCCCTGGACTCTTGACGGTGAATTCGGCGGCAATCAGAAGGAAATCCGTTTTTCCGTGCTGAACAGAGCCATTGATATCATTTCAGACCCCAACCCCATGTTCATAGGACCTGCGGAGCCGGATTTTGAATCGGAATCACCCGAGGAAAAAGAAAAGAGAGAAGAAAAGGAAGAAAAGAAGCTTCGCCGTAAAAGAAAATACAAATCAAAGGATGACGAATCCGATGAGGAGCCGGAAACTCAGGAAGCCGAAAACATCCAAGAATAAATATACAAAAATACGTGGGCTTTGCCTTCCCCGGGAGGGTTGGCAAAGCTTTTTTTAACGGAGTGATAATATGCTTCATCCCTGCGAAAAAATACTGAATCTTGTTCTTGCATCATCAGGCGGTGGAAAAACCACCTTCGTTACAAATCTGATAGAGGACTTCTCCTGCAATGAAAATAATAAAATTACCCTCATTGTGCCGGAACAGTATTCCTTTACCTGCCAAAAAAACGTTCTGAAAAAAATCGGTGAAAAAAGAATGCAGAACGTTGACGTGCTTTCCTTTACGGAGCTTGGCGAAAAATTGATCGGCAGACCTGCATTTCACGAAAGATGCCGTCTGAGTGACTCCGCGGCGGCGGTGTTGATGAGCATAACGCTTATGCAGGTAAAGGACAAACTGACGCTATACGGAAAACACGCGGACAGACGCTCCACAGTCAGCGAATTTCTTTCCCTTTCATCGGAATTCAAGCAGAATGCGGTTTCCCTTGAAATGCTCCGTAACGTTGCCGATGAGCTGGGAGAAAGTTTGTTGAGCATAAAGCTCAAAGACATTGCCACCGTGCTTGAGCATTTTGACAAAAAGGTAAGCGAAAGCTATTTTAACCCCGACGATTTACTTACCGAGCTGAAAGATACGGCTCAGATAGACGCATATTTTAACGACAGACTTGTTTTTATTGATTCGTTCAGAGGTTTTACCGCTCCCGAATACGAAATAATCAGAAAAATTCTCATAAACGCAAAATCCGTTTACGTTACGCTTTGCTCCCGTGACCTTGATAACTCCGACGACATTACGGACCTTTTTGCAAAGACGAAGAATACGGCTAAACGGCTAAAAGCAATAGCAAAAGAGGAGGGCGTAAGCACAGCCGTGCCCCCCTTCCTTTCGGGAAACGGAAAATACAATAATTTTCCTCCTCATTTTGAAAGATATTCCTGCGGCGAGCTGAAATTCCTTGAATCCGAGCTTTTTTCTGATAATGACAACATTTATGAGGAAAGCTGTGACGGCATAACGCTGTGCAAAGCATCAAACGTTTACGAGGAATGCAAATACGTTGCGGCAAGAATCAAGAAGCTTGTAAGAGAAGAGGGTCTCAGATACAGAGATATCGCAGTAATCGCAAGGGACATGACCTCATACGAGGTACCTCTGCGTTCCGCTCTTAAAAAGTGCGAAATCAATATCTACGAGGATTACAGAAGACCCGCAGACGCCTCCCCCGTTGTCAACATCATAAGCGCTCTGCTTTCCGCTGTTTCAAAAAACTACGACACGGATTCTCTTATGAGATATCTGAAAACGGGACTGACGGGGCTGACGGATAACGAGGTTTCCGCCATAGAAAACTACTGCTTTATCTGGCAGATAAACGGCAAAAAATGGCTGAGCAAATGGACTGCAAGCCCCGAGGGTTACGGTAATGACGAAAGCAGTGAGGATGCCGTACTTCAGCTTGAATATCTGAACAAAGCAAGAGAAAAAATCATTACTCCCATTGAAAAATTCAAAAGTGCCGTCAAGGGCGGTGTCAATGGCGAAGCCGCTATGAACGCACTGTGGAAATTCGTTGAGGATATCAATCTGCCCCTTAACGTGACCCACCTTGCCGACAAGCTGGCAGATGACGGCGAATCGGGTATCAGACAAGAGCTTCAGAGAATGTGGGATTTCATGATAAACATCCTTAACGAGCTTGAAGGTCTTGTAAGAAACGAAACCGTAACCGCCGAAAAATTATCATCATATTTTGAACTTATGCTCTCTGTTCAAACGGTGGGCAGTATTCCCGCAGGCCTTGACGAGGTAATTATCGGCGCGGCTGACAGAATAAGGATTTCGTCTCCCCGTGTTGCCTTTGTAATAGGCGCAAACGAGGGGGTATTTCCTCCCGTATCGGATATTGTATCCGCGCTCACCCTCAATGACAGAGCAGTACTTAAAAAGCACAGCATAGAGCTTTCGGAAAGCGGAGAATGGAAGCTGGCAGACGAAAAGCTGATTGCATACTCTGCTCTCTGCTGTCCGAAGGATAAACTTTTTGTCACCTGCTCCTGTGCTTCCGCTGACGGCTCCGAAATGACATCCTGCGAATTTTACAACAGAATAAAGCATCTGTTTACAAATATTCTTGAAGAGGATGCCTCCGCCGTAAATAAGGATGATAACGGCAGTCTGTTTTACATTGAAAGCAAGCAGATGGCCTTTGAGGAATATGCAAAATCAACCGAAGGCGATTTCAAAGCCACTCTGAATAAATATTTCACCGAAGACAAAGAATACTCGGGAAAGCTCACTTCTCTTGAAAGAGTAAACGCAGGCAGAGAATATAAAATACTCGATGAGAAAATAACGGAAAAGCTTTTCGGCAAAAACATTGTACTTTCGGCCTCTAAAATCGAGAGATACTATTCCTGCGCATTTTCCTTCTTCTGCCAATACGGTATCAAGGTTAATCCTCTGAAGGAAGCGGAGCTTGATCCTCTTAATAAGGGCAACGTAAATCATTTCGTTATGGAAAATCTGCTTTTACGTTATCCTAAAGAGCAGTTAACGGCAATCAGCGATGAAGAACTGCGTGAAATCATTTCCTCTCTGACAGACGAGTATCTGCCCATGCTTTTAAGCGGTTCACAGCCGGATGAAAGATTCCTCTACCTCTATAAAATGCTCAAGGATAATCTTTTCACTACGGCAAAACGGCTTATCGAGGAATTTTCACAATGCGATTTTGTCCCCGTTGACTTTGAGCTTCCCATAGGCGAAAACGAAGAAATCAAACCGTATATTCCCGAAGGCAGTGACGGCTCCGTATCTGTCATAGGAAGAGTAGACAGAGTTGACATTGCAGATAAGGGCGAAACAAGATATCTGCGAATAGTTGACTATAAATCAAATCAGAAAGAATTCAATCTTTATGAGGTCATGAACGGCATCAATATGCAGATGCTGATATACCTCTTTACTCTGTGGAAGAACGGCGGCAGGAAATACGGCAAGGTAGTTCCCGCAGGTATACTCTATTACAATGCGTCAAAGCCTATCGTTCCCGTCAATCCCGGCGATACAGAGGATGCGGCACATACAAAGCTGAATGAAAAAGAGCACATGACGGGACTGGTAGTGGGAAACGAAGATACCGTCAGAATGATGGAGCATGACATCGGAAACAGATTTATTCCCGTAAAGTTAACCGGTAAAGGGGAGCTGTCGGGCGATATTATCAGCATGACGGTATTTGAAAAGCTGAACGAAAGATGCGATAAAATCATAATGCAGATGGCAGAGCATCTCAGAAGCGGCAAATTTGAGGCGAAGCCCTGCACGTCGTTTACAAAAAGCTCGGGAGCTCAAGGTAAACTGCCTTGTGAATATTGTGATTTCAAGGCAGTCTGCGGATATGAGGACGACATACCCTGTTCCCTTTACAGCAGAGACTCAATAAGAGAAATAGTCGATCAGCTTATGGAAGAAACAGAGGAGGGAGGTGACGATAATGGAAACGAAGCAGAACAGTAATACATCAAATGAAATAAGGTGGAATGAGCATCAGCTTAATGCCATTGAGGGCCGTAACGGTACCATGCTTGTAAGCGCGGCGGCCGGCTCGGGTAAAACCGCAGTCCTTGTTGAAAGAATCATACGCCGTCTTTGCGATGAAAAAGACCCCTGCAGCGTGGAGGATTTACTTATCGTCACCTTTACGAGAGCGGCGGCGGCACAGATGAAGGACAGAATAAGCGAAGCTCTGTCACGGAAAATCGCGGAAAATCCCGATAATAAACGACTGAAAAAAGCCCGCTTTATGCTTCCCTACGCCAATATAGGCACAATAGATTCATTCTGTATTACTCTTGTCAGAGAAAACTTTCACCGAGTAAATTATTATCTTAAAGATAATACTTATAAATTGAATATTTCCCCGGATTTTTCAATTATAGATGACGGCAGACTTTCAATTCTCAAGAAAAAAGCAATGGACAAGGTGCTGGAATACTATTACGATACTCAGAAGGACGCCTTCACCTATCTCAACGACCTTGTGGGAGACAGTAAATCCGACGACCCTATAATCAAACTGATTGAAAGTATTTACGAAAAATCCAGAGCCAGCGAATTACCCGAACAATGGCTGAAAAATCTTACAGAGGATTATAAGTCTGACACTCCCGTTTTTGAAACGAAATGGGGAAAACAGCTTATAGAAGATGCCGTCGAATACATTGACGAAAATCTCAAAAAAATCGACCATGCCCTTACCCTTTCACCCAACGAACCCGAAACGGACAGAGTTTATACCCCCGCATTTATTGATGATAAAGAAAAGTTTCTGGACCTTAAGAATACTCTGCTATATGAGAAATGGGATAACATCGCCGAAAAAGTAACGACGTTTTCCGTCAAAAGCAATCTGAGAGGAACAAAGGGCTGCAAGACTCCTTTGTGGGACTTTTTGAATTCGGTCAGAAGTTATTCAAGAAAGAATGACAATCCTTTAGCCAATATGCCCGCCTTTCTTATTTCGGAGAAGCAGTTCAACGAGTCAAGGGCAATTCTGGCTCCCGCAATTGAAACTCTTATCCAAGCGGTTTTCGCTTACGGTGACGAGCTGATGCTTCTGAAGGAAGAGGAAAACGCCTATACCTTTGATGATATACTTCACTTTACTCTGAGTATGCTGATTGAAAACAAAGGCGGTGTAGCGGTCAAAACCGAATTTGCCCGTGAATACAGCGAAAGCTTCAAGGAAATACTTGTTGACGAATACCAGGACGTCAGCAAAGCCCAGGATAAGGTTTTTGAAGCAATTTCAAAGGATAACAACAACAGATTCATGGTAGGCGACATCAAGCAGAGCATTTACGGATTCAGAAAGGCAAATCCGAAAATATTCCGTGATTTGCGTAAAGGAATGACCGACTATGACGGCGTAAGCTATCCCGCAAGGGAAGCGCTGACCTGCAATTACAGAAGCCGTAAGGGCATTACGGACTGTGTCAACTTTATCTTCGGTCAGCTTATGACGGAAGAAGCGGGAGACGTTGATTATAACGAGGTTGAACAGCTCAATCCCAAAGCGGAATATCCCGAAAAGGATGACAGCGACGTTTCCGTGGTAATCGTTACTGATGACAAAAAGCTTGAAGGTCAGGCACAGTACGTTGTCAATTACATTATCAACGCCGTTGAAAACAAAATGCAGGTTTCCGCCAAAAACAGCGGAAACGGTCCTAAGACAAGAGATGTAAAATACAGCGATTTCTGTATCCTTTACAGATCAAATAAGTCCCTTGCCAAGTTTTACGAATATTTTGACAATGCAGGCATTCCATACTGCTCCGATAACGATACGAATATACTCGTTACCCCCGAAATCAGATTCATGACCTCCCTGCTTAAGGTAATCAGCAACCCAACAAATGACGTTGCTCTCGCGGCGGTGCTGATGTCCCCTGTTTACGGCTTTACCCCTGACGAAATGGCAATGCTCCGCATAGGAAAGCGTAAAGGCAATTTATATTCCTGCCTTGTAAAATCGGCAGAAGGCGGAAACGAAAAATCAGCCGCATTCGTCTCTTCGCTGGAAAAACTGAGACGAATAGCAGCATCTCTGCCTGCAGGAGAATTCACGGAAAAGATAATTGATGAAATCGGTTACAGAGCAATCGTTTCGGCAATGAAGGTACCCGAAACACGACTTGCAAATCTCAACGCTTTTATAACCCTTGCAAACACTTACGAAAAGAACGGCTCAAAGGGTATTTCCGGCTTTGTAAGATATCTTGACAATGCAAACGAAAAGGATATCGGCAAATCTGCCGCAAACAGGTCCGAGTCAGCAGATGCGGTAAAAATGATGACCATTCATAAGAGTAAGGGCCTTGAATTCCCCGTTGTCTTTCTCGTCAATACGGAAAAAGCTTTCAACACGCAGGAGCAAAAAAGCGACGTCATACTGTCGGATGAATGCGGAATCGGCATGAAATGCATAAAGGACCAATTCAGATACGAGACTCTGCCTCATCTTGCCGCAAAGAGCGCCGGAAAATGTCAGAATATTTCGGAGGAGCTGAGAGTGCTTTACGTTGCTCTTACAAGAGCAAAAGAAAAGATGATTATACTCACTTCCCTGAAGAATCCGGAAAAAACATTGTCGGAAATCGGCGGAAGTCTTGTTAAAGGTGTGAATCCGTCACCCTATACGGTAAAAAGCTCGTCAAGTATGTCAAAGTTCATACTCACCGCACTTATCAAGCATCCCGATGCCCACGTGCTGAGGAACCGTGTGGGACTTGACGCAAGTTTGCATGAAGAATGTGAGAGCAGAATTGACTTTGAATTCTGTCAATCAAAGGATCCCGAAGAGGAAGGACTTAAAAAAGAAGAAACCGTCGGCACTCCCGATGAAGAAACACTTCTTGAAATCAAAAAGCGTCTTGAATGGGTTTACCCCCACAGAGAACTTGACGGAATCGTTGGAAAACAGATTGCTTCAAAGCTTGAAACGGAAAAAGCGGAAAGTCAGTTCTACGCTTCGTCACGGCCTGCATTCGCTTCCAAATCGGGTCTGACGGGAGCGGAAAAAGGAATTGCAGCTCACCGCTTCATGCAGTATTCCGACTACGGCCGTGCGAAAGAGAATACCGAAAAAGAGTTGGAGAGACTGGTCAGCGAGGAAATGCTTACCCGTCAGGAAGCAGAATCCGTTGATCTGAAAGAAATCAGGCAGTTCTTCAATTCGGATATTGCGGACAGAATAATGCACGCCGACAAGGTATACAAGGAATATTCATTTACCGCCGCACTTCCCGTGAAGGAATTTTACCCCGAAGTGACGGAGGACGAGGAAATACTCATTGAAGGTGTGGTTGACTGCGCCTTTGTAGAAAACGGAAAGCTGATTATACTTGATTTCAAAACGGACAGAGCCGCCTCACCGGAAGAGCTGAGGGAGCATTATTCCGCACAGCTTAATACATACAGAAAGTGCATGACAAAGGTGACGGGCTTACCCGTTGAAGAAACGGTAATATATTCATTCCGCTTCGGTAAAGAAATAAAGGTTTAGCTTTACGGAATAAGGCAAAAATTTGACTTGTTCCCTAGTTTTTGCATAGGACCTTACCTCCGACGTTTTCGTGAAAATTTATGAAAAAACAGACAGCTTTGACGAAAGCAAGGCGTCCCTTTCAACATGGATTTACACGGTTGCGAGAAACACTCTTACGGATTATTACCGTATGAGGGTCGTTACGAAAGCAATGAACGGTCATAAAATTAAACTTACGCAATAAGTAAGGCGGGATGATTACATCCCGCCGTTATTTTTTACCTTATTAAAACACAGAAGGGCCGGACGGCTGCAATTGAATCTCCTGCAAAACAGAGATACCGTCTGACCCTTCTGTATATTGCCGCCTGCGCAAAAAGCGACAATTGGTGCCGGCGACCGGACTTGAACCGGTACGCTGTTGCCAGCGAGGGATTTTAAGTCCCTTGCGTCTGCCTATTCCGCCACGCCGGCGTATGGTAAAGGGTGAAATTCACTCTAAAACCGAATGCTATTATAATAGATTATATGTAAAAAGTCAACTGTTACTTACCCGTTCTTAAAAGATAATCCTCATAAAGCTGTTTTTTTCTTTCCTCCGTATATTCATAGCACCAGAGATTGAAAATACCGTCAAAATCTTCAAAGGTTTCGTCGGGATATACCTTAACCTGTCCCGGCTTATAGGGTAAGGGTATTTCAACCGTGCCGTTGGAGGCAATATAGCTTTCCCCGGCGATTTCAACCGCAAGACGGTTGCTTTCCTGCAAAGGAAATTCCTCGTCATATTTGATGACCGTAACGGGGAACAAAGCGCATTTTGCACCCGTGCGTCTGTAAAACTCGGGTGAGGTGCCGTGATGACCATGATGAGAAATCTGAATTATATCTGCTTTCAGTTTTTCGTTATATCTGTCAATAAGCACCTTGTCGCTGTGGTCGGAAGCATCTCCCGGGAAGGAAACAACGGTATCGCAGGCATTCATAACTATAACCGTGGAGGTATTATTGAAATCCTCGGTGGATTCGGGATATACATCCTCGTGGGTACATAACACGTCAAATTCAAGATTTCTTACGCAGAAATGCATACCCGTATGAAGCTTGATTACGCGGATTTCCTTATGCTCATTAAGAAGACGTCTGAAATCAAGCATTGAATTGTAGGCGGGAACACCCCAGGGGGCATCACGGTGATTTTCAGAGGGAAAATTCACATAAACCGCTTCAATATCAAGCTTATCCGAATAATATGCCAGAATGTCGTTAAACTTGCCGATATGGTCCTCGTGACCGTGAGAAAAGAACCAGCCCGATACTCTGGGCTTCGATTCTCCCGATACTTTTTTCAGAAATTCAATAAGACGAATATCATCGTTGACGGAATAGTAATGGGCACTGTCAATGACAAAGAAGCTGCCATCGTCACATCTGACGATATAACACATACCGCAGTCAATAAGTGAATGATCCACCTCAAACTGCCAGAGGGCAACCGGGGTTTTATCTGCATAGACGGGCTTTACCGCATATTCGGTAAGATTGGGGTCTGCAATTACCCTCAATTTATTATCGCAGGGCGTAAAGCACAAATTAAGCAGGCATTTCCCCCTCAGGGTATAATATTCGTTTTTTTCAATGGCATTGTGTGTAACGGCTGAAAATCCGCCATCGAGAGCATTTTTGCAGAGGGCTTCATACTCAGAGAGAGAAGAATCCTCATAAACCAGCATATATGCTCCGTCACCGCAGTCGTATTCGCTTTCATATTCCCTCGCGGGAAGAATTATACTGTCAAATATTTTATTCATATTACTGTGAAATGTATTTTGAGGGATCATAGGTTTCACCGTTGTAAATAACCTCAAAGTGAAGATGGGGTCCGCTGGAGTTACCCGTTGAGCCCACCTTACCAATAGTCTGACCGCCCTCTACATAATCTCCGACTTTTACCGTAATTGATTTATCAAGCAGGTGGGCATACCTTGTCTTGTAGCCGTCACCGTGATTTATGAGTATCATGTTGCCGTAGCCCGAGCCGGAACGCTGAACGAGCTCTACCGTACCCGCTCTTGAAGCGATAACGGGTGAGCCCTTTGCTGTGCCGTTTCTCGTACACAGGTCAACGCCCTTATGCCAGCCGCTTCGTCTCCAGCCGTAGGGAGAACTGATGTAATGGCAATGGGGTGCAGGCCAAAGGAAGCCCATATCCGATGCTTCGCCTATATACACACCGCCGTAGGTGGTACGGCCGCCCACCATAAGCAATTCGTCAACGGGCTCAACGAGAATTTCCTCTGAAAAATAGGTGGTGTATAATTCACCGTCAACGTAGACAACAGAGGTAATTACGTTTTTGGAGCCGTTTTGACCCTTGCGGTTGACCACTCTGTATCCGCTGTATTTTGAAGCGTCACGGGTGGTAATGGTGGAATATGGAATGCTGACGGTTTCGGTGTTAACATAAGTCATCTTGACTTTGATTAAATCATTATCCGAAATATATTTTTCAAGCTTTGAGGCATCCCACATTATATTGGGAACGTTGCTGTAAAGCCCCTGAACGTAATCAACATTCTGGAGGATACCGGGAACGCAGTCCTCATCCGCAGTTTGCTCGTATGGCTTGAGAATATTATAGAATACCGTTTTGGCATCCGCTTCATTCATAACCGCACAGATAAATCTGCCGTCAATATACACACCGCAGGCATGAATGAGATTATTTGCTGATTTTTCAATAAGTGAATTTGATATGATATCCGCATTATCAAGCTTATCAAGGGAAACAACCGCAAGCTCATAGCTTACGTTTTCACCGGATACGGCGGTGGTTACCTCCGAGCTGATACCGTCGGAGGCCAGTCTGTCGGAATAAATGCCCTTCGCCTCGGTAAGTACGGTTTCGTCCTCAATATATCCCACTACCTTATCACCGTAAAGTACCTTGAGAGCAAAGGTCTTGTTATTCCAGTAATTGAATACGGCTATCATCAGTATGAGAGACGCTATGGGCAGAAGGGTATTGCCGACAGTCCTGAGAAAATGATTATGCTTTCTGACGGATTTTCTGATATTGTCCGCAATAAATGAGGGCACCGTTTTCGGCTTGCCGAGAGCACCGATAAGAGAGCCGAAGCCCGTGGCAATTTCTCTGCGCAGCTGTTTTGATTCACTGCGCATATAGGCAAAATAATCCTTAATCCCCTTTTCACGGAAATTCCTTGAAAAAGCGGAACGAAGTTTTTTGAAGGGAACGGAAATGATTGAAATGATATTCAAAAAGACGAAGGAAATACTGCGAACGATTACGTCACCGAGAATGTAGATATATGAATAAAGGGAGCTTTTTTCATCAAGGTCAATTATCTTTACTTCTTTTTGTCTGACCGCCTTTTTCTCTGCCTTCTGCTGTTTTCTGATTTCGGATTTCTTTTCGGGAGCGTCAACAAAAGCGTCAAGGTTTATCATCTCGTCAAGCATTGCCTTGTTGGCTTCATCGGCTTTTGCATTCTCCGATTCATCACCCGACGCTATGATTTCGATGTTCTTTTCTGTTGCGCTTATCTCCTGAGAATACCTCATCTCAATGTCACGGCGGATAGCTTCCATTTCAAGCTTATTCTTCTTTTCCGCTTCAAGACGCAGTTTTTCTTCTCTTGAAAGTCCCGAATCGTACTCGGCTACCATTTCATCGGTACTGACGTTTATCTGCTCATAGACAGATTGCTCCTCTGCCGAAATACCGCTTTCAATATTCACTTTTTTGTTATCTTCATCCATAGAATACTCCAAAAAAGTTATCTGATTTCAAATGAACACAAAAGCCCATTTTCGGTATTATAGCACAATATATAGTATATTACAAGAAATAAATATACCATAAAATTATTATTGAGTTAACAGCGGTGATATGATAAAATGAAACGAGGAGGTGATAAGATGAAAATAATCGTTACCGGTTCAAAAGGACAGCT
>JAKSQQ010000045.1 GCA_024404015.1 Clostridia bacterium
TACCTTGCATAGCATGGACTGCCTTTTTAAGGGAAAGTGAGTACGAAGTACCCGAAAGGTTTTTCTTCGTATTTCTCGCATAATCTCTCATTGCCCTCATTTCTTTTGCTTCCTTTACTTCTTCTGTTACTTTCACAGTATCAAAGAAAAAAAGCTAAAGTAACTTCTCTAACTTCGAACACAGCCGCACAGGCAGCTATCAAGGACTAAGTTTAAGAAACAGATAACCGCATAATATCGCATATAAGATTTGCTCCCCGGCTTCGATAGAAGTCGTGGAGCATTTTACTATCTATATTGAAACAGTTATATTTATGTAGTATAATACTTATAGAAATATTATCCATATAATTTTTTGAAAGGAGTAATTGTTATGCTAAATAGATCGGCTTACAAATCCAAATTCACTTTTTGTTTTCTTGGCTTTATTTGTATTATACTTAGTGTTTATGAAACCGTTCATATAAGCAAAATGACTGGGAACTTTTATTTTAATGTGAAGTTGTTGGCGGCATTTTGCTGTGGAATTGCATCACTGGCATTTGGCGTCTTCCTGACGGTGAATTATTATAAACATAAGGAAGAAATCATAGAATATTATAGTCCAAACAGGATTTACGAGCAAATAAACAAAACAACAGGCGGACTGGAACAAATCAGCAGAAAAAACAGGAAATAAGAATACAAAATCCACACATAATTTGCCGACTTACGGCAAAGCGGGGTCACTCCGGCTGCGGTTACTTGAAATACGCTTTTTTGTCTGCTATAATCGTATTATAAAACAAAACGGAGGTCGGGAAAATGAAAAACCGTACGGTCAAAAAATTGTTATCGGTCATTCTTTGTCTTATCATTGCTTCATGCGGATGCGTTTTCGCCTATGCATATAATTCGCCTCTCAACGTAGGCGATTTCGTCCCCTCGGGAACGGGTGAGGACATTGCGGCACGCCTTCAGGCGCTGATTGACGAAAATCCCAACAGAACTCTTTTCTTCCCGGACGGTGAATACCTCGTTTCTTCTCCCATATACACTCCCGCAAATCCCTCAAAGAGTGTGGATTTACAGCTCTCAACCTATACGGTAATCAAGGCGACACCCGACTTTTCCGGCGAAGCGGTAATTGCCTTAGGCGGAAAAGACCCGTATAACGATATCAAGACTCCGGGAAGTAATTATTCGCTTACCGGCGGTATCATTGACTGCTCCGGCATTGCCACGGGAATTGCAATATTAAGCGGCAGAGAAACAAAAATCCAGAATACGTCCATCAAGAATGCCGTAACGGGCATATATATCGGCTACGGTGCAAACAGCGGCTCATCGGATTCCGATATCAGCAACGTAAACATTACCGGCACGGAAAAGCCGGACTCCGTAGGCGTTCTGGTTGAGGGCTACGACAATACCTTTACAAATATGCGTATAGGCGGAGTATATAAAGGATTTTATATCAAATCCGGCGGCAATTCCCTCTATAATATTCATCCTCTGTTTTACGGAGATTTTGATAAATTTGATACAAGTATCGGATTTTACGTTGACGGCACCAACAATACGCTGAATTACTGCTATTCAGACCAGTTCTGTACCGCTTACCGTATCAAGGGCAAAAACACGTTTGACAACTGCTTTTGTATGTGGTGGACCGATAAGGGTGAAAAATGCACGGTCATTCAGTCCGACGGTGATTTCAGATCCGTTTTCACAAATCTCACGGTTTCTCTTCGCGGCGACACGGATAACACAATGCTGAAGGGCCCGTCCACAGGCAGCGGAAAAATTCAGAATCTGATGGCGGATGAATCCAATCTGAATTCCGATCATACCTACCGCAATTTTATGGAGGATTCGTTCACCTTTTCGCTTAAGGCATTTTTCAATGATTTTATCAGCTTTTTCAAGAATATCGCCTATCTGATAAAAAACGCATTCCGATAATAAAATGTCTGCTTCCCCGGCCTGTCAGGTGTCGGGGAAGTGCTGTTTTTTAAAAAATTCTTGTAAGAGCTTTTCAACATATGGTATAATTAAATTGCAAATAATCTGTATGGAGAGATAATACATGATAAGAAAAGCAGAAGAATGCATATCCGAAGCACGTGAAAAAATGCGTGACGGCAACGGAACAGTCAAGCTGACACATTTCGTCAGTAAGGACGAGCTTTACGGTAAAGGAAGACTTTTCAGCCGTATCACCCTTGAGCCCGGCTGTTCAATCGGCTGGCACATTCACGACACGGATAGTGAAATATTTTACGTGGAAAGCGGATGCCCCGTTTATAATGACGGCGGCGAAGAAAAGACAGCCGCTCCCGGTGATGTGCTTATCTGCCCCGCAGGTACAGGTCACGCCATTTCAAATCCCACTGACGAAACGGTAAACGTTATCGCAGTCATAGTCTACGCTTAAAGAAAGAAGATAAAATTATGATAAAAAAGCTGCTGAGCAAGGCCGCTATGCACACGATTGTCGTAAAAGGAAACGGCAGTTTACGGCATCTTGAAAAATCCTCAATGAATCCCATGAAGGAAAATGAGGAACTGCTTAAAAAAATACTGAAAAACAATGCGAATACCGAATACGGTAAGCGGCACGACTTTGCCCACATAAAAACTATTGAGGAATTCAGAAAAAATGTTCCCATTTCAACCTACGAGGATTACGCACCCTACATTGAAAGAGTAAAAAACGGTGAAAGCAACATACTGACCTCCTCAAAAATACTGGGCTATTCCCGTACCTCCGGTTCTTCGGGAGTTCCCAAATACATTCCCGCCACCTCGGATTCAATCAAGGCGTACGTAAAATACACCTGGACCCGTGCCCTTGCACTTGCCGTCAAGGAATTAAACAGAAAGGGCAAAAAATACAAGCCGGGCAGAGGCATATTCCTTTCACCCGCCACCAATGAAAAGCTGCCCAACGGTCTTCCCTGCTCCAACATTGCGGAAATCGGAGCGATGCGTTACGGATTTTTATATCCCTTTATTCTTACCATACCCACAGGTCAGCTTTTTGATATGCACGACGGTGATTACGTTTATAATATTTACAGATTCGCTCTTGCAGACGAAGACGCAACCTTTATTTTTTCCGTATTTTTCAGCATAAACGTAAGTCAGTTGGCTTATCTTAAGGACCACTGGCAGGTTATAGTTGACGATATTGAAAAAGGTACTATCAGCGACAGTATTGACATCAATCCGGAATTACGCAAAAAACTCTCAAAGCTTATCCGCCCCATGCCCGAAAGAGCGGCATATCTGAGAAAACAGTTTGAGAAGGGATTTGACGATACACTCATAAAACGGCTCTGGCCCGATATGACCATGATTTCAAGTATCGGCAACGCCTCCTTCAAGCCCGCCGCTGATTATGTAAGAAGTGTTGCGGGAGACATCCCCTTTGATTTCTCAATTTACGGTGCCTCCGAGGGACTGGTCGCCGCCTGCTATGAGCTTGAAAATACAAATATGCAGCTGCTTACAGACAGTTGTTTCTATGAGTTTATCCCCGCAGGTGAAGATACGGACAAGGTACTTACCCTTGACGAGCTTGAAGACGGAAAGCAGTATGAAATCCTTATCACCACTCAGGCGGGACTTTACCGTTACCACCTGAAGGACGTTATTGAGGTCAAGGGATTCAGAAATAAAACTCCCCTCATTTCATTCGTTTACCGCAAGGGTCAGTATTTCAATATTGCAGGTGAAAAATTCAGCGAAGAGGATGCCCGCACCACAATTGATATATTCAACAAAGCTCACGGCATTTCGGTCAACGACTGGCTCTTCTACCAGGATGATTCCGTCGTACCCGGCAGATACGCTCTGGCAGTGGAAAGCGATGCGGACATTAACTGGGATGAAAGCGTAGATGAGCTTGAAGAGATAATGGGCAGGTGCAACAAGCGTTACACAAGTCAGCGTGAAAAAGCGTTCATCAGCAAAATGGTTATCCTCAAACAACAGCCCGGTACCCATTCCGCATGGGCGAAGAGATGCATTTCCCAGGGTGCTTCTGCCGCACAGATAAAGCCCGTTCACTTTATTGACAATGAAAGTAAAAGAGAATTCTTTTTAAGCAGATTGATTTAATCAAGGAGGTAAATTTATGAAAAACACATTCAAAAAAGTTCTTGCTGTTTTCCTTTGCGCTCTCATGAGCGTTTCCTGCCTTGCGGTTTTCGGTTCGGCAGCCACAAAGGACACCGTATATCAGTACGGTGCAAACGGTGAAGGCGGTTACCTTGCGTTAGGCGACAGTATCGGTAAGGGCTGCGGCGCTGAGGGCTCATACATCGGCAAAAACGGTGAGCAGTTGACCGTTGAAAACTGCGGCGGTCAGTATAATGACAACGATTGCCGCTACGTAATCGGCTCCTATGCCGCTCAGGTTGCGGATGCGGTAGGATGTGAAGCTCCCGCTGACATGAATGATTTAAGCGGTAACTTCTGGCCCTGTACCTTCGGCGGAATGACCACGGCAGTTGCTCTTGACCTTTACGGCATTGACGACAACTATTCGGATACCACTCTTAATTACGAATACTACGACTGGGCACTTGATTACTTCGGATATGAGGGCTCATCCGTAGGTGCAAAGGGCGAAACCTTTGACCCCGAAACAGACGGACGTACCGGCAATATCATTGACGTTACAAAGAAAGCATCCCTTATCACTGTTGAACTCGGTATGTGCGATATCTTCTACCGTACCTACCGTGTAATCACCAAGGGCGGTCTTCTGGGCGACGGTCTTGACATTGATTTCACCGATATTGATACTCTCAAGCAGATTCTCACAAGCGCAGTTGATTTGCTTAACGAGGGCTACGACAACTGGGTAAAGCAGTATCCCCTGCTTCTCAACCGTCTTATTGAGCTCAATCCCGATGCAACCATCGTAATGGTGGGCTCTTTCAACATGGTAAATCAGATGACAATTCTCGACCAGACAATGTTCCCCCTCGGCTCCATCTTCTCGTCATTCACCGACAAGATGAACAAGCAGTATGAGAAATGGGCAAAGGAATACAACGTTCTCTATGCAGACATTTCCAATACGGAATCACTCTGCACCCAGGAAGACTGGTCACTCATGGGCAAGTTCCTTGACGGAAACTGCTCATTCCCCGGCTCACATCCTTCAATTGAGGGCTATGATTACATCACTCGTCAGATTCTCAGCGTACTTCCCACACAGGAAGAGCAGGAAGAAAAGAACACCGGCAACGACATCATTTTTGATACCGTCCGTTTCAATGAAGAAAACGTTACAGCCGTTCTCGTAAACGGTATTCCCGTTAAGAATTACACCTTTGACGGCTTCACGATTACCGTTCCCTGCAAGGTTCCCATTGCAACACAGCTGACAATCAAATACACCTCCAAGACGGGCACAGAGGGCTTCCAGACCTATAAGCTTTCTCATAACGCAGGCGGCGGTTACACGGTCAAGCGTGTATTCGGCAACAACGACGTTAAATCATGGCTTGCAAGGCCCCTCGCTCTGTTCGGAGTGCTCTTTGATTTAATCAAGGGTCTTATCAAGAAATAATGACATCCCGTAAATACAAAATTCCCCGACCTCAGATGAGGTCGGGGTTTTCTGTTTGCTTATCAGATTTTTGAAATTACGGACATGAGAGTATCCTTCGCATCGCCGAGGAGAAGCGTTACGCCGCTGTCTCTGGTATAGAGAGGATTCTCAACACCTGCATAGCCGGGCTTGAGGTCGTAGTTGAAAATGATGACGTGCTTTGCCTTATCCGCTTCAAGTACGGGCATACCGTAAATGGGAGTACCTTCCGCTTCTCTTGCGGCGGGATTGACTACGTCGTTTGCACCTACGATTACCGCTACGTCACAATCAGCGAAATCGCCGTTGATTGCATCCATTTCGTAGAGCTTCTCATAGGGTACGTCAACCTCGCAGAGAAGTACGTTCATGTGACCGGGCATTCTGCCGGCAACGGGATGAATCGCAAATCTTACGTTTGCGCCGTTTGCTTCAAGTTTATCGGAAAGCTGTTTAACAAGTGACTGTGCCTGACCGAGTGCCATACCGTAGCCGGGAATGAAGATAACGTTCTTTGCGTTATTCAGAACATCTGCGGCTTCAACTGCGGGCTCTTTCTTTTCGGCGGGCTTCTCTTCGCTCTTTTCGGCGGGAGCATTTGACATAGCACCCATGACCGACATAAGAGTATTCTTCGCATCGCCGAGGAGAAGCGTTACGCCGCTCTCTCTTGAGTAAAGGGGATTCTCAACACCTGCATAGCCGGGCTTGAGATCGTAATTGAAGATGATGACGTGCTTTGCCTTATCCGCTTCAAGTACGGGCATACCGTAAATGGGAGTACCTTCCGCTTCTCTTGCGGCGGGATTGACTACGTCGTTTGCACCTACGATTACCGCTACGTCACAATCAGCGAAATCGCCGTTGATTGCATCCATTTCGTAGAGCTTCTCATAGGGTACGTCAACCTCGCAGAGAAGTACGTTCATGTGACCGGGCATTCTGCCGGCAACGGGATGAATCGCAAATCTTACGTTTGCGCCGTTTGCTTCAAGTTTATCGGAAAGCTGTTTAACAAGTGACTGTGCCTGACCGAGTGCCATACCGTAGCCGGGAATGAAGATAACGTTCTTTGCGTTATTCAGCACCTTTGCGGCCTCGTCTTCGGGAGAAAGCTTGGCATCCGCCTCGGGCTCTTCGGCTTTCTTATCTTCGGGAACTTTTGACATAGCGCCCATAACCGACATAAGAGTATTCTTCGCATCACCGAGAAGAAGCGTTACGCCGCTTTCTTTGGTATAGAGAGGATTCTCAACACCTGCGTAGCCGGGCTTAAGGTCGTAGTTGAAAATGATGACGTGCTTTGCCTTGTCCGCTTCAAGTACGGGCATACCGTAAATGGGAGTGCCCTCCGCTTCTCTTGCGGCGGGATTGACAACGTCGTTTGCGCCTACGATTACGGCAACGTCACAATCTGCGAAATCACCGTTGATTGCGTCCATTTCGTAAAGCTTCTCGTAAGGTACGTCAACCTCGCAGAGAAGAACGTTCATGTGACCGGGCATTCTGCCTGCAACGGGATGAATTGCAAATCTTACGTTTGCACCGTTATTTTCAAGCTTATCCGAAAGCTGTTTTACAAGGGACTGTGCCTGACCGAGAGCCATGCCGTAGCCGGGAATGAAGATAACGTTCTTCGCGTTATTCAGTACGCTTGCGGCTTCATCCTCAGGAGAAAGCTTAACCTCTGCCTTGGGCTCCTCAGCAGGTTTCTCCTCTTTCTTTTCCTCAACCGCTTTGGGAGCAGGCTTTGAGGGAGCGGAGGTTTTACCGAGAAGAATATCAAACAGATGTCTGTTCATTGCGCGGCACATAATCTGGGTAAGAATAAGTCCCGATGCGCCTACGATACCGCCTACTGCAACCAGCAGGGCATCACCGATTGCAAGGCCTGCGATTGAGCCCGCAACACCGCTGAAGGAATTCAGCAGGGAAATGGTGATGGGCATATCCGCACCGCCGACTCTGATTGAGAAGAAGTAGCCGAAAAGTCCGGAAAGGATAAATGCGGCTGCCAGCAGAATGTATGCGGCTGTTCCCTCAAGGAAGGGAGCGGCAACACAGCAGGCAATACTGAGAATAAGAGTCACCGTAGTAATGAATTTATGACCGGGATAAACCTTGGGCCTGGGGCTGATAAGCCCCTGAAGCTTTGCGGCGGCAATAAGACTGCCCACCAGCGTAACCATACCAACAACTACCGCAAGGATTGAGGTTACGTCTTCAAAGCCGTTATTCGCAACTGTAATAGCGCCTACTATTGCGGATGCTCCGCCGCCGAAGCCGTTAAGCAGAGCAACGGTCTGAGGCATCTGAATCATCTTGACTTTAACGGTGATTGCTATGCCTGCGGCCGCGCCGATAAGTATACCGATAATAACAAAGGCAAGCTGATTTGCACCGAAAACCTCGTATTTAATAAGAACGGTGATAATGGCAAGAGCCATTGAAACGGCACTGATTGAGTTACCTGCAACTGAAGATTTTACCTTACTCATAAGGTAGATACCCAGAAGGACACCGAGAACAAGAACGCCGCTGATGATATAATATACTGTATTACTCACTCTTTTCGCCGTCCTTTCTGTTCTTGCTGCCGCTTATCATTTTAAGCATTCTGTTGGTAACACCGAAGCCGCCTACAACGTTAATCATCGCAAGAGCAATGGCAAGAATACCGCATACGGCGCGTACCCAACTGATAGAACTGCCCACCGCTGCTGCGGTAGCGGCAATGGCACCGAGGACCGTAACGCCCGAAAGGGCATTCATGCCTGACATAAGGGGGGTGTGAAGTAAGCTGGGAACCTTATTGATAAGGAAATAGCCCACAACAGTCGATACGGCAAAAATTGCCACAAGAATTATTTCTTTCAAAACCTGCACCTCTCATATTTTGTTCAAAAGCGGGGGCAACGGTTAGCGTTACCCCCGCTCTGATCGATTTTTATGGGGAATTACATACCCATTGCTTCAAGAGCACCTGTGTGAACGATCTTGCCGTCAATAGTGGTAAGTGCGGACTTGATGATTTCATCGTCAAAGTCAAGAACGATTTCGCCGTTCTTAACGATGAAGTTTACAAGGTTGTACATATTCTTTGCAAACATCCAGGTTGAGCTTGTGGGAAGGATACCGGGAATGTTCTTTGTGCCGATGATTGTTACGCCGTGCTTAACTTCGATTGAACCCTTGGGAGTGATTTCACAGTTACCGCCCTGGTCAATGGCGATATCAACGATAACTGAACCGGGCTTCATGGACTTAACCATTTCTTCGGTAATGCAGATGGGAGCAAGCTTACCGGGAATAAGAGCTGAGCAGAATACGATATCCATTTCGGGAAGAACCTTTGCAAGAGCTTCCTGCTCCTTCTTCTGCCACTCGTCGGGAAGGCGAAGAGCATATCCGCCGGGAGCTACTGCAAGCTCTGCGGGAATGCCCAGGTCAACTTCCTTTGCACCGAGACTTCTTGCATTCTCGGAACCCATGGGACGGATATCTGCTGCGTGGATAACTGCACCGAGTCTCTTTGCGGTAGCAAGTGCCTGCATACCGGCAACGCCTGCACCGATAACAAGTGCGTTAGCGGGCTTCATAACGCCTACTGCACATGAGGTCATGGGGATGAACCAGGGAAGTCTGTCGGCAGCCATAATCATGCCCTTATAGCCGGCAACAGTACTCATTGATGTAAGAGCATCCATTGCCTGTGCTCTGGAAATACGGGGAATAGCGTCAAGTGTAAGGGAGATGATTCCCTTTGCAGCCATATCCTTAACCATCTGATGGTTAACGGGTGATGCGGGATGAATGAAGGTAATGAGATACTGACCTGCATGCATCATTTCGATTTCATGAAGACCTTTCTTTTCGTTGAAAAGGGGCTCCTTTACCTTGAGGATAAGATCTGCCTGAGCGTAGAGATCTGCAACGTCGGCGATAATTTCAGCGCCTGCTGCTACGTAATCCTCGTCTGCACAGTATGATCCGACACCGGCACCGGCTTCAACAATAACCTTAACGCCGAGTTCGACATACTTCTTTACGGTTTCGGGAGTTGCGGATACACGATCTTCCTCGTGCATTATTTCTTTGGGGATACCGATAATCATAATATTTCCTCCTGTTTTCGCTTGCAGCGAATAATTTTGTTATTTTTATAGTATCATACAAATTTTCACATTTCAACAATTTTTATCCGCAATAATTAGGGAGTTTTATACACTTTGACAAAATTATTTTGATTTTTTTCGTAAAAACCGAAGCCTCCGAAAACGGTATTTTTTGCTGATTGCAGATTGCCTAAAAAGGCAGAAATCTTTTTGTTGATTCTATCCAAAGCAGGATTTTTTATGATTTTATGCCAACTAATTTACAAATAAGATTCAATTTAATATAATGTACTTCTGAACGGAGAAAGGTAAAAGAAAATCCCACGGAAATTCCGTGGGATTTTTGCTTATTCAATAGCGAAGCAAATCTGCTGAACGGTCCGCTCTACGGTACTGTTATCACATTCAATAACAATGTCCGCGTATTTTTCATACAGTTTTTCCCGTCTTTCAAACATCTGCTCAAGGGTTTCACCCTCGCTCAGAGCGATTCCTCTTGAGGTGATATTCTTTATGCGGCTCATCATTTCATCAAAGCTGATTTTAAGATAAATTACCTTTCCGTTCTTTTTCAGATGATTCATGGAGCTGTCATAATAAACCGCACTGCCACCGGTAGAAACAACGGATTTTTCAAGATTAAGGGAGGAAAGACAATTTTCCTCGCATTCCTCAAAATAATCAAGACCTTTTCCGTCAATGATATTCTGCAAGGTCATTCCCTCGGATTGCTGAATGAGCAAATCCGTATCAACAAAGCTCATGCAAAGGGATTTCGCCGCAAGTACACCGCAGGTGCTTTTGCCGCAGCCGGGCATACCGATTAAAACTATATTACTCATTTTTCCTGCTCTTTTCAGACTATATCAAAATCTATATAGTAAGTTCTTGCTTCGTCTTTTCTGTGGTCACCGTCTGTGGCGGTAATGCTTATATCCTTTGAGAGACGGTAAGTGCCGGGAACAAGCTTACCGTAGGTGCCGTCAAAATCCGTGTCAAGCTCAATACTGCCGTCAAGGGGGATGCCGATTGCCTCCATTGTGAAGAAAAATTCGGGCTGTAAATAATCATATCCGAGATACTGCATATATTCCTGATACGAAATCCATCTGCCTTCACAGTATGCCTGGAGATAAAAGGGATTTCCCGTGGAAAGCTCACCGTCGGGAATTTCTTTTTTTGTTGATTGAGTAACGGTGATTTTTCCGCCGTTACAATCACCGGCAAAGGATAAGGAAACACCCCATCTGTCAAAGGGCTCAATCACGTCAATACGGTTTACGCCGGTAAAGAGGACACGGTAGGGGTCGTCTTCAGAGGTCTGACCGTCATAAAATACCGTAACAACATCGCCGATGTTGATTTCCGGGTCATCCTCACTACGGGGAATTACGGCTCTCTGAATAAAGGAGCCCGTAGCCGTATCCACGTTATATTCGGCCTGATAAAAATCCTCTTCAATACGCAGTACGCAAACGTTGGTGCACTCACAGCCATCCGGATTTACGCCGCCGGGTCCGTCAACGGGCATATCCTTGGGGTTTATTTTCCACCAAAGCTCGTCAATACTCTTATGGGCATCCTTTCCGAAATAAATTCTGGTTGAATTGTAGCATAAATCGTTATCGTAAAATCTGTTCCATTTAACAAGCTTATAGACAAGTGCCTGATATTCCCTTGTTCCTCCGTCTTTTTGTATTCCCTTGGGAATCGGGAAGAACAGGATAAGAAGAACGGCAATCGCCGCGACAATTATGACCTTCTTTTTCATATTATCACCTCACGGAGTATAAACTGCACCTTCACTATAAAAGTAATTGTAGGGATTGTCAATACCCTCAAGATAAACGGAAACGTCAAGTCCCTGAGGATTATATGCTTTTCCGTCAGGAGTAATGATTATTTCCGCATATCCCGCATAGACGTAAAGTAAGCTCTGTCCCTTATGCGCACGAAGGAAGGAAGCATAATCCTTAAACCACGGCGCACCGAAAGCGGGAGATGAATAGATTTTTCCGTTTTCCTTCCAGAGCGTGACGATGGCTATAATGTCATTTCCGTTATAGACAATGTAATCTCTGAAATTCTGATTGTAATTCAGATAATCCATCGTTGAGCCGTCATATGAAACGTGACCGTAGCCCTTATCGCATATCTTGATATTATTTGCGGCTACTCCGCTTTGGGAAAGAGAAGATACAAGACTTCCTTTGTTTTCTTCCAGATATTTTGCACCCTCGGCATTCGTCAGCTTCTCTCCGTTTACCTTGATTTTGCTTTTCGGAACGGCAGGAATAAACGGACCGCCGCAGCTGTACCCGTCGCCGGCACTTTCGGTGCCGACACCTTTATTCATTTCGGTCACTGATTTATCAGTGGATTTGTTATCCGATGATTTTTCGGCAGGTGCCGCATTTACTGCAGGTACCGCGTTTGTGGAGGAATCGGAAGTGCCATTTTTCACTGTGTTGTCTTCCGCTTTTTCAACGGAGCCGTCAGTTTCCGTCATCAACAAATCGGGAACGGTTGCATCCGTGGGATTGTCTTCAATCGCTATATTATCATTGGCTTCGGCTTTCTCACTTGCAACTGTCTTCTTTAAGGTGGATATATTGCCCCTTGAGCCCAGAATGACCGCCACGGCAACCGCTATACACAGGCAGGCGGCAACGGAAATCCATCTGACTGCATTCTTTCTTTTTATTACGGGAGAATTTTCCTCCGCTTCACATATCAAATCCGCATCCACGTAGCCGATGCTGTCAAGTACGTTCTTGTTATTCATAATACGTAGCCCTCTCTTATAAGGTATTCCCGCAGATCATTTCTCATACGGTAAAGTGTGGTTTTGACCTTGCTTTCTCCGAAGGACATTTTCTGCGCTATTTCGGAGACGGAATCCATATAGAAATATCTGCGCATAAACATTATTCTTTTCTCTTTTGACTGTGTATGCAAAAATCTGCTGATTGTCTTTCCCAGCTCTTTTTCGTCAAGACTCTGCTCAACTGTTTCGGATGAGGGAAGGCAGGTAAGAAGCTCCTCGGAAAGCTCCGACACGTATCCGCTTCTTTTCAGAGCCGATTTTTCGCGGCATCTGTCAATGGAAATGTGACGGACTATGCCTGCAAGAAATGCAAACAGATAGGTTCTCGGCTCGTTGGGGGGAATCAGATTCCAGGCGGTAAGATAGGTATCGTTTTCGCACTCTTCGCTGGTGCCGTTATCCTCTGTAATACCATAGGAAATGCGGCGCAGACGACTGCCGTATTTTGAAGCAGTCTGTTTTATCGCATCCTCGTTGCGGGCGAGATACATTTCAACTATATTTTCATCTTCCAAGGCACTGTCTCCTTTCAGCTTTGTAAGGCCTTCACCATACCAAGCGGATTTTTTGAGAAAAGGTTACATATTACGTGAATATATTATCACAGATTAACAATCGGGTCTGTAAACAATCGGTAAACAATAAAGAAGCAGACATCTACCATTAGATAAATGCCCACATCATAACTTACATTATTTAGTTTGGTATGTTCTTCGCCAAAATAATCAAGCGTAGCGCAGAAGATATCGGATGAAGAAATCGTCTTTGCGACCGAACACTCGTCCTCACAAGCTCCGTATCATTCGCGCCCGCGTAAAAGCGAACTCTCATTCACTCCGCTGCTCGTCCTCTCCCCAACAAGTTATCACTTGTCGGGGACCCCATATAGTACGGGGAGGGAGCAAAAACGATTAGGCAAAACTTATAATTATCTACCTTATTTCATAAAAACCAACGGGCTCACCTTTAAGGTAAGTCCGTAATAATATTTGTTTTGCCGTTCTTCGCCGATAGATTCAAGCGATAGTATGCGCAGATTAGTTTGGATGCTCGGCAGGGCTCCGCCGCCGGTGGCGGATGCAGGA
>JAKSQQ010000046.1 GCA_024404015.1 Clostridia bacterium
TACAGATATTTCAGTCCCTCTCTCATGCTTTGCAGAAGGGAGGAAATATAAGGCGAAGGTGTGAATGAGCCCCATTTATCGGCATCAAGGTCAATATTGTCAAGGAATGTGATTTCTTTCGGAATGACAATCGCCACGGGGGTGAGGGGCTTTCCCGTATCGGGATATTTTTCCGTGAAGCGGATAAAATCAAGCTTTGTTTCGCCGTAGGGAGTCAGCTCAAAGTCCTCGGTATCTCTGAAGGTGTTGTATGCTCCCCATTCTTCGGATAAAAATTCCGCACCGGAAAGGTATGAATAAAGCATGATGCGTTTCTGTAATGAACGGGAGCTGCCTCCGTTTCCTCCTGCCGTGTGGAATGGGAAGGATTCCTGTGATATATTCCACTCGTTCAGAGAATCCTTATGGTAGTTGCAGGCAGAGAAGGGCTCGCCGCCCCAGGGCTCATAGTAAGCACCGAAGCTTTTGCCGTAAGCTTTCGCACAGCCCCTTGCGTACGCAAGCTGAATTGAGGAATAGCCGGTCTGATGACCGATTTCCGGCATTACCCGTTTTGCACCGAGCTGAAATTCAAGAGAAAAGCCCAGATATGCGCTGTCGCAGGGAAGAAGCATGTTATCCGTATATTTCTGCCTCTTTTCAAAAAGCCGTTTCATTGCTTCAAGATAATCCTCAATATCGGTGATATGACCCGTTTGCGCATATTCCGCAGGACTCATTGCTTCGGTGTAAATGTGATTATAATGATGATATCGGCTTATTGCCCGGCATATACCTTCCTCTGTCCAGGGCTCGGGACAGTTGCAAGCGATTATTCTGTCGGTGTCGCTGATAAAATTTGACATCCATTCATGCATCTGAAAGCCATAGAAATTGTCACCCAACAGATTTCTGTATTCATTGATGAGGGACATATCGTAATCGTAGCCCTCAAAGAAGCATCCGCCTTGAAGACGGTCAATGTATAGAGGGCATTTCAGTTCTCTGACAATCCGATATAATTCACCGCCTTTTGAGGCGAGATTGTTGAATTTCAGCCCCTCGTCTATGTCAATACTCTGGCAGAATCTTATTCCCGAATCCTTGTTAAGCAGACCTCTTTTTTCGTATGCCTGCCATAATTCGGGAACGTATCCTTGTAAGAACTTCATTAATATTTACCTCATGCAATTTCAAATTCGGCTGAATATTCGCCGCATTCAAGTCTGTATGTTCCTCGGGCAAGTCTTTCCTTAACCTTGACACTGCCCTCCTCATAGCACATGGCGCTGACGCTTCGGTCTGAAGCGTATTTTGAGATTATAAGAGAAATTTCTTCGTTTGTTTCGCTGTTGAAAAGGTGAATATCCGATTTAAGTACTGCTTCGGTTTCACAGCCGTTAAGCAGAATGTAGGAAAGCTCGGATTCTTTGTAACCGGATACGTTAAAGGTTATTTCTCCTTCAACGGGATTGTATCTGTCCGCCTTTTCTTCATCCGTTTTCTCGGGGAAAACAAGCCCGGGGAGTTTTTCTTTATCGGCGGAATATTTCTTGATTACATCGTCTATTTTTTTCAGCTTTAAGGCGTATGTGGGAGGAAATGCCTGAGAAGAGAATCCGTAGTCATCATCGCCGAAGGAGAATGAATAACTGTCGGTGGCACCGTCGGCAACAAAAATTCTCGACAGATTGCGGTTTTTCCAGCGGTTCATGTGATTATCACGGAAGATTTCGGCAATTTCATTCAGAACTTTACCGTCAATAAGATATTCTTCTGTTTTTTCATCGTCGTTGTACCATTCCTGAGATGTTATTATCATCAGGGCGCGGGTATCGTCATAGACGCATATTTCCCGTGAATAAAAAGCACCTCTCATATCTCCGCTTGATGAATATCCGTATCTGATAAGATCTTTTTTCATTTTTCCGTTCTCCGAAATTGAAATTATAATCGTTACCGCCAGCGCAGCCATGATAATGATTCCGCAGATAATAAGCGGAATTTTTTTGTTTTTGCTCATATCGGATTCTCCTTAATGTTTCGGGGACTCAAATTTTATTGCCGGTTACGTATCCTTCATAGACGGCGTTGGGAATGATTCCGCCTGCGTTTGAATCGCCTATATTGTAAATTTCTCTGATTTCATCCTTAAGTGACTCGTAGAGGGATGCATCGGGTCTGTCGCCGATTGCAAGCACTACCGTATCTGCGGCAATTTTGTTTTCTTTGCCGTTTTTATCTTTATAAATTACCGAATCGGCTGTAATTTTTTCAACACGGCATTCCGTAAGCAGATTGACGTGACTGCCCTTGAGATGACCAAGCAGTACTGTCTGTGCCGTTTTGCCGGTGTTGGCGGCAAGTGTGCTCTGCATTTCAATTACGGAAACCTTTTTGCCCTTTGCCGCAAGATATTCGGCTGTTTCGCATCCTATTGAGCCGCCGCCGATGATTACCGTGTTTTTGCCCGCCTCGGCTCCGGAAAGGATATCTCTCGCACTTACTGCTCTTTCCGCGCCCTCGATTTTAAGCTTTGCGGGTATTACACCCGTTGCACACACGACTGCATCGGGATTGAGAGCGAGAATTTCTTCCTTTGTGACCTTATGATTCAGATGAAGTCTGACTCCCGTCAGCTCAATTTGTCTTTCAAGATAGGGCTTCATAAGTCCCAGATGCTGCTTGTAGGGAGGAATGCAGGCAAGATTCATCTGACCGCCTACCTCACCCGAGGCCTCGTATAAATCAACGCTGTGACCTCTGATTGCGGCTATTCTTGCCGCTTCGACACCTGCCACGCCCGCACCGATTACAACAACGTTTTTCTTTGTTTCGGCAGGGGTAATGGTATAATCGTTGTCGCCTCTTGCAAGTACGGCGTTGCCTGAGCAGATTGCTCTGCCGCCGTGCTGAAGCTGATGGTCAATGCAATGACCGCAGCCGATGCAGGGACGGATTTCATCCTCTCTGCCCTCTGCGATAAGATTTACCAGATCCGGCTGTGCAAGAAGTCCGTGACCGATAAATATCATGTCGCATTTGCCCTTTGCGAGTGCCTTTTCCGATACTACGGGATTCTGGGCTCTGCCGCCGCCGATAAGGGGAATGGTTTTCTTTTTGCCGGTCATCATGAAGATGCCTGCCTTAAGCACCTGACACAGTGCCACCGCCATGCAGTCTGCATAAGCCGATTCGGGCTTTTCGTGTTTTCCCGCTTCACTTGACCATTTGCCTGCAAGCACTTCAATGGCATCAACACCCTCGTCCTGCAGACGCTTCGCGTAGTAAATGCCGTCGGGGATTGAGATACCGCCGTCGGGACCCTGCTCCACAACGGGAAGCTTAACTATGATTGCAAAGTCTTCACCGCAGAGCTCACGGATTCTGTGTACTATATTCAGCAGGAAGCGAATTCTGTTTTTACGGCTTCCTCCGTATTCGTCGGTACGGATATTTGCGGTCTTTGAAAGAAACTGCTGTCCGAGATAGTAGCCCACGGAGTGGATTTCAACTCCGTCAAAGCCCGCTTTTTTTGCACGCAGAGCCGCCTGAGCATATTTTTCCTCTATTTCCTTTATTTCGGGAATGGTAAGGGCTCTCGGTGTTTCATTTGCAAGCCCCATCATAAAGGAATAGGGCATTGCCACCTCGCTGGGGCCTACAGGACGGTCACCGATGATTGCTCTTCTTGCGCCTCTGCCGGTATGGGAAATCTGCAGGAATGCCTTTGAGCCGCCTTTGTGAATTACCTCTGCAAGCTCCGTCATGCCGGGAATGTATTTGTCGTCATCAATTATCAGCATTCCTTTTGTGTTGAGGCCTAAAGGAGCGTCAACGCAGGTAACCTCAACAACGATTGCACCTACTCCGCCTTTCGCACGTTCGGAATAGTGGTTGAGTACGGCTGTGTTTACGAAGCCGTCGGTTGACTGGCTCATACCCATTGCCGCCATAACTGTTTTGTTCCTGATTTCCACCTTGCCGATTTTTGCGGGTGATAACAGATTCGGATAATCAGATTTCATGGTAATACCTCTTTTTCAGTTTATTTCTCTTTCCTTTCATTATACCACACGCATATATTTATCTGCAACAGATTTAATATCCGTATTGAAAAATCCTTTGCTCTGTGATACTATGGTTACGGATTAAATCACCAAAGGAGAATGACCGTGAAGATTATTTGTGCATACTGTGATTCATACATTGATGCCGATGAAAATACCGTTTGTCCCAACTGCGGCGCTCCTTTGGAGGA
The DNA here is from genome assembly GCA_024404015.1 of Clostridia bacterium. GTDB lineage: Bacteria > Bacillota > Clostridia > Oscillospirales > Acutalibacteraceae > CAG-177. Next base: position 4,241 of record JAKSQQ010000046.1, read on the forward strand.
TGCCGTAAGAGAAGAAGAAAAGAAATCCGAAGAAAGAGAAAAAGCGGAAAGAGAGCTGGAGCTTGAAAAAGAAAAAATCCGCATTGAAGCGGAGGAGGAAGGCAAATATCTTGCTCTCGGTCTGGGTGCTGCCGCCGCGGCGCTGGGTGCAACCTCAAAAAACGGCATTGTGAAGAAGATTATCAAAAAGATGATATAAGAATACGAAAAGCTTTGTGTTTCAAAACCTTGCTGCAGAGCATAAAAACTGCCCGTCTTCGTTGAAGGCGGGCATTATTTTTTTAGTGGATATCGTTCATTGAACTGTCGTCATAGGGTACGCAGTCCGTATGGTCGCTGTCAACGGTTATTCCGTTCTTGTCCATTTTGATTATGTAGAGGGCATCGTCTGCATAGAGGAGCTGATCTTCCTTGTATGAAAGACGGGCGGAAGCGTGACCGGGCAGCCATTTTCCTCTGCCGTAGGACATGGGACAGAATACGTAGTCCGCATCGGCATAGTCATAGATGATTGCGACCGCATTATAAAGATGGTGTGCTCCCTGAAGAACGTCGCATTTAAGCTGTTCGGGATTGTGAATTGACAGAATTTTATCCTGGGCAAGTATGTTCATGTCCCCGAGAACAAGGAAACGCCTGCCTGCGGAGGAAATTCTGCATATAAGTGAAGCATCGTTGGTGTTGGTAACGGGAGTTTTTCCCGTGCGGGCGTTTACCGCATCCTCCTGGGTATAAAGCACGTCAATCCGGGTGTTAGCAATGTCAAAGCTCATTCCTGTATGAGGGCATAAATATTTGACCTCGGGATAAAGCTGTGCAAGTCTGTTGCGGTACATATCAATTCTCTCGTCATGCTCCACAAGGGAAAGGGAGGGATAGTTGAACATTGCTCTTTCAAGGTTGATTTCGTTGTGATAATAACCTATGAGCTTATAGAAGAAGGTAACGTGGTCACTGTGACCGTGAGTTCCGTACCAGAGAGCAATGTTTATTGTTTCTCCCGCTTCCGTACCGGTAATTTCGTGCATCAGCTTGATGCATTCGTCAATGTTTTTATCCGAGGACTGTCTGATTGAGCCGCCGTCAATGACTATAAGACTGTTGTCGGCAAGGTGAATAATATACATCATACCGTTGGTGGAGTATATATCTTCATCCTTCTTTTCACCGAAATCTGCATAGGGATAGTCAAACTGATAAACGGTTATACCCTCATCGCTGTCAACGGAATATCCGAAATCCTCAAAGCATCGGGTGTTGTTGTCTTCAATCACTCTGACCTCGTCAAGATTTTCGGAAAAATAGGTGTAATAAAGCTTTTCGCCGTATCTGAATGCGTTTACGGTTACTCCGCCGAGAGTGTTTGAATACACGTTGTCATATCCCGCTTCGGCCAGATCCTTGCAGTAAGCGGTGTAATCCTCAAGCTTTGTACCCTTGATAAGCTCCATGCGGCTTTCACTGCCTGTGGGTCCCTCCGAATCGCTGAGTATTCCCGAGCCGTCAAGATAACATTCGTTGCTTATCCTTCCGCAGGGATATACGGGGATATCAAGCTCCCATTTGCTTTCCTGATTTCCGAAAAGACCGAGTGATGAAAAAAGGGCGATAATCAATGATAAAAAAGAAGAAATTATTTTAGTCATTTTGTTCTCCGAAATGGTGTTTACTATTTCCGTTTACACGGATGGATATATTTTAAAACAAAAAAATCACTCTGTCAATGAGTATCGGTTTTTGCGTAAAGTAAAAATAATCCGCCTTACGAATATCGCAGGGCGGGAACAAATCTTATGTTTTCAGAATGTCAGAATACCGAGAAAATCGGGAACACCGAGGGGTCTGAGTATTCTCATAACGAGAGCGTAAGCAATGGCAAAGGGAGTGAGTGCGGGCATTCCGAAAAGTAAAACCATTTTCCACATAAGTATATCCTCCTTTGATGGTACGGTTTTTCACGCAATTAAATTATACTCCTGCAGACCGTTGATTTTCAACGATTTTATAAAGTTTGTAACATTTTATGATTTTTGTGTGAATTTACCCCTTTTATTTTACAGACAATGAGTTTACATCGTCTGCTTTTTACATTCAACGGCCTCAAAACCCGGAAATGATTGCCGAATAAAATAAGTCTTCACGGTGTCTGCCGCGAAGACTTTTCTTATGCTGCGCTTATCTGATTAAGACCGTTTTTGCCTTATACATGGCGTTGAAAAGGGACTTCGGGTTGTCCTTCGGAACGTCGCAGGAATAATGCCATACCATTGCACCGCCCAGACCTTTTTTGATTGCCCACTGTGTTTTGGTGTAAACGGTATCATAGTCATTGAACGAGAATGTCAGACCCGTTTCTTCATCGTAGCAGAAGCCCCTTTCATCAAGCTTGTCATACCAGCCGTTATAGCCGTACCAGTAAGCGCCCTGATTGGTGGGCCTTGCATAGAAGGGGATTCCCATATCCATCTGCTCCGGCTTGTAGCCGTTCTGAAGCATCTTGAGAATGACCTGCTCCGCTCCCCATTGTGAGGCGTGAGTGCCGTCCTTATCCCATATATCGTAGGCCATGACCTCAACCATATCGGTTACGGCGATAGCTTTCTTTGACTGCATTGTAAGCCAGGCGGATATTGCGGTGCCTATCCTGTAATCGTCTCCGAGATAGCCGTCAAGGGAAATCAGAAACTCATCAAAGACGTCCCAATCCTCCTGAGTAACGGGATACTCATAATCAAAAAACACACCGTCAAAGCCGTATTCATCAAGTACGGCCTTTATATTTTTCTGAAGATTACCGCTTTTGAAAGCCATGTTGTGATATTTGCTCTGGTCCTTCATCTGCTCGTTCCAATCGGCGGAATTCGTTCTGTAATCGGGTCCCAGCAGGTTGAGATAGAGATTTGCGTCCGAATTTTTCATGGCCTCTCTGATATTGCCGAGAATCAGGTCAAAATTCTGATTAAGAACAACTTCTCCTTCCGTGTTGAAAGCGGCAACACCGAAAAGAATAACGTCAGTCAGATCTTCAAAGTGAGAAGCATCAATAGTTGAAGCGTCTGTAAAATTACTGCCGACGGCGTAGGCGGTAAGTCGGAATTTTTTTGCTCTTTCCGAAACAGGGGAAATAGGAAATGCTATTATGCCGATAAGAACGGAAACGAGAAATGAAATAATGCGGATAAATACGTTCATTGTACTGCCTCCTGCATCTGTGTTCGGGTTTACCGTATTATATCAAATCAACCGTATTATTGCAATATTCAGCTGCAAAAAGTAAAATTCATTTGCACATAAGTACTCTTTTACGATGCTTATGTGATTGTATTGAAAACGCAAACGCAATAACCCGCATCCGAATATTTTTTCGGATGCGGGCAATTTTATTTATGCTTTATTTCTCCCACTTGTCGCACAGATTTGTAATCTGATCCGCAAGCTTTGCAAGTTCTTTATTGGGCATACCCTTGCAGTTTTCAATAAGCTTGATGAGTCTGTATCCGGCGCCCCGCAGGCGTTCGTATTCTCCCTTGGCCTTCTTGGTGGCGAAGTTCTTCTTTGAAAGCAGCTTTTTGACTATCGCTTTTTCAAGACATTCTCCCGTTGCAAGGTCGTAAACGTCACCGCTGAAGGGCGCGTAAGCGGGCTTTCCCGTTTCTCTTTCAGCCGTGAGTGAAAATTCGTTTGCCACCCCGTCTTCGCCGTGATTGATGAAAATCATATCGGGATTTACGTTCTTCAGCCATTGCAGAAGCATATTCCTGTCACCGTGGCTTGAAAATCCGTCAATTATAGCGATGCGGGATTTCACCTTGATTTCATCGCCGAAGATTTTGACGTACTCTGCGCCTTCTATCAGTTTGCGGCCCAGAGTGCCCTCACTCTGATAACCTGCAAAGAGGATTGTACTTTCCTCTCTCCAGAGATTGTGTTTCAGGTGATGTCTGATTCTGCCTGCTTCACACATTCCCGATGCGGAAATGATGACCTTGGGCTCGGTGTTTGTATTGATTGCGGTTGATTCCGCACTTGTAATTGCCGTTCTCAGATTGGGGAAGGAAATGGGGTTGATGCCTTTACTGAGAATTTCTCTTGTTTCATCGTCAAAAAATTCGGATACCTCACCCGAATAAATGTGAGTTGCTTCAATACCCAGAGGTGAATCCACATAAACGGGGAAATTTCCCGCCTCGGGGCAGAGATTATTCTCTTTGATTATTCTGATGAGATAAAGGATTTCCTGAGTTCTGCCCACGGCAAAGGAGGGAATTACCACGTTGCCTCCTTTGGCGAGGGTGCTTCCGATTACGGAAGCCAGCTGACCCACATAGTCGGGGTCTTTTCCGTGAAGCCGGTCACCGTAGGTGGATTCACATACCGCATAATCGGCGTGAGGCGGCTTTGACGGAGTTCTGATAAGCGGACGGTTGATGTTGCCGATATCACCGGAAAACAGTATGGATTTCGTAACGCCGTCTTCCGTGATTTCAAAGAGAATGTAGGATGAACCCAGCAGGTGTCCCGCATCGTGTAATGATACCTTTACGCCCTTTGCGGGAGTAAATACTTCTCCGTATCTGTGTGAGATAAAAAGGGGAAGGGTTTTTTCAACGTCGTTTGAGGTGTAAAGAGGGATATATTCTTCCTCGCCGGAACGCTTTGCCTTTCTGTTTCTCCATTGCGCCTCGGATTCCTGAATATGTGCCGAATCACGAAGCATTATGCCTGCCAGCTTTGCGGTTGCGCCCGTCATGTATACGGGGCCGGAAAAGCCGTTGGCGACCATCTGGGGAATACGTCCGCTGTGGTCAATATGAGCATGGGTAAGAAAAATTGCGTCAATTTCACAGGGAGCTACAGGCAAATCGCAGTTTTCATAGATGTTTTCACCCTGCTCCATGCCGCAGTCAATAAGAAATCGCTTTCCGCAGGTTTCCAGAAGTGTACAGGAGCCGGTTACCTCATGGGCAGCACCGATAAACATAACTTTCATAGAAATACCTCCTTTACAGACTGATTCGGTTTAGTTGGATTTAACCCAGAAATTCGTGCAGCATTGAATCCTCGGGCATCAGTTTGTTTTTAAGATGTCTGAATTTTTCAAGCTTTTGTCTTAATTCGGTGGTATCTTCGCTTGCGTCCGGCAGTATCTCCAGAGCAGCCGAGGAAAGCATACAGATTTCGTAGGGAATGAAGGTATCCACCTTAACGTCTGCCTGGTTTCTGAAGGGGAAGATATATTCGTTTTCGCCGTTGCAGACGCTTTGCCATACGTCAAAGGTTTCGTCTACACTCGTACTGCGGAATTTGTAATCCCTTACGAGTCTGCGTAAAAATCTGATTTCTCTTTTTGCCAGCATTATTTTGTTGTTTCTGTCATAGATTCTTGAGGAAACGCTGACATAAATCTTACCCATTTTATCCTTTGGCAGATTATCCGTAATGCAGGGATTCAGACCGTGTATGCCTTCAACGACGATAAATGTGTCATCGTCATAGGTGACCTTGTTTTTACCCCAGATACGCTTGTGGGTTTCAAAGTCAAATACGGGCATGTCACTTTCGCCCTTTTCAATCAGCTCGGCGAAGCACTTTTTTATCAGCTCAAGGTCAAGGGCAAGGGGACTCTCAAAATTATATGAGCCGTCCTCGTTGAGAGGATATTTGCTCCTGTCGTCAAAATAAAAATCGTCAAGGGAAACAAGACTTGCCTTATAGCCCTTTTCTTTGAAGGTGTTTATGAGAATTTTTGCGGATGTGGTTTTTCCCGAGGATGAGGGACCTGCAAGCATTATTATTCGGTTGCCTCTGGCGATAAACTGTTCGGCGGCAGAGGTAATAGCGTATTTGTAGTTGTTTTCGCATTGCTTGATGAACATTTCCGCGTTCATATCCGCAAGGGCGTTTATTAAATCATAGTAGTAAATTGCCATTGTATTGCTCCTTTCTCCTTTTTCATTATATCACACCCCCGAATGCTGTACAAGTATTGACACGTAATGTTTTCAATTACGTAACAAAACCGCAAAGCTCCGTAAAGCTTTGCGGTCTGATGCTTTTTATTCAAATTCCGTACCGTCAACGTTTTTGAGGTCAATTCCGTTGGTTTCCTTAACCCTTGAGGTGAGAATGAGGAAATCCGCCAGCAGGCCGGGAATTGCCAACGCAAAGGCAATAATACCGATTTTTGAGTTGCCGAGGATTGATTCAAGGGGCAGGGAAATACCGAACGAAACACCGATGCCTATACCAAGAGGCAGATATATTGCCGACAGCATGGATGAGCGAATGCCCGTGGGTGTGGATTCGCCTGCCATCAAGCTGATAGTATCAATATTTGCCCAGAATGTACCTACGCTGCCGCCGCAGAGGAAGCCCACAAGCTGAGGAGCCATTCCGTGCTCGGCACCCAGCCAGAAGCAGAGAAACAGTACGAGGGCGGAAGCGGACATTGCGATAGCCGATACCCTTCTTCCCTTTTTGTCGGAAATAAAGCCGGGAATGAGCTGACTTATTGCACAGCCGATGGGATAAAAGAACAGTGCCGTGGTTACCTCGTTGACACCTACGCTTTCGGCGGCCTGCTTCAACGTGTCAAAAAGACCGTTGTTCAGGGCTGTATTTGCAAAGCCGTAGGTCATGATTGCCTGGTAGTCGTTGGTGAGAATATATCCCGTTTCCGAAAAAACGAGCGCGAGGAAAAGCCATCTTATCTGCTTGTGTTTGAAGCCGTATCTAAGCGCCTTGATGATGCCGCCGTTTTCTGTATCGGATTTCTCATTACTTTGTCCCTTAAGAGTTTTGATTCTTTCGGAATTGAAGGCATCCGTTTCCCTTGCAAGGAAAATCGCAACAAAGCTTACCGCCATACCGATGAGGGCGGGAGCAAGATATACCCTTCTCCATTGAGATGTGTTTTCAAGAAGGAATTTTCTCAGCATCGGGATGAACAGAACGCCCAGCATTGCGATACACTTGATAGAGGAGTAGATTTTTGCTCTGTGCTTCGGCGGTGCGGATTCCATGATATAAACTACCTGCATATCGTGGGTAATGAAAAATTGAGTCAGTACCGAGCCGATAATGTATCCCGTAAGGGATTTTGTCAGATATATTACAAGCAGGCCAAGACACATTCCGAAGGTGTTGAGTACCAAAAAGGGCTTTCTTCCGAAGCGGTCTGCCAGGGGCTTGTATAGTACGCCCAGAGCCATGATAGGGAAGGAGAGCACCGTGATGATATTAAGCTTGCCTACGGACGCTTCACCGTATTTCGCCATAAGATCATTGGCAATTTCGGTTTTCATAAAGGTACCGAGCGCGGATGCCACCTCGTCGGTAATGTAGATTATGCTTATGATGAAAAACAAATAAAAAAAGTAGTACTTTGCTCCGCTTTTGCCGAGCTGTTTTTGCCGTTTGGCGATTTCTTTGTCAATTTTAACCTGATTGGTCATCGGATAACCTCCTTGAATATGCTGTCGGATATACTGTAAATTTATCACATATTTTCACTTTAATCAATACCGATACAATGCTGATTAAGCCGAAAAACAGAAAAATTCCGTTATGTCGGAAGTGTTGGTCGTTAACAGTGGGGACGACAGGCAAAAATAAGGCGGTAAAACTGCATAAATCATAGCGGAAGAATTTGTATAATACTAATAAAAAATAATAATTTCAGATATATTTAATAAATTATACTTGTTTTTTTATTTGCGCAATGGTATATATTAAGTGTAAAAAATGCCTTTTTACACTCCGTTGGGATTGGTAAGCCCTATGGCAGACCTTTGCGGGTAACCGTTCCGTGTTAGCTGCGCGGCACTGACGGAAAAAATTAATTGGAGGCTTTGTTATGAAAAAAACATTCAAGTCCGTTGTATCACTCATACTCTGTATGATGATGGTATTCGGCACCCTTGTTCTCGGCATGACGGCATTTGCCGAAGGTGAGGACACTCACAATTGCGTAAAAGATGGCCATGAGTATGAAAATTTTGTTGCAAATGACCCCTATTCAACGTCAGAAGATTACAAGAACTTTACTCACACCGCTACGTGTAAGTACTGCGGTGAGGAAGCTACATTCTACTGCCGTATGCAGATCGGCTGGTCTCACATTGACGGATGCAAGCACTATATTGCATGTTCAGACTGCGACAGAAAATATAAGTTAGGCAACTGTCATGATGAAGATGAGAATTTCAAGGATTCCAACGGAATGCTTACAACAGACGGTCTTTGCGACGTATGTAAGGCAGAGCTTGACCACAGATATCAGAAAGTTTCCGGCACTCCTGCAGATTGTGTAACTCCCGGCTATGACACTTACAGATGTCTTAACTGCAACGATAATTACACTCAGATCGGAAGCCCCGCTGTAGGTCACAACTGGGGCAACGCTAACGGACAGACAAATCCCACTATCACATATGATGAAGAAAACTTCATGTGGGCAAAAGCTACCTTCAACTGCACCAGAGGATGCGGTGAAAAGCTTGAATACTTAGTTTGGGCTGACTCCGGCAACCCCGATAACATCGTTGAAATAGTTGATAAAAAGGCAGCTACCTGCGATAAGGACGGTTATGTAAAGGTTCAGGCAAAATTCCATATCAGCGACGTAGCCGCTGAGGGCTGGAACGAATTCGTCGGTGATGACGGTGCGTTTACCTTTGTATCTCCCGTTTACACTGTAAAGATTGAATCCCTCGGTGACCACAATTACGGTGATTACGTTCAGACCAAAGCTCCCACCTGCACAGAGCCCGGTACAAAGACAGCTACCTGCTCCAAGTGTAACCACGAGCTTGATGTTGAGATTCCCGCTCTCGGTCACGATTATATTACCGTTGAGGGTACAGCTCCTACCTGTACAACTGACGGTTACGGTACAATAACCTGCTCACGCTGTGATTATGCTTCAACAGGCGTTATTCCCGCAACAGGTCATAAATATGCTACCGTAAGTGCTGCTACCTGCACAGACGAAGGTATGGAAGAATGCTCTGTTTGCCATGACCAGAAGATTATTCCCGAAAAAGGACATACAGACCTTAACCATGACGGTTA
>JAKSQQ010000047.1 GCA_024404015.1 Clostridia bacterium
CTGCGGCAACTCTGGGATCGAGACGGCCTGCGCATACTACGGGCTTGTCTGTGAAGTTCTTGATGTGTTCTACGTCTGCAAGGTTGCAGTTCTCGGGCATATATACGGGAGGATGAGCCCAGTACCAGGCATCGTATGTACCGTTATCGCAGTTGAACATATCGTATCCTGCGTCTGAAAGATACTTGATTGCCTTTTCGCTTTCTTCCATATCACGGCCGACTTCTACATAGTCTTCACCGGGAAGAGCACCCTGGCGCATACCCTTTGTCTTGGAGATAACACTGTAACGGAGTGAAACGGGGAAATCCTTGCCGCACTTCTCTTTGATTGCTTTAACGATATCAACGGCAAAACGGTATCTGTTCTCAAATGAGCCGCCGTATTCGTCTGTACGCTTGTTTACGTATTTGAGAGTGAACTGGTCAAGAAGGTAGCCCTCGTGAACTGCGTGTACTTCTACACCGTCAACGCCTGCATCCTTCAGCTTCTTTGCGGAAACTGCAAATGCTTCAACGAATCTGTCGATTTCCTGCTTTGTCATTTCTCTTGAGGGAACCTTGTCGCTCCAGCGGTTTTCGGAAGCTGAAGCGGAAGCGGTAATCTTGTCAAGATTCATGAAGGGCTTGCTGATTTTGTTTACAACGGGAGTGTTGTAGAGCATTTCCATCATACTGCTGACGGTAAATGAACGGCCGAAGCCGGCGGTAAGCTGAACGAAAAGCTTAGCACCTGTCTTGTGAAATTCGGGCATCCATTTGGCAAGGTCCTTATACATACTGTCTTTCTTATCAAGCCACTGACCGAGGATGGGATTGTAAACGGGCTGGCATCCGGGAAGCACAAGACCGCAGTTGTTCTTTGCAACCTCCATGATGAATTTTGCACCCGCCTTATCAAAATGGTTGATTTCCATCCAACCGAAAAGGTCTGTACCGCCCATACTTGTCAGTACGATACGGTTCTTGATTTCACAGTTACCGATTTTCCAGGGAGTAAATAAGGGTTCAAGTTTCTTGTCCATGAGTGTTCTCCTTTGTGTTTATTTTTCAAGCTTTGTAAGCATCTGTGCCAGATTAAGATAGAATTTGCGTGTGGTCCTTTTGTCTGCCAAAAGACCGATTGCGGTGCCGTGGTCACCTCTCTGAACGGGCATCACGTTCCATACGCCGCTTACTGCTTTACCGTCGTAATTTCTGTGGGCTTCGGTAAAGGGATAGGTTTCCGATTCTGTATTGCAGAGGGCGTCGTTTGCGTGCCATTTTTCATCATAAACCTGACCGGTTGTTTCGTCGGTAAAGGTTCTGTGATGACCTATCCAGTATGAAATAGGGGCTATTATCGGGTTTGTGGTGATTATCGGCCATGTTAATCCCGTAATTTTGCCTGTTTCAGTAGTATCAAAGGCGTAGGAATAGTAGTAAATGTGGGGGCTTATTTTAATCATGCCGTTGATTTTTGCCATGCCCTCGGGGGTAAGGTCATACATACATCCGTCATCGGAATTGTTGATGAAGTTGACCAGAGATTTTACGAATGTGTCGGAATCAAAAGTGCCGGGAGTGTTTGTGATTCCGAACTGCTCAAGATGAAAGTCGACCAGATTGCCGTTAAGAGGACTTCTGCCCATTACGGCAACGTAAATCGCACTTAATATCTCTACGGGCTCATAGATTTTCAGATCCTGAGTGAATCTGTATGTGGAAGCACTGTTGTGAGGAGTACAGATTGTTGTTACGCTTTCAATGTAACTTTCTTTTCCTCCGGTAAAGAGGGGAGATACATTACCGCTTGTACCCTTCACTTCTTCGGAACAGCCGTAGGTCATAAGGTATGTGAGCATTCTTACGGTAGTACCGCCGAAGGAATGACCTATAAGATGTATCTTCTTTGTACTGCTCCAGCCCTCAAAAAGGGGCTCGGTGTAGGCCCTGCCGTATCTTTTATGATTGTGCTCTTTGCTGTGGACCTGGCCGTAATCAACCCTTGTGCCGGTTAGCTGTGCGAAAAGCTCGCAAGCTCTGTCCCAGGCACTTGAAATCGGACCTACGGAAGCGGAGTAGCATTCATAGCCCTCACTTCGCAGATATTTCATCAAGTCGCCGGTTGTGGCTCCCCAATAGGGAATTGCCCTGTCAATATCCTCGTTACTGCCCCAGCCGTTGTAGCCGTGAACGAAAATCATGGGATATTTGTTGTTATATACGGTGTTTGTTTCAGCGGCTGACGCTTCATAGAGATTTACGCTGAAGCAGGAAAATAAAACGATAGCCGAGAGAAGCAAAACCGTAATATTCCTGAGTTTTTTCATGACAAACCTCCGATTATTTAATTATTTACCTTGAGCCAATCTTTCTGCGATTATGTTCTTAACATAGTCAACAACCATATCAACGGGTACCATCTGCTTGTCGATTTCCTTGTCTCTTGTGCAAATCTCGCACATACCGTCTTTGAGATTCTTGGGGCTGACAACCACCTTTACGGGAATACCCAGAAGGTCTGAATCTGCAAACATTGCGCCGGGTCTTATGTCTCTGTCATCATAGAGGACTTCCATTCTGTCTGCCATCATCGTGTCGTAGAGCTTGTCTGCAACCGACTTGCACTCTTCGTCAGTTACTCTCAGACAGCAGATTTCAACGTGCCAGGGTGCGATGCTCATGGGCCAGATGGGGCCGTAATCATCGTGATGTGCTTCACATACGGAAGCGGCAAGACGGCCTACACCGATACCGTAACAGCCCATGATGGGGTACTGAAGCTCGCCGTTCTTGTCAAGGTACTGCATACCCATTGACTTGGTGTATTTTGTGCCAAGCTGGAAGATGTTACCTACCTCAATACCTCTTGAAATTGAAATTGAATGCTTACCGCAAGAGGGGCAGATGCCGCCTTCGGCAATCTTTGCAACGTCAACGTATTCAACCTCGCCCACGTCTCTTGAAATGCAGAGACCGGTGTAGTGATGCTCGGGCTGATTTGCACCGCAGGAGAGATTGTGTGTGCCCTCAAGGGATTTATCAAATACAACCGTGAATTTTTCTCTGTCCATGCCTACGGGTCCGATGAAGCCGGCATAAAGACCGCAGCCGTCAACGATTTCTCCGGGGTGAACTTCTTCACGCAGGTAATTGGTCAGCTTGGTTTCATTTACGTCAAGATCGCCTCTGATGAATACGATAACGTACTCGTCAGTCATGTTCTTCTGATATACAACCGCTTTGCAGGATTCAATAACGGGCGTCTTGAGGAAATCGCAGATTTCTTCGATTGTATGAATATCGGGTGTGTAAACAAGCTCAAGGGGCTTGTCCTCGCCTTCACATACGTTTTCAACTATGCTTTCGGCGGCTTCCATGTTTGCCCTGTAATCACATTCGGAGCAGATTGCAATTGAATCCTCGCCAACGGGAGTAAGAAGCATGTATTCGTGTGAAATACTGCCGCCCATCATACCGCTGTCTGATTTGACGGTGACTACCTCGGGAATACCGCAGCGGGCAAAAATCTTGTTGTATGCGTCATAGCATATTGCGTAGTATTTTTCAAGGTCCTCCTGGGAGGTATGGAAGGAATAAGCATCCTTCATTGTAAATTCTCTGACTCTGATAAGACCTGCTCTGGGTCTGCCTTCGTCACGGAACTTTGTCTGAACCTGATAAATCATGAAGGGATATTTTGTGTAGCTGTTTGCGCTTTCCCTGACAAGCTGAACTGCCGCTTCCTCGTGTGTCATACCCAGTACGAGGGGAACGTCGTTTCTGTCCTTGAATCTGCAAAGCTCACTGCCGATGCTTTCATATCTGCCGGATTCATTCCAAAGGGAAGCGGGCATTACAACGGGGAACTGAACTTCCTGACCGTCGATGGCATCCATTTCTTCACGGATAATGTTTTCAATCTTTTTTGTAATACGGCGAAGGGGCATATAAGATGAATAAATGCCGTTTGCGACACCCTTCATGTATCCGCCTCTTACCATGAGTGCGTGGGAATCAATTACGCAGTCGGAAGGTCTTTCCTTAAATCTTTCGCCTGCAAGCTTGTCAATTTTCATAGCAAATTACCTCTGGGAAAAGATTTGATTCGCCGCCTGTTACGGTTGTTTTGCGAATCATAAAATTACAAGCATATTCTACCACAGAAGAGGGCGTTTTTGCAATAAATTTTTATTATTTATTTTATTTATACTTGCATTTATAAAATCACTTTGATATAATAAAATGAATTTTTCTTGCCTCGGAGGTAGGTATAATGGGAAAACTGATTGTAATAGAGGGCCTTGACGGAAGCGGAAAGTCTACTCAGGAAAGGCTTTTGGAAGAGAGATTCAACGCCGAAGAAAAGGAATTCACATACATAAAACTGCCTAATTACGACGACGATGCCTGCATCCTCGTCAAGCAATATCTTGCAGGCAGATTCGGTGACAAGCCCGGTGATGTCAATGCCTATGCAGCATCCTCATTCTATGCGGTTGACAGATACGTCAGCTACCATTGTTACTGGAAGGAAAAATATCAGGCAGGGGGCATAATCCTTGCCGACAGATATACCACCTCAAACGCCTATCATCAGCTTACAAAGACTCCCCGTGAGGACTGGGATAAGTACCTTGCCTGGCTTGAGGATTTTGAATATGAAAAGCTGGGCATACCCAGACCGGATGCCGTCATTTACCTTGATATGCCCGTTGAGGTTTCCCAGAAACTCATGACATCAAGATACAAGGGTGATGAAGGCAAAAAGGACATTCACGAAAAGGATACCGATTACCTTTCACAATGTCGTGCTGCCGCAGATTATTCCTGCAAAAAGCTGGGCTGGTTCAGAATTGACTGCTCCGAAAACGGAGAACCCCTTTCACCCGAAGCAATATCCGAAAAGGTTTACGAAGCGGTAAAGAAAGTGCTTTGATATGGATGTCAGAAAAGATGTGGTTTCTCTCTGGAATGAGGCCTTCGGTGATACGGAGGAGGAAATTTCCCTTTTTCTGTCTATTGTAAACGAAGAAAACCTTATTACCCGAGTTGAAGACGGCAGGGTGGTTTCACAGCTTTTTCTCCTTGAAGGAAATGTTGTCGACGGTAAAAAATCAACACCTGCGTATTATCTCTATGCCGCCGCTACTCTCAAGGCATACAGAGGCAGGGGAATAATGGGGGAGCTTATTTCCGAAGCAGTTGAAAAAGCAAAGCGTGAGGGCAAAGGTTACATATTGCTTCTTCCCGGCGAGGAGTGGCTTTACAGCTATTACGAGCGTTTCGGCTTCAGACCTTTGTGCAAATCCCTTCTTTGTGAATCCCACGGTGAAAATATAACTGTGCCGAAAGAATCGGATTATTCACATTTTGTTCACGGTGAAAATGTTTATTCCTATGCGGAAAAATTGTATTCTGAACCTGATTATGAAATTATGAAAACCGAAAACGGGAGTGCGATTTATTCTGTAAAAGACGGTGCTGTAACCGTAAAGGAATGGAAAAAATCACCCCTTGTTTCCGAAATCAAAAAGAAAACCGAATGCGGCAAAGTTTATGCCCGGCTTCCTTTGAATACGGATGCAAAGGGAAAATGCACCGTAGTCAATCACGGCGTTATATTGCCCTTACGGGATGAATTGCCCGAAAACGTTTATCTTGACTATACTCTCGATTAAAGGAGATTTGATATGCTTTATATGTTTTTTGCCGATGGCTTTGAAGAGGTTGAGGCCATTGCCGCTCTTGACGTTATCAGAAGAGCAAAAATTGATATTGCTTCCGTCGGTGTGGGTTCAAAGACGGTGACGGGTTCACATAATGTAACGATAAAAACCGATTTAGACGATGAGGAAGCAACCTTTACGGGACTTGAGGGTGTAATCCTTCCCGGAGGAATGCCCGGCACTGAAAATCTGCTTGCTTCGGACAGAGTCAACAGAGCGATAGATTTCTGTGCTTCTCAAAATAAGCTTGTTTGTGCAATCTGTGCCGCACCTATGATTTTGGGCAGAAAGGGACTTCTTGAGGGCAGAGAGGCAATCTGCTTCCCCGGTTTCGAGTCAGAGCTTGCAGGAGCAGTGATTTCCGATAAATACGTCTGCCGTGACGGAAATATTATTACCGCAAAAGGCATGGGCAGCGCGGTTGAGTTCGGCCTTGCAATCGTCTCTTATTTTAAAGGCGAAGAGTTCGCTTCGGAGCTTCGTTCATCCCTTCAGATTTACAGATGAATAAAACAGAATCAAGAAAGTATTTTCTTTCGGTGAGAGATTCAATACCCGAAGAAAAACGGCTTGAAAAATCCGCCGCCATTACGGAGAGACTGCTGGGTACGGCTGAATATGACCGATGCTCAACGCTGCTTGTTTACGTCAGTACGGGCAGTGAGGTATGTACCTTCCCGCTTATTGAAAAAGCTCTCCGTGACGGAAAAATCACCGCAGTTCCGTTCTGTGTCGGCAAAGAAATGAAATTCAGAGTTATTACTTCCGTTTCATCTTTGACGGAGGGTAAATTCGGTATTCTTACTGCTGATGAAAGCTGTCCGTTTGCCGATGGCTTTGACAATGCGTTCTGCATAGTTCCCGCCCTTTCTCTTGATGAAAGCGGAAACCGTCTCGGCTACGGCGGCGGTTACTATGACAGATTTCTCTCGGCATATCCCGGAATTAAAACCGCGGCACTTTGTTTTGAAGAATGTCTTTCCGAAGGACTTCCCGCGGAAAGTACCGATATTAAAATCAATGAAATTATTACGGAGAACCGTATTTTGGGGGTAATGTAATGCCTGACAATAAAAACAATTTCGGATTTGATTTCATTTCCGATTCAGATAATTTATTTGATGAGGAACTTCTCAGCCCGGATGAGTTGAATCTGTTTCTCAAGGAGGAAAGTAATCATCCTTCTCCCACTCCTCCCGCTCCGATACCTTCAGAGCCCCGTGTCCCTCCCCGCATAAAAGTGGAGGAAGCACAGTTCAAGCAGGTGGGTTCAAATCATTTCACAGTGAATATTTCCGATGATGATTACAATGCACCGGATGAGCTTGACCTTATGAAGGCGCAGATTCCCGCTAAGCCGAAATTTGAGGTTCATATTGAAGACGATGACGACGACCTTATCTCTTTTGAACCCGATGATCCGTCTTTTGCGGAATCCATGGGATTTCAGAATCTTGAACCCATCAGGATTACTCCCGCAAATTCCGAGCCAAAAGTTCCTTCAAAGGATAAAAAGATTAAAGGGGATAAATCGGAAAAATCCGAAAAGTCTCCGAAAGTAAAAAAAGCAAAAAAGAGAAACGGCTATCATTCCCTTGTCGTATTTTTTGCGGTCAGTATTATTCTTACTACCGTTGTATCCGTAATCGGCATAAGCTGTATCAACGATATTCTTGCCTTTATGCGCAGTGATGACGTTGTTACCGTTTCAATTCCCGCAGATGCTACCACCGACGACGTTATCAGAATCCTCGGTGATTGTAAAATCGTAAAGCAGGAATGGTTCTGCAAGCTCTATAACTATGCCTTTACCACTCTTCTCCATAAGAGCGAAAAGACGTATAAGGGCGGCGTATATTACGTTGAGGCAAATCTGGGCTTTGAAACCTACCTTAACAGATTCAGTAATCCCGTTAAGGGAGCGAAGACCTATCTTGTTACCATTCCGGAGGGCTTCACGATCTATCAGATTGCCAAGAGACTTGACGATTTCGGCATTTGTGACCAGTCAAAATTCATAGCTTCCCTCAAGGGTACCAATTTCAGCTACGATTTCATCAAGGCACTTGCAAGCAACGGCAACAGGACCTTCAAGCTGGAGGGCTATCTTTATCCCGATACCTATGAATTTTACGAAAACGACGACCCCAACAGCGTAATCAGAAAGATGCTTGACCATTCGGACGAAATGTGGACCGATGAATACAAGAAGCGTGCAAATGAGCTCGGCTTCACAAGAGATGAGATAATGATAATCGCATCTATCATTGAGCGCGAAGCTGACAACGTTGAGCAGATGGATGAGATTTCATCGGTTATTCATAACAGACTTAACAATATGTCCACCTGGCCTACCATTGACTGTGACTCCACAAGCACCTATATTTCCAAGTTTGTGGGTCCCAACGTAACGGATGCTCAGGCGAAGCTTTATGCGAATTCCTATAATACCTATTCCGTGAGAGGACTTCCTCCCGGACCTATATGCAATCCAGGTGAAGACGCAATAACCGCGGCACTTTACCCCGCAGATACAAATTACTATTTCTTCCGCCATGACAAGAACGGTAAGATTTACCTTGCCGAAACCCAGGCGGAGCATGACAGAAACGCCAACCTTGTTCTCAGAGCAAACAGCGGCGGCTGATACCGAAAGGATTTCCCTGAATTATGAATTCTATGGTTTTACCCGAATTACTCGCTCCCGTAGGTGATGAGGAGCGTCTGCATACCGCAGTTGAATACGGCGCCGATGCGATCTATCTCGGATCCGACAGCTTCGGAATGAGGACCGCCGCCGCCTCCTTCGGAGGAGAGGCACTTAAAAATGCCTGCACCTATGCTCATTCCAAGGGTGTCAAGGTGTATCTCACCTGCAACACAATTCCCCGCAATAAAGAAATAGACGTTCTTCCGCAGTTTCTTGAATATGCAAAGGACAGCGGAGTTGATGCTCTTATCGTTACCGATTTGGGCGTAATGCTTGAGGCGCTCAAATATGCCCCGGGTGTTGAAATCCATATTTCCACCCAGGCAGGTGTCACCAACTACGCCACCGCCAATGCCCTTTACAACATGGGAGCAAAACGAATAGTCACAGCGAGAGAGCTTTCTCTTGAAGAAATAGCCGGCATCAGAGCAAAATGCCCCAAGGAGCTTGAAATCGAATGCTTCGTACACGGAGCAATGTGTGTTTCCTTCAGCGGCAGATGCCTGCTTTCAAATTACCTTACAGGCAGAGACTCCAACAGAGGTGACTGTGCCCAGCCCTGCAGATGGAAATACGCCCTGCAGGAAGAAAAGCGTCCGGGTCAGTATTTTCCCGTTGAGGAGGACGAAACGGGAACATATATCTTCAATTCCAGAGATATGTGTATGATTGACCATGTTGCCGAGCTTTACAATGCGGGCATCAACAGCTTCAAGATTGAAGGCCGCGCCAAATCCGCTTACTCTACAGCCGTTGCCGTGAATGCGTACAGAGCCGCCCTTGACGGCTTTAAGCGGTCCGGCTTTGACCCCCTTTATAAACCCGAAAAATGGATAAGCGACGAGCTTATCAGAGCCAGCAACAGAGAATACTGTACCGGCTTCTACTATACTTCACCTCTTGACGATGCTCAGATTTACCATAAGGGCGGTTACGTCCGTGAATGGGATGTTGCGGCAATTGCGGAAAGATGGGAAAACGGCATCCTTTATGCAAGTCAGCGTAACCGCTTCTTTGAAGGGGATGAGCTTGAAGTGATGATTAAGGGCGTCAAGCCCTTCAACATAAAGGTAAAAGGCCTCAGAAATGAAGAGGGAGAGCTTATTGACAATGCTCCTCATCCTATGATGAACCTATCATTTGAATGCGAGACCGAAATACCCGCAGGCGCTTATCTGCGCAAGCAAAGAGATTGATACCAACCCCGAAAGGACATACAATGAACGAATTATCTTTTACCAATGTTCCCACAGTAGCACTCCGAGGACTTGTAATGTTCCCGGGTCAGCTTCTTCACTTTGACGTGGGAAGAGACAAATCAACAAAATCAATAATGCAGGCGTGGGAAAAGGATCATGCTCTGTTCCTCGTTGCGCAAAAAAAGGTTTCCACAGAAGACCCTAAACAAAAGGACCTTTACAAAATCGGTGTTTACGCCACCATTGAGCAGGTACTGCGTGTACCCGGCAAAAAGGGACTTTTACATATTTCCGTCAGAGGGCTTTACAGAGCAAAGCTCATGCGCTTAACGGATAACGGCGAATATCTTGAAAGCGAGATTACTCCTTACCGGGAGACCGCTCTGAAGAAATCCGACTATGCCTATGCCAAAGCCCTGGTCAGAGAAACAAAGGATGAATTTGCTTCTTACGCCGAGGTGGCTCCCAGAATGCCCGAGGATATGATTACCGACATAATGGAAATCAAGGACCCGGGTCAGCTTGCCGATTATATCGCAGGCAATATCATGATTGAATATGAGGACAGACAGCGTCTGCTTGAAATAAACGATCCCCTTGACCGTCTGCTTGAAATGAACATTTTGCTGGCAGGAGAGGCATCACTTCTTGTTCTTGAAAGTGAGATTTCCGAGAAGGTTCAGGAAAAAATAGATAAGAATCAGCGTGATTATTATCTTCAGGAGCAGCTTAAAACCATATCCGAGGAGCTTAACGGCTTCAGCTCCGAGGATGATGTATTTGAATACAGGTTATCCATTGAGAAACTCAATGCCTCCGACGAAGTGAAATCCAAGCTCCTCAAGGAATGTGCCCGTCTTGAAAAAATGCAGTCATCTTCACCTGATGCGGCAGTTTCAAGAAATTATATTGAAGCGTGTCTTGAGCTTCCCTGGGGTAAATTCTCAGAGGAAAACAAGGATATTTCAAAATCAAGAAAAATCCTTGATAATGACCATTACGGTCTTACCGAGGTCAAGAAACGTATCCTTGAGTATCTCGCGGTTTCTTCAATCGCACCCGATATAAAGGGCCAGATTCTCTGCCTTGTGGGTCCTCCCGGTGTAGGCAAAACCTCCGTTGCCCGTTCAATCGCAAGAGCGACAGGCAGGGAGTATGTCAGAATCGCTCTGGGCGGTGTCAAGGATGAGGCGGAGATCCGCGGTCACAGAAAAACCTATATCGGCTCAATGCCGGGCAGAATTACGGATGCCGTCCGTAAAGCAGGCGTAAGTAATCCCGTCATTCTTCTTGATGAAGTTGATAAGCTTTCGGCAGATTATAAAGGTGACCCAACCTCGGCTCTTCTTGAGGTTCTTGACCCCGAACAGAATTTTGAATTTACCGACCACTATATAGACCTGCCTTTTGATTTGAGCAAGGTGCTCTTCATTACCACCGCAAACGTACGCTCCGATATTCCCGCTCCTCTTCAGGACAGAATGGAAATCATTGAGCTGGGCAGTTATACCTACGAAGAAAAATTCAATATCGCCAAAAAACACCTTATTCCCAAACAGGTAAAGCGTCACGGACTTTCTTCTTCCGCTATCCGTTTCAACGATAAGGCACTCAAGCTTATCATTGAGGGATATACCAAAGAGGCAGGCGTAAGAGTGCTTGAGCAAAAAATTGCTTCCGTTTGCAGAAAGGTTGCGGCACAGATAGTTGAAAACGGCGATGAGGGTAAAATTACCATTACTCCCGAAAAAGTCGAATTCTATCTCGGCGCAAAGAAATTCAGGACCGAGGAAACCGCAAAGGAAGATGAAATCGGTGTAGCCAACGGTCTTGCCTGGACAGGTGCAGGCGGTGAAATGCTTGAAATTGAAGCCGCCGTGCTTAACGGAAGCGGTAAGCTTGAGCTTACGGGCTCTCTCGGTGACGTAATGCAGGAGAGTGCAAAAACCGCCGTCAGCTTTATCCGTTCCAAAGCTGAGGAGCTGGGTATCAGCAAAGAATTTTATAAAACCAGTGATATCCATATACATGTTCCCGAGGGTGCAACCCCCAAGGACGGTCCCTCTGCAGGTGTTACCATCGCCACCTCCCTCGTTTCCGCCCTTACCGGCAAAAAAATCCGCGGTGACGTGGCAATGACGGGTGAAATCACCCTTCGGGGCAGAGTTCTTCCCATCGGCGGTCTTAAAGAAAAATCCATGGAGGCCTACCGTGCCGGCATGAATACCGTGCTTATACCTTTTGAAAATGTACCCGACCTTGACGAGGATGACAGTAAGGTCAAAGAAAAAATCACCTTCAAGCCGGTCAAATCCGTTGACCAGGTATGGAATGAAGCCGTTCTCGGCTTCGGTCAGGACGGTACGGTATGAGATTTGATGTAATAGATTTTTTTGCGTCCTACGGTACGTCAAATCAGCTTCCCGCAGTTACTATGCCGGAAATCGTTTTTTCGGGACATTCCAACGTGGGTAAATCCTCCCTTATGAATAAACTTTTTAACCGAAAAAATCTTGCAAGGGTCAGCTCCACTCCGGGTAAAACAATCACCGTCAATTTCTTTAAGGGTGACGGAGTGTGGTTTGTTGACCTGCCCGGTTACGGTTATGCCAAACGGGATAAATCGGAAAAACGGCGCTGGGCTGAGCTTATGGAAGGATATTTTCATCAGGACAGAGACATTGCTCTCGTTATTCAGCTCATAGATATGCGTCATGCTCCTTCTCAGGATGATATGACCATGCTTTCCTTCCTTCGTCAGACGGAAATTCCTTTTGTTATTGCTCTTACAAAGTGCGACAAGCTTAATAAATCCGAAACGGAAAAGCGCCGTGAAGAACTGAAAAAGGAGCTTTCCGCTTACGAGGACGTTAAAAAAATAGAATTCTCCTCCGTTACCGGTACAGGTGCGGATGAACTTAAATCGTTGATTATCAATTCAGTTGAGGTGTAAAAATATGTATGTATCAGATTGCATTTCCATGAACGAAAGAGGTCATCTTACTATCGGCAGCTACGATACCGTTGAGCTTGTTAAGAAATTCGGTTCTCCTCTCTACGCTTTTGATGAGAATGAAATCCGCAAAAATCTGCGTGAATTCAAAAAGTCAATAGACGATGAGTACGAAGGTAACGGTCTTGTAGTATATGCTTCAAAAGCATTTTGCTGTAAAGAAATGGTGCGCCTTTGTGATTCCGAGGGCTGCGGCATTGACGTAGTATCCGGCGGCGAGCTTTATACTGCCCTTTCAGTGGGCTTTCCTACGGAAAATATCGTTTTCCACGGAAATAACAAGACTTATGAAGAGCTTGAAATGGCTGTTGAAAATAACGTGGGCAGAGTAATCGTTGATAACCTTGTTGAGCTTGAAACTCTTGATAAGATTGCCATGGAAAAGGGCA
>JAKSQQ010000048.1 GCA_024404015.1 Clostridia bacterium
CATCATGAGAGACCTTGTACGCACTTCCCCCATGGCTGTTACGGGTACAATAGATTCCTACGGCTACGACAGAGAAAAGAAAATCTTTACTCTTGAATATACCCAGGATAAGGAATTTGACCTGCCCACCGAAATTTTCCTTCACGCCCAGCCGAAAAAGATAACCGCCGACGGCGAATACGTCACGGAGGGTAAAATTCTGAAGCTGAAAACCGGCACGGGTAAGCATAAGATAGTAATAGAATATTAAACAAAAAAGCCGACCGTTTGACGACGGTCGGTTTTGCATTACATTTTTGAGTAGGTTTTTGTTTCAAGTGAATCCGCAAGCTTTTTGTTGATGTCGTCAAATTTTTCTCTGCCGATATCAACGATTTCCTTTGTCTTGCAGTACATACAGTTTTTGATGTTGCTTCCCTTGAAGTATCCGCTGACGGAGTTTTTGCATATATCACCCGAAATTTCGTCAAAGGGAAGTGTTTCCGAAAGGAGAATTGAGGGAATTTTTGCTTCCTCAAAGGCGGTGAGCTTATCCTTGAGAGTATTTACCGTTTCCTTATCGGTATCTGTCACCGTAAGACCTGCGGCACAGCCGGATTGAGCCATTGAGGAGGCAAGTCCGATTGAAGGATTATCAATAATGATAATATGCTTATCTCCCGAAGCCCGGATTTCCTTTGCGGCTTTGATGCAGATATCTGAATTTTCCGAAGGGGAGGACAGCTCATAGGCGGCAATATATTCATTTTCTTTGAAATGCTCGCTGAGAGATGAAACGAAAGCGATATACTTTTCCTCTTTATTCTCCGCAGACGGAAGAACGGCAAGTACGGTTTTTATGCCCGCTTTACCGCAAAGCTCCGTGATTTTGTCAAGATGCTCAGGCACAAGGGTGGCTTTACCCTTTTTACCGTATTTTTCCGTCAGAAAATCTCTTACGGGAATACGCAGACAGTTAATGCCCGCTTTCTTCAGAATTTTAAGGTCCTTTTCACTTACGGAGGAGTCAAGGTATCTGCCGAAAACCTCTCTTGCACCGTAACTGCCGAATCTTTCTTCAAGGCAGTTGAAAATTTCTCTGCAATCACCCGTAAGTGCTCTGCCGTTTTTTCTGCAGGAAACGGAAAACTCGCTTATGTTGATACCTTTGAGGGACATTTCCGCACCCTCACGGCTTACAAGTGAGCTGCCGATATTGGTGATGATATTCGGCTCCTTTATTTCTTCGGGAGCGCTTTCTTTCTTTGCGTCTTTTTTTGCTTTGCTGCCCAGAATACAGGCGGCAATCACCGGGACACCTGCGGCAAGGGTACCTGCAGCAAGGCAGGCCAGTGCAAATTCAGTACCTGTTTCGGTTTTCATCAGTCATACCTTCTCGCATTTATAAATGATACGGTGGCTTCGGAGCGCAGGATTGAAATTCCCTCCACGTCCTCACCGAGTACGAATTTAGAACTCTGCTGATAAAGGGGATAGAAAATGGCTTTTGAAATGATAAAATCTTCAGCCGTCAGACAGCCGGTAATCATGTCATCGTCATTGCAGGCCTTGAGGGTGTTATCAACGATATTTGAATAATAATCTGATGACAGACGGAAGGTGCCCTTATCCTTGAACTTTGCAAGGAAGTCGGAGGCGTTTTGTCTGTCTGCGCTGATATATCCCAGAGCAATCTGGAAGTCACCCGAGGAAACGGCGGCGTCAATTCCGGCTTCCGAAACGTTGGAAACGCTGACCGCACATTCAAGACCGAAAAGCTTCTGCCATATCTGCATCTGCTGACGTACGAGAGTATCCACGGAGGCAGGGCAGATTATTTTTATTGTTACGGTGGATTTCGCAAGCTCCGTCAAGCCCCAATCCCAGAATCGCTTTGCCCTTTCTTCGTCATATTTTAAGGCGGGAGTACGGGAGCCGATTTTGTTTCTGTAGGTTTCCGAGCCCGCAAGGCAGGAATCGGGAACGAGTCCGTATGCCACCTTCATTTCTTCATTGACGGGCTTGAAAATGCTCTTGTCAACGGTCATGCAGATTGCCTTGCGTATGCTTTCGTTCGCCAGCACACTGTCGGAGCAGTTGAAAATAAATCCGAATACGGAATTGTCTATTTCTTTGATTACGCTGCACTTTTCGGGAACTGCACTCAAGGGAGAGAGAAGTGCGGCGGAAACGCTGCCGTTACCCAGCTTTTTACTGACCGAATCGGGGTCATTGTCTATTGAAAGGGTTACGGATGAGGGAATGACCTGCTGACTGCCGGAATAGTATTTGTTTTTCTTGAGAGTAAGTCCGTTATCCGGGTCCCAATAGCTGAGATAGAAGGGCCCGTTGCACAGCAGATAAACCGCCCCCAGACCGTATCTGCCTCCCGTCATATTGAAAAATTCCTCGTTGCAGGGCATGAATTCGCTTTCCGTCAGTCTGTCAAGGAAGTCCTCGCAGGTACCTGCCAGACGGAATTCAAGGGTATCTGCGGATTTTGCCTTTACACCCAGAGTGGAAAGGTCTGCCTTTCCCGCGTGAATATCGGACGCGTTTTTGAGTATCATCATTCTGTTTGCAAGGGGAGAAGCCGTCTGAGGGTCAATTACCCTTTTGCAGGCAAATTCAAAGTCATAGGCGGTAACCTTTTCAGAGCAGAATTTCTCATAGAACTTATCGCCGTATTTCTTTTTCATTGAGGACAGACAGTACCATTCCGTGTCAGTTTTCAACTTGAATCTGTAAACCAGACCGTCGGAGGACACTTCCCATTCCGTTGCTATGCCGGGTATGATTTCACCCTTTTTGTTATGCCTTACAAGTCCCTCAAATATGTTGCATACCGCAATCTGAGCCGCCTCTTCGTTGGAATACTGGGGATCAAGTGTAGAGGGTGACGAATCTATGGGATAGATTATTCCCTTATTTGCGCCTCTTGACGATGAGCAGGAGGTGCATGTCGCAAGCACGGTAATCAATACCGTCAGCAGACATATTATTCTTTTCATTGGTTTTCCTCCTGCCAGCCCGCCAGCAGATCTGCAAAGGGATTGCTGACCGCCTTGGCGCTGTTCTGATTTTTCATGTAGTTTTGAACGTCTCTTTTACCTGCACCGGCGCTTTCTTTTCTCTTTTCAAAGTCTGAGAGCTTTTCTCTGTAACCGCATACACAGTAAAAGGCCTTTTTGTCACCCTCGCCCCTCATCTCAAGCTTCTTGTGGCATTCGGGACAGCGGGCGTTTGTAATGACGGAAAGACTTTTGCGGTAACCGCATTCTCTGTCCTGACAGACCAGCATCTTTCCTTTTTTGCCATTGACCTCAAGCAGATATTTTCCGCATTCGGGACATACCTCACGGGTCATGTTATCGTGCTTATATTCGGAGGTGCTTACCTTAACCTGCGAAACCAGGGAGGTGGCGTATTTTCTCATTTCCTCCACAAACTGTCTGTCGTTTGCCTTGCCTGCCGCAATCATGGAAAGCTTCTGCTCCCATTTTGCGGTAAGCTCTGCGGATTTCAGCTCCTGAGGAACTATTCCTATAAGCTGTTTTCCCTTTGAGGTGGGATAAATCTCCTTGCCTCTTCTTTCAACATAGAAGGAATCAAAGAGCTTTTCTATAATATCGGCTCTTGTTGCCGGAGTGCCCAGACCGCCTGCGGATTTAAGGGCATCCTTCAGCTTGCCGTCATCTACCTGTCCCGTGGGATTTTCCATGGCGGTGAGCAAGGTCGCCTCCGTGTATCTTGAGGGAGGCGTCGTCTTTCCGGATACCACGCGTACTTCCTTTACGAATGCGGGAGCTCCCTGGGAAAGAGCGGGCAGGGACTGGGATTTCATATCGGGAGTGTCATCGTCGTCTTCCGTCAGGGATGAGTCGTAAAGGGCCTTCCAGCCCGGAGATTTGACACTTTGTCCCTTTGCGTAAAAGTTATATTTGCCCACCGTTACTCTGACCTGCACCTCGTCGTATTCGTACGGAGAACTGAGTACCGCAAGGAAACGGCGTACCACAAGGTCGTAAATGTGTCTTTCGTCATTTGAAAGCTTGTTCAGGTCAACGTACTGCTCTGTGGGAATTATGGCGTGATGGTCCGTAACCTTTGCATCGTTGACTATATATTTTGTATTGATGGGTTTCATGCGGAGAATGGCGTTGGCGGCATCCCTGTAGGGACCTATGGCTATGGCTTTGAGACGTTCGGGCAGAGTTGCCACCACATCTTTCGTGATATATCTCGAATCTGTTCTGGGATAGGTGAGAAGCTTATGCGTTTCGTAAAGGGACTGCATGTATGAAAGGGTCTGCTTTGCGGAATACCCGTATTTTTTGTTTGCATCCCTCTGAAGCTCTGTCAGGTCGTATGCGGCGGGAGGAGCTTTGAATTTATAAGTTTTCTTTACCTCGGAGAGAATACCTCTCTGTCCCTTTACCGCCGCTGCAACGCTCTGTGCCGCCGCAGCATCAAAAAATCTTGCCTGATTGCGGCTGTCCTTGTAAAGTGCGGTAAATCCGCCGAAATCCGCCTTGACGGTAAAATAATCCTTGGGGCGGAATTTGAGAATTTCCTCCTCTCTCTGCACTATCATGGCGAGAGTGGGAGTCTGTACTCTGCCTGCGGAAAGCTGGGCATTGTGCTTGCAGGTGAGAGCTCTCGTTACGTTAAGACCCACAAGCCAGTCCGCTTCGGCTCTTGAACGGGCGGAATAGTAAAGATTATCATACTGTGAAGCGGGCTTGAGAGAAGCGAAACCCTCACGGATTGCCTTGTCGGTCTGTGAGGAAATCCACAGACGCATAAGGGGCTTTTTGCAATTCGCCTTTTTGAGAATCCATCTTGCCACCAGCTCGCCTTCACGACCTGCATCCGTGGCAATGACGACCTTGTCGATTTCGGAGCTTCCCAGCAGAGCGCTTACCGCTTTGAACTGCTTTGAGGTCTGACCTATGACCACAAGCTTCATTTTTTCGGGCAGCATGGGTAAATCTTCCATACGCCAGCTTTTATATTTTTCACTGTATGCTTCCGGGTCTGCCAGAGTGACAAGATGTCCCAGAGCCCAGGTGATTATGTATTTATCGCCGATTATACAACCGTTACCGTTGCGCTTACAGCCCATAACTCTTGCTATGTCCCTTGCAACGGAGGGCTTTTCGGTCAGTACCAAAGTTTTTGCCATAGGATTTACCTCCACAATCTTCCATTATATATTTTACCATCCCCTTAAAAAGAATGTCAAGATAATATATGTTTACAGATTTTTAACAAAATAAATAAAGGGTTTGGCTGAAAATCCGCGTATTATTATGTAGAAGGGGTGAAAAAATGTCCTGTATCAGAGAAGAAACATATAAGAGAGAAAAGTTGATACTTGCGCCGAATGCCGCCTTTGCAGGCGAGTCAAAGGGAAGACTGAAGCCCGAGGAGGAATGTCCCATCAGGACGGGCTTTCAGAGAGACGGAGACAGAATCATTCACTGTAATTCTTTCAGACGGCTCAAGCACAAAACACAGGTGTTCCTTTCACCCGAGGGTGATCATTACCGCACCCGTCTGACTCACACTCTTGAGGTGACGCAGATAGCCCTTACTCTTGCAAGAGCCCTTCGACTTAACGAAGACCTTACGAGAGCCATTGCCCTGGGTCACGATTTAGGTCATACTCCCTTCGGCCATGCAGGCGAAAGAGCCCTTGCGTCCGTTTGCCCCTCCGGCTTCAAGCATTTTACGCAGAGCTTGAGAGTGGTTGACAAAATAGAAAAGGGCGGAGAGGGTCTGAATCTTACCTATGAGGTGCGTAACGGCATAGAGAGACACACCTCCGGTGAGCCCGCCGAAACTCTTGAGGGCAGAATAGTCAGACTTGCCGACAGAATCGCCTATATCAATCACGATATTGACGATGCCGTTGCAGGCGGTATCATGCAGGAGGATGACATTCCTGTTGAAATCCGTGACGTTCTCGGATACAGAAAGAGCGAACGCATAAACACCCTTGTGCTCAACTGTATTGAAAACAGCAGGGACGATATAACCCTTTCCCCCGACGTTCAGCTTGTATTTGATATGCTTCACGGTTTTATGTTTGACATGGTTTACACCAACCCCAAATGCAAGAGTGAAGAAAGCAAGGCGGCTGAAATGCTGACCATGCTTTACGAAAAATACGTCAAGTATCCGGAGCTTATGCCGGATTTATACATTAAAATAGCCAGGACCGAAGCCCCCGAAATCGCCGCCTGCGATTTTATAGCCGGCATGACGGACCAATACGCCGTCAAGGTGTTCAACGATATGTTTGTTCCCAAGTCCTGGACCTACACAGACTGAGGTGAGATAATGAAAAAATTTACCGGATTATCCACAGCGCTGATTGCCGTAATTCTTATGCTGGCAACGGTTATCCCCGCTTACGCAAGCTGGGATTCCGATATCAGCGCAGGCAATTCCGTCACTGTCGGCGAAGCGGACCCCTTCAAGGTGGACACCTTTTTGGGCGTTTCCTCCTATTACAGCGAAAAATCCGCAAAATACACGCCTTCGGAGCTTGTAGTAAGATTTTATAAGAACGCATACGGACTTGAAATTTCCGCCTCGGGTGCGCCCACGGTCACCACAACGGGCTATGAATTCAAGGTGCCGTCCACTCCTCAGCAGGGCGATATCGTTTACGGAGGAGGCAGTCATTGGGGAATAGTCAAGAGCTTCAGCCGCGGCAAAATCGTACTGTTTGAGCAGGGCAATGCCAAGGACGGCAAGGCGGCCAAGGACCGTCAGCTTGTATATCCCTCAAATTCATATACGGTATATACTCCAAGAAGCAAGACGGGTTATGCCTATCCCGTGCTTAAAGACGCTGCTACCGGCAAGGTCATTCCTCTGAGCAGAGTTCCCGTTTCGGATCCCCCCAAGCAGACTCAGACGGCCACTTCTCCTTCAACCACGGTCAGCGATACAACCGGGACTCCCGGAGAAACCGAATATCCCACCACTCCATCTACCACAGAGGCCACCACCACGAAGCCCAATATAGAATTTACCACCTATCAGGGAAACGATGAGCCCTATACCTATGAGGAAGGCACCTTTACCACCGTTTCCATGCCCGAGGGATATGAAGAGTTTTTTACCTCCGAAACCGAATCCACGGAACCCTTTGATCCCAACGCTTATTATTCGGAATATTACGAAAACGACGGATATAACGGCAAGGTGGAAGAATCTACCGCTCCTGCCCCCAAGCAGGATAAAGCCCTTAATCCCACTTTGATATTCGGTATCGCAATGATAGGCGGTATCGTATGCATTACGGGTGCAGGTGTTGCGGCAGGTCTGATTATCAAAAAGAGAAACGAGGATGACGATTGATAAATCCCGTGGAAAGTGAGGTGGGAAAATGGCAATACCGAGAGATTTTGTTCAGGATTTATGCGGCAGAATTGACATTGAGGATGTCATTTCCTCCTACGTTGACCTGAAACGGGCGGGCAGAAACGTAAAGGGTCTGTGTCCCTTCCATAATGAAAAGACACCCTCGTTTACGGTTTTTCCCGATACGAAATCCTTTTACTGCTTCGGCTGTAACGCATCCGGTGATGCAATCAGCTTCATAATGAGAATAGAAAATCTTGCCTACGTTGAGGCGGTTAAGCTTTTGGCGGACAGAGTCGGAATGGCAATGCCGGATGAGGGCTACGATGATTCCCTTGCAAAGCTGAGGGTCAGAATACTCAATGCCAACAGAGATGCCGCCAGATTCTACTATTCACTGCTCCGTGAAGAAAAGGGCAGGCCGGGTCTTGAATACTATCGCAAACGAAGATTATCCGATGAAATAATAACTCATTTCGGATTGGGCTATGCTCCCGATGAATGGCAGGCACTTTATAATCACCTGCGGTCACTGGGCTATAATGATAATGAACTGCTTCAGGCAAACCTTGTAAGGAAGTCCCAGAAAACGGGACGGCTCTACGATAATTTCAGAAACAGAGTAATGTTTCCCATCATGGATTACCGGGGAAACGTAATCGCATTCAGCGGCAGACGTATAAACGAAGAGGATAATCCCAAATACGTCAATACGGCAGATACCCCTGTATTCAAAAAAGGTGACGGTGTGTTCGCTCTGAATTTCGCTAAAAATTCGGGAACGAAACAGTTGATTCTCGCCGAAGGGCAGATGGACGTTATCGCCTTTCATGAATTCGGATTTACAAACGCCATAGCAACGCTGGGTACGGCTCTGACAAAGGAGCAGGCAAATCTGATTTCAAGATATGCCGATGAGCTTCTGATATGCTACGACAATGACGAGGCAGGCAGAAAGGCCACCGCGAGGGCTCTTCAGATTCTCGGAGAAACGGGAATGAAGCTGAAGGTAGTCAATATGGAGGGCGGCAAGGATGCCGATGAGATACTCCGTACCCACGGTAAGGAAAAGGTCAATTCCCTCATAAAGGGCTCCGAAAATGAAATCGAGTACAGAATCGGCAAGGAGCTGGAAAGGTACAACGTGCTGACAGATGACGGCAAGCTGAAATTCCTTTCGGCGGCGGCACAGATACTTGCGGAATGTACCCCTATGGAGAGGGAAATATATTCACAGAAGCTGGCAAACGAATTCAACATCAGCAAGGATGCCTTTGATTCCCAGATAAAATCGGTTGAATATCAGGTCAGAAAGCGGAAACGGGAAGAAAAGGCACGGGCTGAAACAAGGCGGATGACCGACAGCTTCTCAGACGAAAACAATCCCGAAAGAACAAGAAATCTCAGAGCCGCAAAGGCGGAGGAAACTCTGATTGCGTCTCTGATGAGAAACCCCGATTTCCTTGCGAAGATAAAGGATAAATTTACCCCGGAGGATTTCGTTACGGAATTCAACAAGCGGGTAATAAAGGAGCTTATCGGCCTTATCGAGGGCGGATACTCCACGTCGGTATCAATGTTCAACGAGGGCTTTACTTCCAAAGAAATAAATTCAATAGTGAGAATATCCCGTCTTTCCGAAATGACGGCAAACACGGTGCGTGAATGTGAGGACTGCATTGCCGTAATCAAAGATGAAAAGACGAAAAATCACAACGATATAGAAAACATGAACGATGAGGAATTCCTCAGACTGTTTAAGAAGAAATAATCGGAGGTTATCATAATGGAAGCAAATGAAAAGAAAAATCCCCTTAAAGTGCTGGTAGAAAAAGGCAAAGCGGCAGGTAAGCTTACTACCCAGGAAATCGACGCATTCATGGAAGTCAACATGGAGGTTGAAATTCTCGATAAGCTTTATGAAACTCTTGAAGCGGAGAATATTGAAATCGTTGACGATATGGTAGGCGACGATATCGAAAACTTTGACCTTGATATTCCCAGAACGTCGGAAATGGGTGTTGTTGACGAGAAAGCCGTCAGCATTGATGACCCCGTAAAGGTTTATCTTAAAGAAATCGGCAAGGTTCCTCTTCTTACTCCCGAAGAGGAAATTCAGCTTGCGGAGAGCATTGCATACGACAGCAAGGAAGCAATTGATGCTCTTGAGGAAATGAAAAAATCCTATGCCGAAATGGATGAGGATGACCCCGCAAGAGATATGTATTCTCTTGAAATCGAATCTCAGGAAGCTCTTATCAACGAAGCCAAGAGAGCGAAGAAGCGCCTTGCAGAGGCAAATCTCCGTCTGGTTGTATCCATTGCAAAGAGATACGTTGGCAGAGGAATGCAGTTCCTTGATCTGATACAGGAAGGCAATCTGGGTCTTATCAAGGCGGTTGATAAATTTGACCACACAAAGGGCTTCAAATTCTCCACTTATGCGACCTGGTGGATAAGACAGGCAATCACAAGAGCCATTGCCGACCAGGCAAGAACTATCCGTATCCCCGTACATATGGTTGAAACAATCAATAAGGTAAAAAAGGTAAGCAGTCAGCTTCTTCATAAAAACGGCAGAGATCCCTCCGCAGAGGAAATCGCCAAGGAACTGGGCATGCCCGTTGAAAAGGTCAGAGATATCATGAGAGTTGCCCAGGAGCCCGTTTCCCTTGAAACTCCCATAGGCGAAGAGGAAGACAGCCATCTCGGCGATTTTATTCCCGATGACGATGCTCCCGCACCTGCAGATGCCGCATCAATGATGCTCCTTAAAGAACAGCTTGATGACGTTCTCCAGACCCTTACTCCCAGGGAGGCACAGGTACTGCGTCTTCGCTTCGGCCTTGAAGGCGGCCATCCCCACACACTTGAGGAGGTGGGCGTTGAATTTGACGTTACCCGTGAAAGAATCCGTCAGATTGAGGCAAAAGCCCTTCGTAAGCTCCGTCACCCCAGCCGCAGTAAGAAGTTAAAGGATTATCTTGAATAATAAATCGGCAGGCACCTTCTGTTTCGGCAGAGGGTGTCTATTATTTTTATTGCAAAAGCAAATTTTTTCTTGACAAGATAAAATTCCTTTGCTATAATCTCACTTGCAAATGCGGATGTAGCTCATCTGGTAGAGCGCCACCTTGCCAAGGTGGAGGTAGCGAGTTCGAGCCTCGTCATCCGCTCCAAAACAATTACGGATACCCGAAAAGGTGTCCGTAATTTGTTTTATACAAAGGAACGCGGCTCGAACAGGACGGTCTGCAAAGCAGATTTCAACAGTCCGGTGGACTGTTGAAAAGTCCGCGTGCGTGCCGGAGGCGGCAGCCGAGGGGCGAGCCTCGTCATCCGCTCCAAAACAATTACGGATACCCGAAGGGGTGTCCGTAATTTGTTTTATATAATGCAGAATTTTTCTTTTTTGAATGCGGAATTTTTCTTTTTTGAACACTATTGATTTATCAGTCTTTTGATGATATAATCCGAATTGACATACAGAGCGGGTATGCTCTGATAAAATGATAAGGAGAATTAACCATGAAAAAATTTTTGGCAATTCTGCTCACTTTGGCAATGGTATTTGCCTTTGCCGCATGCGGAGCAAAAGATGAACCCGCAACCACAGAAGCAGATACAACCGTAACCGAATCCGAAACCGCAGCCGATACAACAGCCCCCGAGGAATCCACAGAGCCCGCTACCGATGAAAACGGCGAAACCGTTGCTCCCGAAGAAACCACAGAGGCAGAAGCAGCTGCCATGCCCGAAGAAAAGGCAGACATCATTGCTCTTTACAACAAGGCAATTGAAAAGGCATGCGATGCCAAGGCAGGATATTCAAAGGACAGATATACAGACAGCGCAGTATTTGATATGAGTCTTGCTCTCAAGGCATTCAAGGGTCTTGTTGAGAAGTTCGTAGGCATCGGTGCCGACAACAGATATACTGAGACAGTTGCCAAGGGACAGTGGGCAACCGATACACAGCACCAGTACCTTCGTAAGAGTACTCTTACCGAGGCAGACGTTACCGGTGCAACCTGCAAGGAAGACGGCGACTACTACGTAATCACCCTCAACATCAAGAACGGCTCCAGCCAGGGCGATGAAGGTCACACCTCAAGTGTCGCTTCTCTTGATAAGTGCGGTCTCTGCGTAGGCAACGAAGATAAGAACTACTACGACCACAAGTCAGGTCCCGTTATTTATGATGCAATCGAAGGCACATATAAGGGTGCAAAGATTACGGAAAGCTACAGCAATGCAGTTGCAGTTCTTAAAATCAGCAAGGACACAATGGAAATCAACAGCTTCACCGTTAACTTCAACATCAAGGTAGGTATTGATATCAGCATCGGTTCAGGTACGGCAACAGGTGCATCACATGTAACCTACAAGAACTTCAAATATTGATTGAACGCTTGAATTTTTCGGCGAAGAACGGCAAAACTAATAATATAACGGGCTTACCTTAAAGGTGAGCCC
>JAKSQQ010000049.1 GCA_024404015.1 Clostridia bacterium
AGGGCCCCGGTCAGGGACGTGAAGCAGCAATCAGAGCTCTTCAGACAGCAGGTCTGGAAGTTAACATGATTAAGGATGTAACTCCCATTCCTCACAATGGTTGCCGTCCTCCCAAGAGAAGACGCGTGTAACAGAATTTATTGGAGGTGTAACACAATATGGCAAGATATACCGGCGCGGTATGCAAGCTTTGCCGTCGTGAGGGCAAGAAGCTCTTCCTTAAGGGTGAGCGTTGCTACACAGGTAAATGTGCATTAGAGCGCAGATCTTATGCTCCCGGTCAGCATGGTCAGAGCCGCAAGAAGCCCACAGAATACGGACTTCAGCTTCGTGCTAAGCAGCAGGCCAAGCGTTACTACGGTATACCCGAGAAGCAGTTCTATAAGTATTTCCTTATGGCTGAACGCAAGCAGGGCGTTACAGGTGAAAACCTGCTTCAGATTTGCGAAAGCAGACTTGATAACGTTGTTTATCTTCTTGGCTGGGCTAATTCCAGAGCAGAAGCAAGACAGCTTGTAAATCATGGCCATTACAAAGTAAACGGCAAGAGGGTTAGCATTCCCTCATATCTTATCAAGGCAGGCGACGAGGTTGCCATCGCAGATAAGAGCAAGGAAAGCGAAAAGATTAAGGCCACAATAGCAGCTATGGGTTCAAAGCCCGTTCCTCAGTGGCTTGATCGTAACGATGATACTCTTACAGGTAAGGTTCTTGCTCTGCCCACACGTGAGCAGATCGAAGTTCCCGTTGAAGAGCATCTTATCGTCGAGCTTTACTCCAAGTAATCAGTGCCGTGTGCTATGCCCTTTACGGGCATACACCGCCCGATTATTCCGGCAATTTTTTGAATGCATATTGCAGGAGAAATTCCTGCCTTTTATAAGGAGGGTTTTGAAATGATTGGTATCGAAAAGCCCAGAATTGATACTGCCGAAATCACCCCCGACGGTAAATACGGCAGATTCGTAGTTGAACCTCTTGAAAGAGGATACGGACAGACACTCGGCAACAGTCTCAGAAGAGTACTTCTTGCTTCTCTCCCCGGCTACGCAATCACATCCTTAAAAATCGACGGAGTTCTTAATTAGTTCAGCACTATCCCCGGCGTAAAAGAGGATGTTACTGAAATCGTGCTTAATCTTAAGGAAGTTATCCTCAAGATTAATGGAGACGGCCCCAAGACAATTTACATCAATGCTTCCGGCGAAGGTGAAATCACAGCCGGTGACATCAATACCGATTCCGAGGTTGAAATTCTCAATCCCGAGCTGCACATTGCAACTCTCAACGCAGACGCTCACGTAAATATGGAGCTTACCTGCGACAAGGGCAGAGGATATATTTCATCCGAAAGAAATAAGGCCATTATGCAGCCCATCATCGGTGTTATAGCTATTGATTCAATTTACACACCCGTATTAAAGGTTAACTACACAGTCGAGAACACACGTGTAGGTCAGATTACCGACTATGATAAGCTGACACTTGAAGTGTGGACAAACGGCACCATTAACGCCAGGGAAGCTGTTTCGTTTGGCGCCAAGATTCTCAACGAGCATCTCGACCTCTTCACCGCTCTTTCAGAGGAAGTAGAGGTTGGCAGCAATGGTATATTTGAAGAAAAGCCCGACAATGGTAAGGATAAAGTTCTGGAGATGACCATTGAGGAACTTGACCTGTCTGTGAGATCCTTCAATTGCTTGAAGAGAGCCCAGTATAATACGGTTGGCGATCTTGTTACCAAGACCGAAGAAGAAATGATGAAGGTCCGTAACCTTGGCAGAAAGTCTCTTGACGAAGTTGTTGCCAAGCTTCAGTCTCTTGGCTGTGACCTTCGCAGAGATGACGATTAAGATTAAGGAGTGTGAACTAAATGCCCGGAACCAGAAAGCTTGGCCGTACAACTGACCATCGCAAAGCAATGCTCAGAGGCCTTGTCACATATCTTTTGGAAAACGGCAGAATAGAGACCACCGTTACAAGAGCACAGGAAGTTCGTGCAATGGCTGAAAAGATGATCACCATTGCTAAGGATGATTCCCTTGCATCAAAGCGTAAGGTTCTTGCATACGTCACAAAAGAAGACGTTGTTAAGAAGCTCTTTGATGAAATCGCTCCCAAGTATAAGGAAGTAAACGGCGGTTATTGCCGTATTATCAAGACCGGCGCCCGCAGAGGCGATGCAGCTGAAATGTGCATCATCGAGCTGGTTTGATAAGTACATAACCCATACAATCAAAAAACTCTCATCCGAAAGGATGGGAGTTTTTTATTTACCGTAAATATTGAAATTTTAATTAAGGGGTTGCCACGTAATAGGTTTCGTAAAATTCATCGGGAGTCATGTACTGAAGTAAATCGGTGTAATCAATGACACATTCGTAAATTCCGTCAAGGTCGCCGCCGGAAATGATTTCGTAGGAATAATAGAAGACGATACCCTCCGGTGTGCAGCAGAAGCTGGTGTTGCTGTAAAGAGAATCAAGGGTTACCTGTTTTTCTTCTTCAAGAGCGGCACCGTTTGCGTAGGTCTGATTTGCCTTCTTTTTAATCAGATTCTTTACCAGCTCTTCGTTATATATCATATCCGGTTTCAGCAGAGTCTGAAGGGACATACGGCTGCCGTCAACCATGGTGAATGTATATCCCGTGGTGTTGCCTGTGGCATCCTTCACGTCGGTGCCTGTTTTTTCGTTAAGGGTGACGGAAACGTAACAGTCGTTGCATTCTACGATTTCGTAATCGATTTTTGTAACCGTAACACCTTCAATATTAAATTTTTTCTTATATTCGGCGGTGTTTTCCAGATTTGATTTAATGTTGTTTACGGCGGCGTTTCTGTATTCGTCAAAGCAGTAATTCATGTTGTTGGCTACTGCGGCGTTATCCTCGCATTCAAATACGGGGTAGGTCATATCTATGGAACAGATAACCTTTCCCTGAGAATCGGCGAAATCCTCCGTATAGTGTTCCTCCTTTGAGTTGACCAGGGAATTGGAGGTCTTGTAATCGGGAAGGTCCTTATTGGAGTTAAGCTTGCAGGAGGAAAGGGACAAAATAACGGCGATAACGCAGAGTATTGCGGCGGTTTTTTTCATCATGTTCACCTCGCGGGTTATTATACAACAGTAACGGTCAATATGTCAAATGCAGGAAAATCACAATAAAAAAGCAAAGACAGGTGAAAATTTAATCAAAAAAGATATGGAAATATATGGCAATAGGTGATATAATAAACCGAATATACAAAATGGGTTAGTATGGCTACCCGTATATTAACTTTCAAGCGATTTATTAAATGGGAGGAAACCTAAATGCTTAAGAAAATCAGCAAAATTCCTTTTCATGGTACAGACGAGCAGGAAGCAGAGCTCAGAGCTGTAATCAATGAAAGCAAGCATGACAAACATCTCCTCATGGCAGTTATGCAGAAGGCGCAGGATATCTACGGATATCTTCCCTATGAAGTGCAGGTAATGATTGCCGAGGGTATGGATGTCCCCCTGGAAAAGGTTTACGGCGTATCTACATTTTATGCGCAGTTTGCCCTTTCACCCAAGGGAAAGTACAACGTATCGGTGTGTCTCGGTACAGCATGCTACGTTAAGGGCTCACAGGCAGTTCTTGACGAAATCTGCGAAGTGCTGGGCATCGGACCCGGTGAATGTACCGAAGACGGTAAGTTCTCAGTTGAAGAATGCCGCTGCGTAGGTGCCTGCGGACTTGCACCCGTATTCACCATTAACGATGACGTTTACGGCAAATCATCACCCGAACAGGTAAGAGCAATCCTTGCCAAATACGAATAATATGACAATTAACGAAATTAAAGAAATACTTAACGCAGAGGTTGTCTGTGACGGCAACCTGAACGCAGAGGTCCTCTCTGCCTGCGGAAGCGATATGATGAGCGACGTGCTTGCCTTCGTTAAGGACCAGGCGGTTCTTCTTACCGGACTTGTGAACGCTCAGGTAATACGTACGGCAGTTATGATGGATATGGCTTGTGTTGTATTTGTCAGATCCAAGAAGCCGACTGCCGACATGATTGAAATCGCAAAGGAAAGCGGTATCGTAATCCTCGCTACGGATAAGCGTATGTACGAGGCCTGCGGTCAGCTTTATGAAAGCGGTCTGAAAGGCACAAATGTCAGATAAACTGAATTTCCATTATGACGTAGACGGTGAAAACTTTACGTCTGCAGGTCAGGCATCAGTCAGCGTAAAGAAAAATTTACGCCAGCTCGGTGTTGACGCGGAGATAATCCGCAGAATATCCATTGCAATGTATGAGGGCGAAATAAACATGGTCATTCATGCAGGCGGCGGAGTGGCGGACGTTGAGGTTGACGATACCGGCGTAATCATAATTCTTTCAGACAAAGGCCCCGGCATAGCCGATGTTGAACTGGCAATGCAGGAGGGCTACTCAACGGCACCCGACGGTGTACGCTCCCTTGGCTTCGGAGCGGGTATGGGCTTGCCGAATATGAAACGATACACAGATGAAATGATTGTTGACTCTGTAGTAGGCGAAGGAACAACCATCACCATGAAGGTAAACTTCTGAGTGACAAGGAGGTATAATCGGTGAATGAATACATTCATTCGGTTTCACTGGACTCCGAAAAGTGTACCGGTTGTACGACCTGCATGAAAAATTGTCCCACAGAGGCAATAAGAATCAGAAACGGTCATGCGGTTATTGATTCAAAGCGCTGCATTGACTGCGGCGAATGCATCAGAAACTGCCCCAACCACGCCAAAAAGAGCAGTTACGATTCTTTCAGTGAAATCGAAAAATTCAAGTATAAGATAGCGCTTCCCGCCCCTTCGCTGTTTGCACAGTTTGACAATCTTGAGGATGTCGACTATGTTTTGCAGGGTCTCATTGATATCGGCTTTGACGATGTGTTTGAGGTTGCAAAGGGAGCCGAGCTTGTGTCTGCCTATACGAGAATATTCCTTGAAACAGAGGGCATCAAAAAGCCGGTCATCAGCACCGCCTGCCCTGTTGTTACAAGACTTATCATAATGAGATTCCCCTTCCTCAAGGATAATCTCATTCCCCTGCTTCCTCCTATGGAGGTGGCGGCATCCCTTGCAAGGAAAAGGGCAATGCAGCAGCATCCCGAGCTCAATAAAGAGGATATCGGTGTCTGCTTCATAACTCCCTGTCCCGCAAAGGTAAGCTACATAAGAAACAAATTCGGCGATTACGAAAGTCAGATAGACCTTGCAATCTCCATGAGTGAGGTTTACTTTCTTCTTATCAGCGCAATGAAGAGAGAAAAAATACCGAAGGTTTCCACCGAAGCCGGCCGTATAGGTCTGAGCTGGGCAATCTGCGGCGGCGAGGCATCCGCTCTTGTTAATGACAAGATTATTGCGGCTGACGGTATCAGGAACGTTATTTCCGTGCTTGACCAGATTGAGAACGGCAACATTCCCCCCGTTGATTTCGTGGAGCTGAACGCCTGCCCCGGCGGTTGTGTGGGAGGAGTTCTCACCATAGAAAACCCTTATGTGGCAAAGAACAGACTGCATACCTTAAGACGCTATATGCCCGTGTCCCTTAACAGAGTTCCCGCAGACGGCTATATACCCGGAGACAGCTTCGTAGGAGAATTCCCCGGCTATCAGCCCCTGAACAGACTCAGCGATAATATCGGCGAATCCATGCGTCTTATGACAAAAATCAGACAGCTGAGAAAAGAGCTTCCCGGAATCGACTGCGGTTCCTGCGGAGCCCCGAGCTGCAGAGCTTTTGCAGAGGATATAGTTCTCGGTCACGCAGACCAGAACGACTGTCTCATAGCTTACAGAGAGCTTATCAAGCAGTATATAGCAAACTATGACGGAGGCGAAGCGGATGACGGTAAATGAATTATTGACCGTTGACGGCTTTGAAGCCGTTACGGTACCCGATGGCGACCGGGAAATGAACGGCTGCTATATCGGGGATCTGCTGAGCTGGGTAATGGGCAGAGCAAAAGCCGATAACGCCTGGATAACGATAATGAGCAACATCAATATCGTTGCGGTTGCGTCCCTTGCGGATGTGGCATGCATCATTCTTGCAGAGGGCGTTGAGGTTGACTCTTCGGTGAGAGAAACTGCCGAAGCAAAGGATGTCAACATCCTTTCAACAAAATTACCCGCTTACGAAACAGCGGTACTTCTTAATAAGGTTATCTTATGAAGAAAAAATATTACTACGATCTGCACACTCACTCCTGTTTGTCACCCTGCGGTGACAACGATATGACACCGGGCAA
The DNA here is from genome assembly GCA_024404015.1 of Clostridia bacterium. Classification (GTDB taxonomy): domain Bacteria; phylum Bacillota; class Clostridia; order Oscillospirales; family Acutalibacteraceae; genus CAG-177. Next base: position 6,279 of record JAKSQQ010000049.1, read on the forward strand.
TATGGCAGGTATGGGAGTGGTGGCAGGGCTGGACATAATGGCTCTTACGGACCATAATTCCACCCTGAACTGTCCTGCGTTTGAGCAGGCGGCAGAGGGCTACGGAATAGTGCCGGTGCCGGGAATGGAGCTTACCACGGCAGAGGATATACATCTTGTATGTCTTTTTGAAAGCACACAGGATGCCATGGAATTCAATGCACGGGTAAACGGACACAGGATATTCGTAAAGAATAAAACCGCGATTTTCGGTAATCAGTTCATTATGGACGGCAGCGACGAAATTACGGGCGAGGAAGAGTATCTTCTTCCCAACGCCACCACGATTACGATTGACGAGGCACCGGCTCTCGTCAGCGAATACGGCGGCGTATGTTACCCTGCTCATATTGACAGGGAGTCAAACGGCATAATCGCCACGTTGGGTACCTTTCCCGACTCTCCCCCCTTTCCCTGTGCGGAAATTCACAGCAGCGAAAAAACGGAGGAGCTGAGAGAAAAATATCCCGTTCTTAAAGACAAGCCCGTTATCATTTCATCCGATGCCCATTATTTAGGAGACATAAACGGCAGGCAGAATTACATTGAGCTTGACTGTGACGGTACTCCCGAGGGCGTCAGAAAAGCACTTATCAGAGGATTGAAAGGTATATGAAGGAATTATCACTGAATATTCTTGATATAGCCATGAATTCCGTCAAAGCCAAAGCTGAGAATATCGGAATTTTCATTGAAGAAACCGATGAAACCCTTTCCGTTACAATCAGCGACGACGGCTGCGGTATGAGCGAAGAAATGGTAAAAAGCGTTACCGACCCTTTCTGTACCACAAGGACCACCCGTAAGGTGGGCATGGGAATACCTCTTCTCAAGCTTGCGGCAGAGCAGACAAACGGAGAATTCAGTATAAAATCCTCCGATAAGCCGGATGACCACGGCACGGTAACGAGAGCGGTTTTTTACAAAAATCATATTGATTTTACGCCCCTCGGTGACGTGATTTCCTCCGTAACCACCCTCATTCAGGGCGCTCCGGATATTGACTGGAAATTCGTTCACAGCAAGGGAAACAAAAGCGTGGAGCTTGATACAAAAGAGCTTCGGGCGGTGCTCGGTGACGTTTCATTGAGCAATTACGAGGTTATCAAATGGATTGAGGATTATCTTAAAGAGGGATATGAATCAATCTGACAGGATACAAATAATTTTTCAGAGAGGATAGATATTATGAAATCATTGGCTGAGCTTGCTGCAATCAGAGAGCAGATGAAGGACAAGGTAGTTCTCCGTGAAGGCAGCGGCGAAATCAGAGTAGTTGTCGGTATGGCAACGTGCGGCATTGCTGCAGGTGCAAGACCCGTTCTCAACGCATTTGTTGAAAAGGTCAGCGAAGCAGGTCTTAACGAAAAGGTTACGGTTACACAGACCGGCTGTATCGGAGTTTGCCAGTTTGAGCCCGTAGTAGAAATCTTTGAGGCAGGCAAGGACAAGGTTACTTACGTAAAGATGACAGCTGAAAAAGCAGCTGAGGTTGTTGAGAAGCACCTCAAGGGCGGTCAGGTTGTCGAAGAATACACCATTAACAAAGCACTTTCATAATTGGAGGAATAGAGTATGATTCGTTCACAGGTAATGATCTGCGGCGGTACCGGCTGTACTTCATCCGGCAGCAAGGTACTTATGTCCACCTTTGAGGAAGAAATCAAAAAGCAGGGCCTTGAGGAAGAGGTTAAAATCGTTCCCACCGGCTGTTTCGGTCTTTGCGAAAGAGGTCCCGTTGTTATCGTTTATCCCGAAGGTACGTTCTATGCCCATGTAAAGAAGGAAGACGTTGCTGAAATCGTTGAGGAGCATCTTCTCAAGGGTCGTATCGTAGAAAGACTCGTTTACAGCGATGTTCCCGAAGAAGTTAAGGAAGAAGCCGGCAAGGCAGTTTCACTTAACGACACTAACTTCTATAAGACACAGAAAAGAGTTGCTCTTCGTAACTGCGGTGTCATCAACCCCGAAAGCATTGAGGAATATATCGCAATGGACGGTTATGCAGCACTCGGTAAGGTTCTTACCGAAATGACACCCGAAGATGTTATTAAGTGCATTTCCGATTCAGGCCTCAGAGGCAGAGGCGGCGGCGGATTCCCCACAGGTAAGAAGTGGAGCTTCACGGCTGCTCAGCCCGCAGGCGAAAAGTACGTTGTATGTAACGCAGACGAGGGTGACCCCGGTGCATTCATGGACAGATCCGTTCTTGAAGGTGACCCCCACTGTATCGTAGAAGCTATGACCATCTGCGGTTACGCAACAGGTGCATCCGTTGGTTACATCTACGTTCGTGCAGAGTATCCCATCGCTGTTAAGCGTCTTCAGATTGCCATTGACCAGGCCAGAGAATACGGTCTTCTCGGCAAGAATATCTTTGACAGCGGTTTTGATTTTGACCTTATTATTCGTCTCGGCGCAGGCGCATTCGTATGCGGCGAAGAGACTGCTCTTATGACCTCCATCGAAGGTAACAGAGGCGAGCCCAGACCCCGTCCTCCCTATCCCGCAGTTAAGGGACTTTTCGCTAAGCCCACAACCGAAAACAACGTTGAAACCTTTGCCAATATTCCTCAGATTATCCTCAAGGGTGCAGATTGGTTTGCATCAATGGGTACCGAGAGATCAAAGGGTACAAAGGTATTCGCTCTCGGCGGCAAGATTGCCAATACGGGTCTTGTTGAGATTCCCATGGGCACCACCCTTCGCGAAATCATCTATGATATCGGCGGCGGCATCCCCAACGGAAAGAAGTTCAAGGCAGCTCAGACAGGCGGTCCCTCCGGCGGTTGTATCCCCGCAAGTCTTATTGACACCGAAATCGACTATGATAACCTTACTGCCATCGGCTGTATGATGGGTTCAGGCGGACTTATCGTTATGGACGAAGACAACTGTATGGTTGATATCGCTAAATTCTTCCTTGATTTCACAGTAGATGAATCCTGCGGTAAGTGTACTCCCTGCCGTGTAGGTACTATGAGAATGAAGGAAATCCTTGAAAAGATTACTTCCGGCAACGGTACTCTTGAAGACATTGATAAGCTTGAAGAGCTTGCCAAGTACATCAAGGAAAATTCACTCTGCGGTCTGGGACAGACTGCTCCCAACCCCGTACTTGCTACCCTCAGATTCTTCAAGGACGAATATATTGCTCACGTAGTAGACAAGAAGTGCCCCGCAGGCGTCTGCAAGGCCCTCCTCAACTACTCAATCGACCCCGACAAGTGTAAGGGTTGTACCAAGTGCGCAAGAAACTGCCCCGTCGGCGCTATCTCCGGCAAGGTTAAGGAAGCTCACGTTATCGATACCACTAAGTGCATCAAGTGCGGTGCTTGTATGAGCAACTGCAGCTTCGGCGCAATTTCAAAGGGTTAAGGAAGGAGGACGCAAATATGTCAACTGTAAATATTAAAATCAACGGTGTAGATTATACTGTTCCTGCCGGCATTTCAATTCTTGAAGCTGCCAGATATGCAGGTATTGAAATCCCCACACTTTGCTTCCTCAAGGATATAAACGAGATCGGTGCCTGCCGTATCTGCGTTGTTGAGGTAAAGGGTGCCCGTTCACTCGTTACCGCCTGCGTTTACCCCGTAAACGAAGGTATGGAAGTATTCACAAATACCGAAAAGGTAAGAACAAGCCGCAGACATACCCTTGAGCTTATCCTTTCCACTCACCGCAAGAACTGCCTCTCCTGCGTACGCAACGGCAACTGCGAGCTTCAGAAGCTCTGCAAGGAATACGGTGTAGAAGACGAAGATTACTATGCAGGCAAAATGCCTCAGTTTGAGTTTGACGATTCCGCAGCTCACATGGTTCGTGATAACAGTAAGTGCATTCTTTGCCGCCGCTGTGTTGCCGCCTGCCAGATGCAGGACGTAGCCGTTATCGGCGCAAACGCAAGAGGTTTTGATACACATATCAGCTCCGCATTTGATAAGGACCTTGCAGACGTATCCTGCATTTCCTGCGGTCAGTGTATCGTTAACTGCCCCACAGGTGCCATCTATGAAAAGGATGATACCGCAAAGGTATATGCCGCAATCAATGACCCCGAAAAGTACGTTATCGTCAATACCGCTCCTTCAATCCGTGCTACTCTCGGTGAAGCTTTCGGTATGCATATCGGCACAAACGTTGAGGGTAAGATGGTAGCCGCTCTCAGAAGACTTGGCTTTGACAAGGTATTTGATACCAACTTCTCAGCTGACCTTACTATCTTGGAAGAAGCTAACGAGCTCCTTGACAGAGTTACAAACGGCGGCGTTCTTCCCATGATTACATCCTGCTCACCCGGCTGGATTAAATATTGCGAGCATTACTTCCCCACAGAGCTTGACCACCTTTCAACCTGCAAGTCTCCTCAGCAGATGTTCGGTGCTATCATCAAGACATGGTATGCAAAGAAGATGAACATCGACCCCGCAAAGATTGTTGTAGTCAGCATTATGCCTTGTACTGCAAAGAAATTTGAAACAAAGCGTGAGGATCAGGCAGCTTCCGGTTATCCCGATGTTGACTATGCTCTTACCACAAGAGAGCTTGCAAGAATGATCAGCTCCGCAGGTATTTACTTCAAAAATCTTCCCGATGAAGAGTTTGATAATCCTCTCGGCGAAGGCACAGGCGCTGCAGTTATCTTCGGCGCAACCGGCGGCGTTATGGAAGCAGCTCTCAGAACCGCAGTTGAAAAGCTTACCGGCGAAGAGCTTGCAGACGTAGAGTTCAAGGAAGTCCGCGGTACTCAGGGTATCAAGGAAGCAACATATAATGTAAACGGTATGGAAATCAAGGTTTGCGCCGCAAGCGGTACGGCAAACGCAAAGAAGGTTATGGAAGACGTCAAGAACGGCACCAGCCCCTATACCTTCATTGAAATCATGGCTTGTCCCGGCGGTTGTGTAAACGGCGGCGGTCAGCCCGTTCAGCATGCGGTTGTTCGTAACTTCCACGACCTCAAGGCCCTTCGTGCTTCTGCTCTTTACGAAGAGGATAAGAATCTTCCCAAGAGAAAGTCACACGAAAGCGAAGCTGTTAAGACGGTTTATGCCGAATTCCTCGGCGAACCCGGCAGCCATGTTGCTCACGAGGTACTTCACACGTCGTATATTCCTCGCAGAAAATACAAATAATCCTTTCTCTGCTTGAATCTATCGGCGAAGAACGGCAGAACAAATAATATAACGGGCTTGCCTTAAGTGGTAAGCCCGTTGG
>JAKSQQ010000005.1 GCA_024404015.1 Clostridia bacterium
CTTCGTCAACGAGGTCACAAGCGATTTTGAGAGCTGCCTGAGCTGTTCTCTTACCATTACGGCACTGGAGCATGTAAAGCTTGCCGTTTTCAACGGTGAATTCCATATCCTGCATATCTCTGTAATGGTCTTCAAGAAGAGCGCATACCTTTACGAACTGAGCGTATGCTTCGGGGAAGAGCTTTTCCATCTCAGCGATGGGCATGGGAGTACGAACGCCTGCAACAACGTCCTCGCCCTGAGCGTTTGTAAGGAACTCACCCATGAGTTTCTTTTCGCCGGTAGCGGGGTCTCTTGTGAATGCAACGCCTGTACCTGAATTGTCGTTAAGGTTACCGAATACCATGGGCATTACGTTAACTGCGGTACCCCATGAATAGGGAATATCGTTGTCACGACGGTAAACGTTTGCTCTGGGGTTATCCCATGATTTGAATACTGCTTCGATAGCGAGCTTAAGCTGTTCAACGGGGTCTGAGGGGAAGTCCTGACCGAGCTGATTCTTATATTCTGCCTTGAACTGACCTGCAAGTTCCTTGAGGTCTGCAGCGGTAAGTTCAACGTCAAACTTAACGCCTTTCTTGGCTTTCATTTCGTCGATGAGCTGTTCAAAATACTTCTTGCCGACTTCCATAACTACGTCGGAGAACATCTGAATGAATCTTCTGTATGAGTCGTATACGAATCTCTCAAACTTGGGATCGGGGTTGCCTGCGATCATAGCGGCAACAACGTCGTCATTAAGACCGAGGTTGAGGATGGTGTCCATCATACCGGGCATGGAAGCACGTGCACCTGAACGAACGGAAACAAGAAGAGGATTCTTGAGGTCGCCGAACTTTTTGCCGTTTGCTTCTTCCATAAGCTTAACGTATGACATAGCTTCAGCCATGATTTCATCGTTAATCTTTCTGCCGTCTTCGTAATACTGAGTACAAGCTTCTGTGGAAATTGTGAAGCCGAAGGGAACGGGGAGACCGATGTTTGTCATCTCAGCGAGGTTTGCACCTTTACCGCCGAGGAGCTCTCTCATGGTAGCGTTACCTTCTTTGAATGAGTAACAATACTTGTGTGCCATTGGATATCTACCTCCAAAAAATATAGTTTTTTAGTTTTGACCAAAAGCCATTATAACAGAATAATATACACTTGTCTATATAAATATTAAGAAAAGCGAAATCTATTTGATTGGCTTTTTTGTTTACAATAAACAAACGGAACGGGGGCTGAAGCTGTCGGAAATACGGAGAGGAGGAAACGCTTTATGGGAAGGACATATTGTTAATTCGGCATTTTGCTGAATTTCAATGCGGGCTTTTTGTGTATAGTATCCTATTGAATCAAGGATTTCTTTATGATAAAATAAATTGTCAATTTTTACTCTACGATGGGAGAAAATGCTATGGCAAACTGTCCTGCATGCGGTAAGCATCTTAAATTAACCGATTATAAACCCAACTGCCCTTATTGCGGCGTCAATATACCTTATTACAACATTGAGGAGCGTCTCCAGGAGGAGGCGGATGTTGCCGAGGTTGAGCACGTAAAGGTACAAAAGAAGATTGACAGACTCAAGGCTTCTTTTGTCGGTTCACCTCTCACTATAATCAGAATTTTCCTTTCACTGCTTCCCATCGGAGCTCTTATGCTTCCCCTTTGCTCAATAACCTTCAGCGGTCCCATGATTGAGCAGAGAACCACCGATGTGAATGCGATATTCCTTTATGACTACGTTTCAAAGCTCAACTTTGACAATCTCTTTACGATGATTGGTACAAAGCTTGTGGGCGCCGGCTTCACGGCTCTTCTCGTAGCCGTTGCCGCTACCCTTCTTTCCGCCGTCATGGTGCTTGTCAGCTTCATTGCTATTACCTGTGCCAACGGCCCCAAGGGTAAAATCAGAAACATTATCAATAACTGCATAGCAATCGTTTTTGCCGTTATTGCTCCCGTTGCATTTACGAAATTTGCTTCAGCAGTCAATGCCGCATTCCCTCAGTTCTTCAGCGGTAAAATCGGCGTGGGCATTTTCGTTTATATTGCAACTCTCGTTATCCTTCTTGTTCTTAACATCATTATTGCAAAGAAGAATGAGCCCGTTAAGTACAAGCAGTGTTACGTGGGCGGCATTCCCGCAGAGGAATATGAAGAAATGATTGCAAACGGCGTTTCCATGGAAGAAATCCACAAGAAGATGGATGTAATCCTTGCCAAAAAGGATGCGGAAAGAACTGCCGAGGAAGAAAGAAAAGCAGCCGAGAGAAAGGCAAAGGAAGAGGAAGAACTTGCACGTAAGGCAGGCGTTACAGCCGAAGACTCAGACAAAGAATAATCAATAAATCAGAAGCACCGCCTATGAGGCGGTGCTTTTCGCTTTTATTGTGTGGGGGGCTCAAACCGTATTACCCAATAGGTGCCGTTGATAAGAGAGGTGCTGACCACTCTTACGGTCATTTTCTGACCGACTTCAACAATGGGCTTTGAGTCGCTGATAAAATTCAAATGTTCTCCTGCCTTGTAGATATTGTCGTTTTCGGTTTCGGAATATTTGTAGTCCTTCAGGACAAAATCCACTATCGCTCCGTCAACATCAATACCCTCGTTAAGGGCTTTTTCAAATTCCTCCGCCGAGGAGTAATGAAGGTATTTTTCTGTCACGCCGTTGGTTGTGGGGTCTTTGGTGGTCAGCAGTATGGTTCTGCCGTTCCAACAGGAAGCAAGCATTAACGCAAGCGTGAAAATAAGAGCGAGTGAAATCAGCTTTTTCATATTTGTCACCTCTGTGCTTTGATAATACTACATTTTTGAAAAAAGGTCAATTTATTGTTGACATACCCTTTCAAATTCCTTAAAATATCGCTGAATTTGATTTTGGAGACAGTATGCTGATTAAAGAAAAATTTGCCTGGAAGGATTTTATCGGCAGGATTATGGTAATTGCCATTCCCGTGGCATTACAGAATCTGCTGACCACCACGGGCTCAATGGTTGATACGATGATGATAGCGGCTTTGGGAGAAAATTCCGTTGCCGCCGTGGGACTTTGCGCCCAATACGCCACTCTCATATTTTCCTGCTACTGGGGATTTGTGGGAGGCGGTATGCTGTTTTTCTCTCAGTATTGGGGGGCAGGGGATGAAAAGGGAATCTGCCGTACCTACGGCACAACCCTCACCTTTATGATGATTGTTGCGGCAGTCGTAACCACCCTTGCGGCATTCAAGCCCGATTTCATAATGCGTGTATATACGGATAAGCCCGCCATACAGGAAATCGGAATTGAATATCTCAAAGTGGTTTTTCCCGCCTATCCGTTTCAGATTTTTTCAATGGCAATGAGTGCCATGCTCCGTACTACCGACAGAGTAAAAATTCCTCTTGTGGGCTCAATTGTGTCGGTATTTTCCAATATTTTGCTGAACTGGCTTCTCATTGGCGGTAATCTCGGATTCCCCGCTTTGGGAGTAAGAGGCGCCGCCATTGCCACCGCAAGCGCAGCGGTGATAAATTCACTTACCATTATTGTAATTTGTGCCGTCAGAAAATACCCCTTCCTTTTCAGGTTCCGTGAGCATTTTGACTGGAACGGTGATTCGGTTAAGGAATATCTAAAAAAGAGTTTCCCCATTATCTGCAATGAGCTTTTCATAGGCATCGGCTTCATGGTCATCAATATGGTGCTCGGAAGACAGCCCGAGGAGGCAATAGCAGCTCTTGCGGTATTCAGAACTCTTGAGGGACTTGTAATCGCATTCTTTTCCGGCTTTTCAAATGCCGCCTCAATCCTTGTGGGAAACTGTGTCGGCTCGGGAGAAATCAGAACTGCCTACGAGAGGGCAAAAAGACTTGTTTTCCTTTGCGGTTCGGTAATTGCGATTGTATGTATCGGCATTTTCGTTTTCCATTCACCCATACTCAGAATTATGCATCTCTCCGGCGAATCCTTCAGAATTTGTACTCAGATGATAGGTGTTTATTCCGTTGCCGCCGTAATCAGAATGTGCAACTGGACTCAGAATGATACATACCGTAGTGCAGGGGATACAAAATACGGTACCATCCTTGAAATTGCGTTTCAGTATGGCATGGTGCTGCCATGCATAATTCTTGCAGGTCAGGTGCTTCATTTGCCTACGGTACTTGTATTTGCCGCAGCGTATATTGACGAGCCCATCAGATTGGTACTTATGCAGATTCACATGTATTCAGGTAAATGGATTCGTCCCGTTACCCCCGAGGGCCGACAGGCATTGCCCGGATTTATGGACGAAAAAAGAAAAAAGTGAAAGAAGATATCAATGAATAAAAAAGCCGCATTGTCGGTTATTCTCGCCGGTGCACTGTGGGGAATAATCGCCGTATTCATAAATAATCTTTCCGCGACGGGACTGGACGCCATGAATATTTCCTTTGTACGTATGTCCGTTTCCGCATCGGTATTTCTGCTGTTTGTTTTGCTGACGGACAGAAGCAAATTGAAAATCAAACTGAAGGATATATGGATTTTTGCCTGCACGGGTATAGTCAGCGTGGTAATGTTCAACTGCTGTTATTTCTATACTCTTATTCATTCCCAGGCAAGCGTTGCCGTAGTTCTTCTCTATACCTCGCCCGCTTTCATATTGCTTCTCTCTGCCGTCTTTTTCAAAGAAAAAATCACTCCGATAAAAGTATCGGCTCTTATTCTTACTCTCTGCGGATGCGTTTTTACCGCGGAGCTTATAGGAAGCGGAGCCGGCATTACGCCTTTTATAATGCTTACGGGTATCGGCTCGGGACTTTTTTACGGACTTTATACTATTTTCGGCAGAATTGCCCTTAAAAAATACGATAAGGTCACCGTTACGGTCTATACCTTTGTTTTCGGCTTTATCGGCTCACTTTTTGTGGGTAAGCCCGTTGAAACGGTGACAAAAATCTCCGATAAACCCCAGACGCTGATATGGTGTATCGGAGTTGGAGTAATATGCACCGTACTGCCCTATTTCTTATATACAAGCGGCTTGCAGAGTCTTGAAAACAGTAAGGCGGCAATCCTTGTGGCAGTTGAGCCCCTTGTGGGAGCGATAATCGGAATGACCGTTTATCACGAATCCCGCGGCTTACAGAAAATCATCGGTATAATCTGTATTTCCTGTGGGATAATTTTATTGAATCTTCCCGATAAAAAGACAGAAAAAAGTGCTTCGCTGTAATCACAGTGAAGCACTTTGTGTTTTGGCTTATGAAATTATTTGATGTAGAGAGGGCCGTAGGTCTTGCATGCTCTGAAATCAGCACCCTCAAGATCCTTTGTGCCGAATGCACCCCAGCAAGCGGGACGGAAAATCTTTTCGTCGGGAACGTTGTGGAGAGCAACGGGGATACGGAGCATTGATGCCATTGTGATAATGTCGGCACCGATGTGACCATAGGAAATAGCACCGTGATTTGCACCCCAGTTATTCATCAGGTCGTAAGCGGAATTGAATGCCGCGCCGCCTGCTTCGCCGCATCTGGGAGTGAACCATGTGCAGGGCCATGTATAGTCTGTTCTCTTCCAGAGAACGTCGGAAACCTCGTCGGGAAGGTTAACTGTCCAGCCCTCACAGATCTGGAGAACGGGGCCGAGACCCTTGACGATGTTAAGTCTTATCATTGTAGCGGGCATTTCTGCACGGGTAAGGAAGCGTGATGAGAATCCGCCGCCGCGGAAGTAACCGTTATCTGCTGCGTTCCAGGTGGTAGCTGCAAGAATCTTTTTACGGTCAGCCGCAGTAACCTCGTACCAGGGCTTCATAATGCCGTTGCCGTTCTTATCCTTCATTTCACCGCAGGCATCAAGGCAGCACGCACCGGAGTTGATAAGGTGGATAAATCCGCCTGCTTCCTTTGCGTGACCTTCAAGCTCATAGCCGGTTACTCTCTTAACGGAGTCTGCGTTCCAGCAGGTACGTACGTCTGCAAACATCTGGGGCTTGTTTGTAAGAAGCTTCATGAAGAGCATACCCAGACCGTTGAGTGTATCATTTTCTGTTGCGAGGATGTAGGGCTCTCTTGTTCCGTTCCAGTCAAAGCTGGTGTTGAGAAGTGCCTCTGCAAAGTCAGCGTTGGGATAGAAGTCTGTCCACTGTCTCTGGCCCTGGAAGCCGGCGGCGATTGCATTGTGACCGACCATTTCTTCCTCTCTGCCCTTGGGAAGCTTGGGATTGCCGTTCATAAGGTCCTTGATGATGCACATCATCTTGACTGTGAATTCCCAATCCTTTTCCTTCTGTTCTGCGCTCTTGCGAACGAACTTGGGGTTCTTGTCGAAGCCCTCGGGACAGTTTTCCTTTGTCCACTTGAGTGCCTTCTGGAATTCCTTTTCGTCGTAGATGCCTTCGGTCATTCTGCGGATGATTTCAACCTCATCAACGGATTCAACTCTCATGCCGAGATAACCCTCGATGAAATCGGGGTTGATTGTTGAACCGGCAATGCCCATGCAGATTGAGCCGATCTGAAGATATGACTTGCCTCTCATTGTTGCAACTGCAACGGCTGAACGGGCAAAACGAAGAAGCTTTTCTTCTACGTCAGCGGGTATTGTTGTATCGTCTGCATCAAGTACGTCTTTGCCGTAGATACCGAATGCGGGAAGACCCTTCTGTGCGTGAGCGGCAAGAACGGATGCAAGGTAAACGGCGCCGGGTCTTTCGGTTGCATTGAAGCCCCATACGCCCTTGATTGTGTTGGGATCCATGTCCATTGTTTCTGAGCCGTAGCACCAGCAGGGAGTAACGGAAAGAGTAATGTCAACGCCTTCCTTCTTGAACTTTGCTGCGCAGGCGGCTGCCTCTGCAACACGGCCGATGGAGGTGTCGGCGATAACAACCTTAACGGGCTCGCCGTTTGAATACTTAAGGTTTTCCTCAAAGAGCTTCTTTGCGCTGAGTGCCATGCCCATTGTCTGCTCTTCAAGGGATTCTCTTACCTTAAGAGGTCCTCTTCTGCCGTCAATGATGGGACGGATGCCGATTACGGGATAATCGCCGATAAGTCTGCTTTTTGCCATATTATTACTTCCTTTCGAATAATAATTACAGTTTTATTCAGTGACCTTGAGGAATCTTTCGTATGCCTTTGACCAGGCATCGGAATCCACGGGGTCAAAAATTTTAAGCGATTCGCTGTTTGCTATGATTTTTCTTGCCTCGGCAACTGTTTTTACACAGTCCTGAGCCAGAAGCTGAACGGCTATGTTGCCAAGCACGGTGGCCTCAATGGGACCCGCCTTAACGGTAACACCGCAGGATGAAGCGGTCATTCTGCAAAGCAGACCGTCCTTTACTCCTCCGCCGATAACGTGAATGCAGGGATAGTCCTTGCCGGTACAGTCCTTGATTTTGTCAAAGGTCATTCTGTACTTCATTGCAAGACTTTCATAGATACAGCGCATTATTTCACCTGCGGTTTCGGGAACAAACTGACCTGTTCTGCGGCAGTATTCACGAACTCTGCCGGGAATGTCGCCCATAGGTGTAAATTCGGGTGAATCCGGGTCTATGAAGCATTTGAAGGGCTCTGCTTCAAGAGCAAGCTTTTCAAGGTCCGCATAGGAATAGTTTTCACCGTGTCTGCCCCAATGACGTCTGCTCTCCTGAATGAGCCAAAGGCCGATGATGTTTTTGAGGAAGCCGGTTTTGCCCTCGCATCCGCCCTCGTTGGTGATATTCATTTCAAGGGATTTTTCGTTTACAATTGGGGTATCAAGCTCCGTTCCGAAAAGGGACCAGGTACCGCTTGAAAGGAAGATGAAGTCTTCGCTCTCGGCGGGTACTGCGGTAATGGCACTTTGAGTGTCGTGACCACATACGGAGATTACTTTTTTATCCTCATCAAGTCCGCATTCCGCTTTTACTTCGTCGGAAAGCTTACGGATTACGGTGCCGGGAAGCGAAATCTTACCCATAAGCCGTTTGGGAATACCCAGCTTATCAAAGACCTCGTCGCACCAGTCGTGAGTGTTGATATCAACAAGCTGTGAGGTGGTTGCGATGGAGTATTCCGTTGCCTTTTCCCCCGTAAGCATATAGGCAAATAAATCCGGCATAAAGAGAATGCTCTCCGCTCTTTCAAGCATATGAGGTCTGTATTTTTTCAGAGAATAAAGCTGGAATACGGTATTCAGCTCCATGAACTGAATGCCCGTGAGATTATAGAATTTTTCTTTGGGAAGCAGGTTGAAGGAATCCTCAACAAGTCCCTTTGTACGCAGGTCACGGTAGTGAACGGGGTTTTCCATAAGCTTTCCTTCGCCGTCAATCAGGCCGAAGTCAACACCCCAGGTGTCGATACCGACGGAGTCAAAGCCGCCTGCCGCATTTGCTTTGATTATACCCTGCTTGATTTCGTGGAAAAGGCGAAGCACATCCCAATATACCGTACCGTTGACGGTTACGGGGTCATTGGTGAAACGGTGTACCTCTTCAAGAGTAATTTTTTCACCGTCAAAGGAGCCCAGGATGGCTCTGCCGCCGGATGCACCGAAGTCAATGGCAAGTACACGTTTAATCACTGTATAACAACGCCCTTCTTGAGAATGATATTTGCGTAGATTGCGGTTTCGCCGGTTGCCACAACGGCATAGGCCTTCTTTGCTCTTTCATAGAATGCAAAGCGTTCCACAAGTTCGAATTCCTTTGCACCCTCATTTTCCTCAACGGTCTTTTCATAATCGGACCAGATGGGAGGAAGATTGTCAGAGTCGCCGTTATCCATAAGGGCAACGGGAGCGTCAACGTAGGTGTCAAGGGGCATGAGCTTGAGAATGGCGTCAACTATTTCGTTTACACCGTGACCGTCAAGGCGTACAAGACGCTGTGCAACGGAGGCGGCGGGGAAATTACCGTCACCGATTACGATTTCGTCACCGTGACCCATTTCCATAAGAATTTTAAGCAGCTCGGGAGAAATAATGGGAGAAATGTTTTTTAACATAATCTTTTCCTCTTTCACGCCTTACGGCAATTTATCAATATTCCGCAGAACCGGTTGTTCTGGGATAGGGGATAGCATCACGGATATTGTCAATACCCGTTGTGTACATAACGAGTCTTTCAAAGCCCAGACCGAAGCCGCTGTGCTTGACGCCGCCGTATCTGCGCAGGTCAAGATACCAGTCGTAATCCTCGGGCTTGAGACCCAGTTCATTGATTCTTGATTCAAGAACGTCAAGACGTTCCTCTCTCTGGCTTCCGCCGATGATTTCGCCTATGCCCATTACAAGGCAGTCAGCCGCGGCAACGGTCTTGCCGTCGTCGTTGAGGCGCATATAAAATGCCTTGATTTCCTTGGGATAATCCGTAACGAAAACCGGCTTTTTGAATATTTTTTCGGTAAGGTAACGCTCGTGCTCTGTCTGAAGGTCACAGCCCCAGCTTACCTTGAATTCAAATTCATCGTTGTGTTCCTCAAGCATCTTTACGGCATCCGTGTAGGTTACTCTGCCGAAATCGGAGGTGGCAACGGTTGTCAGCTTTTCAATAAGTCCCTTCTCAACGAAATTGTTGAGGAATTCAAGCTCCTGCTTGCAGTTTTCAAGGGCGTAGCTGATGGCGTATTTAATCATGCCCTCGGCATAGTCCATATCCTCTGCAAGGTCTGCAAAAGCGATTTCGGGCTCAATCATCCAGAACTCTGCGGCGTGGCGCTGAGTGTAGGATTTCTCTGCTCTGAAGGTGGGACCGAAGGTATATACCTTGCCGAATGCAAGTGCCATGGTCTCCGCCTGGAGCTGACCGGATACAGTAAGATATGCGGGCTTTTTGAAGAAGTCCTCTGTATAGTCAACCTGACCGTCTTCTGTTTTGGGTACGTTTTCCATGTCAAGAGTGGTTACCTTGAACATTTCGCCTGCGCCTTCACAGTCGGAGCAGGAGATGAGGGGAGTATGGGCATATACGAAGCCCTGGTCAATGAAATACTTATGGATTGCATAAGCAAGGGTTGAACGTACTCTGAAAACCGCATTGAAAAGATTTGTTCTGGGTCTGAGGTGGGCAATGCTTCTCAGGTATTCACGACTGTGTCCCTTTTTCTGAAGAGGATAGTCGGGAGTTGAAACCGCTTCAATGCTGATTTCATCTGCGTTGATTTCAAAGGGCTGCTTTGCTTCGGGGGTAAGCAGGAGAGTACCCGTAACCTTGAGAGCGGCACCTACGTTTGTCTTTGCAATGTCCTTGTAGTTTGCGATTTTTGCGGATTCAAAAACAATCTGAACACCCTTGAAGCTTGAACCGTCGTTGATCTCGGCAAAGCCGATATCCTTGGAGTCTCTGATTGTTTTTACCCAGCCGTAAACAGTAATCTGTTTACCGCCGTAGCTCTGTGAATCCTCCCAGAGCTTTTTGATTTCTACTCTGTCCATTTGTATTTATCTCCTTGTTAGAGTTTATTAACCTTTTTTACACCGTGAGAATGTCACGGTTTATTTCAACTGCATATTCACCTATCCCATCAATCTCAAGCAGTTGGTCAACGCTTCTGAATCCGCCGTGGTGTTCACGGTAATCTATGATTGCCCGGGCTCTGATTTCACCGATTTCCCGCAAATTCTTCAACTCATCAAATGACGCGGTATTGAGATTGATTAAATCCGTTTGAGTCTGCTTTTCCGTGGTAAGGGTGACTGCCTGAATCTTTTCGGATTCAACGGTAATGTCAACCGCCTTGACCGCAAACAGGATTGATACCGTAACCAATACGATTACGGCGGTGATAAGCAGGGATTTTTTACTGTTTTCCATATCAGAAATTCGAGCCGTTCCAGCCCCAGTGCGCCGCTTCCATGTACTTTACGTAAATGTTGGAAAGGGGAATACCCAGTTCTTCATTGATTATGGTGCAGAGAGCAGACGTGAGTCTGTCGTATGCCGCATCCGATGAAGAGCCGAAAATATTGACCTCAAGATAGGCGAAATCGTCTTCGGAATTTCCTCTGAATGCCATGGGAATGCCGTCGTCAAAGGCCAGCATGAGCCAGCTTTCGCTTTTGCCGGGAATGAGAGCAATCGCCTGTCCCAGCTTTGCTTTGAGGTTTTCTCTCGTTGTGTCGTCAATGGTTTTTGTGGTTGTTGTTCTGATGAATGGCATATTAACCTCCGCCTGTTCTCAGGAAGCTGCGGGCAGGCACTACCGCGCCCAGCACGTTGCAGCTGCTGTCTGTGTAATTTACTATAATCGTTGCGCCGTTATCGTATTCGGTGCAGTAAACTCCGTCATCTGCTCTGTAGTGATTGGTCATTCTGGCATCACGCAGGTCGTTGAGGGCTTCGTCTGCGGCAGCGTAGTATTCGGCGGCGCCGTTGATTGTATTGTCGTAATATCTTATGTCGGATTCGTTTTTATCATCCGGCACGTAATTCCATTCGTAATGAGGGCTTGCACCGTATTCAATGTATTTAAGCAGGGTTTCCTTCGTGTTTTTCCCCGTATTTATCGGATGACCCGCATAATCGCAGATGCCGTGGAGAATAAGCTGGATAAAGGGAACGGGAATGTATGAACCGCTCTTGCTTACGGTAGTGGTAAGGGGAATGTCAATAATTCGCGAGGCATTTTTCAGCACGTTGAAGTTGCAATGCTCAACCATAATCTCACCTGCGGTGGAAAGACGCGGAATCTTTTCACGAAGCAGGTCCGACGCCTCCTGACGAAGAAGTCCGCTGTCAGAAAAATCGGAGCACAGATACTGCCCTGCATCGCTTATGCAGATACCCGTAACGGGAATATTTTTTGTTACGGTCAGTACCTTCAGCACCACGTCGGCAATTCCCGACAGATTTCTGAAAAATCCGGATTTTCCCGTGACCTTGTTGTTGAAAATATCCCTTGCTCCGCTCTTTTTGAAATCCTCTGCGGAGGTAATGATATTTGCTTTCATAAACAAGCTCATATTTTGGTCCGAAATATATGAATATAATTCCTTGAGCCCTTTATTACCCCCCAATTCGGGAAGTATTTCGGAGCGGGTGATATCTGCGGAATCGGGTCCGCCGGTGCCTGCGGAATCATATCTGACCGTCACGTTGCTTATACCCTTGTTTTTCGTTCTCACGAGCATCTCGTGTGTCTGGTTAAAATCCGTAAGCTCCTTCGCCGTTTTTATTCCGAATATGCCCTTACGGTATTCTATGCCGTTGAGGGTGAGATAAAAGGGAAGATGCTCCGTGGGAGTAATGCTTCCGGGAGTCAGCACGGAATTTCTGATAAGCTGTTCTCTTATGGCTGATGCCATGCCTGAATAGGAGGCGTTTATTCCCGAAAGGAAACGGTAGCAAAGTTTAATTTCATCCGTTGTTGGCTTATCGGAAATAAGGAGCTTATTATCCTCATAAACCGAGGGAGTTATATTGACAGAGGAGTAAACTCTGTTATAACTTCCGGGGCCCTTTGATTTGTCTGCATTGATACGGGAAACGGCGTCTCCCTTTTCAATAAGCACGGCAAATGCCGCATCGCCTCTGTCTATGCCGAAGGCAGGTACGCATGCCGTTCCCGGGCTTTCTTCGGAAAGGGCGGGGTCGTCACCGTAAATCGCAAAGGAGAGGGATTCAAAGGATTCGTCATATACAGCGGTATCAATTATTGCGCCGCATCCGTCAGGCACAAGCAGGAAATTTTCACTGTCGGTACTGTCGTAGGCACCGAAGCTGTTGAGAATTTCGATATTCTCAATAAAGGCGTCCTTGTTGCCCGTCAGATTTTTATATTTGCAATCCACGGTCATATTGCCGTCTTTAAGAGTAACGTCAAGGGTGACGGCAAAGCCCACAGAGGATTTATCGTGTTTTTTTGCGCGGGCGTTTTCTGCGGAATCAAAAATGTTGTATGTGAACGTGTAGCCCTTATCGGATTTTTTTGCAGAAGCGGTACCGTATGCCACGGAATTATCCTGACTGTTGAGCAGATATACGTCCGTGCCGCCGATAATCCTCAGAGAAATCACGGATGCACTGCAGGAGGGTATTTCTTCATTTTCACCGACGGCAGGCATTTCGGGAAGTGCCGACCACATCATGTCCGCCGAACTATCGTAAATGGCGGGAGCGCATCTTTCCTCGTCAACGTACAGGTCGATAAATCCGGAGGAAACACCGGCTTTTTTCAGCTTGTCGGTTCCCGAGGAGTAATGAAGCTTCTCGTTGCCCGTACCGGGTACGCTTATCTCGTTGCGAGTGGCAACCTTGCGGATAACCGAAACCGAGTCGGCAGAAGAAAATCCGCAGGAAGACAGCGTAATGCATACCGTAAGGCACAGGGCCGTCAGCAGGAAAAATATTCTCTTTTTACTGCTTTTTGTCATCATAAAACTGTGAATCCTCGGCAACCTCGAACCAGAATACTACGCCGCCGTCAACGTTCTGCACACCGTAGCCGCACTTGTGTGCCGACATAACGGTTTTGACTATTGAAAGACCGAGACCGAAACGGTTTTCGCTTCTGTCGTGGGACTTATCGCCTCTGTAAAAGCTGTCCCAGATTGAAGAAATATCTTCATCTGCGATATGCTCGCCGGTGTTGAATACGCTTATGCGCAGCAGGCCGTCTTTCTTCTCGGAGGAGAGAATTATTTTTTTCTCTCCCGAGCAATGGGCGATGGCGTTTGTAATGTAGTTTCTGAGTACGGTTTCTATTTTATCCTCCTGGGACCAGCAAAGTGCGGAAACCGGGATATCGTTGCGCACCGTAACGCCTTCCGCTTCAATCTGAAGCGAAAGATGGTCAAGAAGTCTTACGGCGGCTTCGCCGATACTCCAGAGGGAGGGGGTAAACTCTTTTGA
Source organism: Clostridia bacterium (assembly GCA_024404015.1). GTDB lineage: Bacteria > Bacillota > Clostridia > Oscillospirales > Acutalibacteraceae > CAG-177. Next base: position 13,806 of record JAKSQQ010000005.1, read on the forward strand.
AGTGCTTTCCAGCTTGGTGATTTCAAGAAGCTGAAGCACAAGGGAATTCATCTTGTTGGATTCATCCCTGATTATTCCGCAGTATTCTTTGATTACCTGCGGGTCGTCGCTGATACCCTCGCATACGCCCTCGGCATAGCCGGAGATGATTGCAATGGGAGTTTTCAGCTCGTGGGAAACGTTGCTGATAAAGTCTTTTCTCGCATTGTCAAGAGCAAGACGAAGCTCAATATCTTTTTCAAGCTGAATGTTTTTGTCCTTCAGGTCTGCAAGTGTCATGTCCAGCTTGTCGGAAAGAATGTTGATGCTCTTTCCCAGCTCGCCTACCTCGTCGTTGCCGTGGTCTTTGCATTTTTTACTGAAATCCAGCGCCGCCATGTTTTTGGTAATGGAGTTCATTTCCTCAACGGGCTTTGAAAGCCGTGAAACGAGAATAACGAAAATAACACACAGCAGGGTGATGGTGCATAAGCTGAAAATGGTGTAAACCGTGTCGGTAACGTCCGCCACGTTTTCAACGTCGGCGACCGCATCGTAAACGTAGACCGTATTGCCGTCGTCAAGCTCGGAATGATAGATGAAATATGCCGAGCTTGTTGCCGCCTTGCGGAGGATTTCAACGTCCTTGAAATCAAGGTTGTAGTCCTTCGCATAGCTTGTGGAAACCACCATGTCACGATATTCGGGTGTGACTGAGGCGGAGGAGGCAAAGTGGGAGGTGCTTGTGGGAGCGCCCGTACCTCTGCTTGTATAGAGCAGGGAGCCTTCGGCATCCACTATTTCAAAAGCCGAATTGTGATTGCGGGCAATGATGTAAAGGTCATCGTAATATGAGGAAGAGCCGGGAATCAGGTCGTTGACTGCCTTTGCAACTGATTTCAGCTCGTTGTAGGTCCTCCGGGAGAGGGATTTAAAAAGAATGGGGTAGGAAAGCAGTCTGATAATGACAAAGAAGGCAACAAAAACAATAATTGTGGCAAGGAGAATTTTTGCCCTCAGCTTTCCGAATATCAGCTTGAAGGATTTTTTCAGAGGTTATTCACCTCTATCTTGTATCCTACTCCGTACACGGTTTTAAGGTGTTCCTCGCCCCATACACCCAACTTGGTACGCAGTCTTGTTATATGAGAGTCAACGGTACGGGCGTCACCCGTAAAATCAAGTCCCCACACACTGTCAAGCAGATTATCTCTGGAATAAATCCTGCCGGGATTTGACATAAGCTTTTCGAGAATGCTGAATTCCTTGATGGTCAGCTCCACGTTTCTGCCCTCAAGGGTAACGGAGTGGGAGGGAACGCTCAGAGTCAGACCCTCAATTGTGATAACGCCGTCAACATGGGGCTCGCTTTTGCCTGCTCTCTTGAGGAGAGTTTCGATTCTCTTGACAAGAATCGTGGGACTGAAGGGCTTCGTAACGAAGTCGTCCGCTCCGGACTCAAAAGAAAGAAGCTCGTCAAATTCCTGACTTCTTGCGGTAAGCACGATGATGGGAATGGTACTTGTTTCTCTGATTTTTTTGCAGACTTCCCAGCCGTCAAACTCCGGCATCATGATATCGCAGACAAGAAGATTTATACCCTTGACCGTGTTGAATTTTTCAATTGCATCTCTGCCGTCAACCGCTTCAACGGTTTCATATCCCGATTTTTTCAAAAAATCGCAGACCAATCGTCTGATGAGAGTTTCGTCATCCGCAACAAGTATCTTATTCATTCCTTCACCGCCTTTCACGCATAGGTTCAGATGATATTCGTTTTATTTTATCACACACTTTTTATTTATTCAAGAGCAAAAACAAAATAAGGGAAGCAAAAGAAAGACCGTCGGGAATCTGCCCCGACGGTCGGTGTTAATCAGAATTTTTCAAGATTCATTGCGGATGAGGACTTCATGAATTGAGGATAACGGGCATCCGTATCTACTGTGAAGCGTCCGTCATATTCAAGAATTGTGAATATAAATTCACTGCAATCGCTGCCGCTGTTCAGAGGAACGTGGGGGCATCCCTTCAACGCCCAGGTGGTTTCGGGGAAGATAACGCCGCTCAGATCAACGATGTTGTCGGGAGATACTCTTTCACCCGTGTAGCCCTCACCGAGCGTGGTGCCCAGAGGAGCTATCGTTGCTCCGCCCAGCATACGGTCGGCTTCAAGAATGTTGTCACCCGTTCCGCCGCCGCCGGTGTAGAGGGGAGTAACCGCTCTGTCATAGCCGGCTATTACTGCGATGTAAACGCCGTCTTCCTGTGCCTGCAAAAGCATTTCGTTACGTTTTGCCTGCATTTCCTGATACTGCTTTGACAGCTCGATTATGCCTGCATATTTGTCTTCTTCACCGCCGAACATATACTTTACGGCGTTGTCGTAATCTTCGGGAAGCACCAGTGCCCAGACGGTGGGCATGGAGCCGTAGGTATCTCTGAGAAATAGCTTATAGACAGGGTCAATAAGCTTCGGAACAAGCTTGTTTACGCCGTTTACAAGCCCATTCAAAATTTTTGTTTTGTACAGTACATTAAGTAGCACCGACAGTGCCTTGTTGCCCTGGCCGAACATCTGATTTGCATAATTATACAGATTGTCTGCATTTATTACCACTTTGCCCTGAAGCAGGTCAGAGGTTACGTGGGTACCGCAGAAGGTAGAAGATACAAAGAGTACCTTATTCAGCTTTGAATAGCCGTATTTGTAAATGTAGCTTGTTGCTTCAATTCCGCCCATACTGCAGCAGACAAGATTGACCTTATCTTTACCGGAGTCGCTGATTGCCTGATCAATGAGCTTATCAAGACGCTCTGCATTGATGTACGGGTCAATACGCCAGTCGTAGTTAAAATAATAAACGTTTTCCGCGCCGTATTTTTCAACGGCGGTTTTCATGAACCCCACTTCGTTGTTTCCACCCAGGGATTTTACAAAATCCGGGTAGTTTGCGAGGGAGAGGGGATATTCGTGAACGCCCACGTTATATTTTGAAGAGCCGTCGGGATTGCACGACATGGCACCCATAACGTCGTTAAAATAATCCGCAAGCACCTGAACGCCTTTTTCGGTACTGTTGGTGAAGATGCCCTTGAAGAGTGCCTTGAATATCGTGCCTATGAGCTGACCTGCGTCAATACCCTTGAAGCAGTTCCGCTCGTTTTCCGTGCCTTCATCAACGTAAAGTCCTTCAAAATCCATACCCCTTATCATTATCACGGGAGTACCGTCGTAAGCGGAGGAAGTATTATCTTCAGCCGAGGCAAAGATGCACAGGCATCCGCTTACGGAAATAATCAAAGCGAGTATTACAGATAAAAGTCTCGTTTTCATTTCAATCACCACATGTTATCCGATCTTTCGAGGAATGCCGTCATGTCTTTGATTTCAATGGTTTCGTCACCGAGACGTACGGTGCCGTTCCATTTGCCGAATACCTGATGGCAGAGATTACCTACAAAGAGGAATCTGAGCATGGTGTAGTTATCGTATTCCGGAGTCATGGTCATTTCAAAGCTTCCGTCATCGCTGACGATTTTCCATTCCTTGCCGTTATCTGCCCAGTTTGAGTCAAGTGGCTTTACAATGCCGTCTTCGTCAACAAGGGAGAGATAACCCAGCTTGTATGCTTTACCGTTGAGGAAAGCGGTGCTTTCGGATGCGCAGCTTGTATCACCGAAGCCCCAGCCGATTTCAAAGCCGAATACGTCGCCGTTATCAAGTGTGGTTGAGCCGTTGCCCCACCACCATACCTGATGGAAGGGCCATACGCCTCTGCCCCAGTCAAGTACGGCATAGGAATTATCTTCCTTACCCTTGAATTCAAATGAGGTATCGCCGCAGGTAACGGTACCTGTTGTTGCCATGCAGTTGGTTTTCTGATTGTAATAGAAGCGTCTGCCTGCTCCGTTATCAAAGGGAACGGCAATATAGTGTGATTCGTGTTCGGGAAGCATTTCAAGTACAAGGTCTACGGTGAAATCCTTCAGCCCCGCCTTGCCCTTGAACTTCAGAGTTCTCTGAGTGGCAGTTACTTCGTTTTCAAAATCAAAATTGAGACCTTTTCTTACGTATTTGTGGGGCTGAGAATCGTCCTGGCAAAGACCGCCGTTTCCGTAACCGAGCTTGAATTTGCCGAGGGTGAGGAGATTGAGTACCATGGTGCTGTTGGATTCACCGGTTTCTCTGTCAAAATATCCTACGGTAACCGCACCGCCGAGAGAAATGTCGGCTATGGTGACCTGAACGGTGTAGCGGTCGTTGGAAATCTGATAGAAGTCCCATTCCTTCGTTTTAAGGGGGCTTGTTTTGATGGCACTGCGGTCATACTGATAGAGGGGAGTAAAGCAGTAGCCGGACTGTGTCAGATAGCCGTTTTCGTCAAGAACGGGAGTTTTTTCCTTGATTTCAATCTGCTGAGCGAAGGCCTGAACTCCCAATACGGAGCTCAGAAGAATCACGCAGATCATAGTGACGGAAATCAGTTTGAAGAGTGCTTTTTTCATTTAATAATCTCCTTCCGGAAAAATGTTGAAAATATCATATCACAACCTCGGTATTTTTGCAATAACACATATAATAAAAAAATATATTGAAAAAAACAAATAAAGGTGGTATAATACCAAACGAATATGCTTAAAGTGGGAATTTGCGTGCATATAAAATTCAGCGTAATTTTCGGGAAAGGAGAAGAGATTTATGCAGGCGTATTTTGATAATTCCGCAACGACAAAGCCCTGCCCGGAGGCAATAAAAGCGGTGGAAAATGCTCTTACCGAATGCTGGGGAAATCCTTCTTCTTTACACTATTCCGGACTTGAAGCGGATACACTTCTTGAGAAGGCAAGGCAGAGTATTGCATCAAAGCTTTCCTGCGAGAGCGGCGAGATTTTCTTTACCTCCGGAGGAACGGAAAGCAACAATCTTGCCCTTTTCGGAACGGCGTATTCTCTCAAGAGATACGGCAAAAGAATCGTAGCTACAAGCGTTGAGCATCCCAGTATAGACGAGGCGCTCAACCGTCTTTCGGAGGAGGGCTTCGAGATTATAAGACTTTCCGTTGATAAAACGGGAAAAATCAATCCCGCCGACCTTATAGCGGCAGTTACTCCGGATACGATTCTGGTAACAATGATGTACGTCAATAACGAGGTGGGCTCAATCATGCCCGTTGAGCTTGCAAAAAGAGCCGTTACCGCATCGGGAGCTCATGCTTACGTTCACGTGGATGCCGTTCAGGCCTTCGGTAAGCTTAATGTAAATCCTCTCAGAATGGGCGCGGACCTGGTTACCGTAAGCTCCCATAAAATTCACGGTCCCAAGGGCGCGGGAGCCCTTTACATAAAAAAAGGTACACGTCTTAAGCCCCGTACTCTCGGTGGAGAGCAGGAAATGAAAGTCAGACCCGGTACTCAGCCTGTGCCCGCAATAGCCGGCTTCGGTGCGGCGGCGGATGCCCTTCCCGATATAAAAGAAGAACTTTCCGTTATCACGGAGCTTCGTGACTATATGCTTTCGGAGTTTGAAAAAATCGGCGGTATTGAGCTTAATTCTCCCCGTGATGCCCTTCCATACGTGACCAATATTTCAGTAACGGGCATCAAATCCGAGCCCATGCTCAATTTCCTTTCATCAAAGGGAATATGTGTTTCCGCGGGCTCTGCCTGTTCAAAAGGAAAGAAAAGCAGGGTACTTACGGAAATGGGACTTGACCGTGACAGAATGGAAAGTCCCCTCAGAATCAGTTTTTCACGATACACGACAAAAGAAGAAATCGACTATCTCGTCGAAATGATAAATCTCGGCAAACAGCAAATCAGAGCCATTAAATAACGGAGATATTATGAAGGAAGTAATTTTGATTAAAAACGGTGAGCTTGCTCTCAAAGGACTGAACAGACGCACCTTTGAAGACATTCTCATCAAGAATATGAGACACCGCCTTGAAAAAATCGGAAGATTTGATTTCCGTACAGCTCAGTCAACAATTGTCGCCATTCCCGCAGATGATGATGCGGACCTTACGCAGGCGGCTGAAATTATCCGTACCGTATTCGGAATCGCCGGTTTTTCAAGAGCCCTTGCGGTTGAAAAGGATTTTCAGACCATCCTTAAACAGACGGAGGAGTATCTGAGATTTGACCTTATGGCGGCTTCAACCTTTAAGGTTGAGGCGAAGCGTTCGGATAAGAAATTCCCCCTTAATTCCCCGGAAATCTGCCGTGAGGCAGGGGGTTATCTTCTCAATAAGTTTCCCAATCTTTCCGTTGACGTTCACAACCCTGACGTTACGGTAAATATTGAAATCCGTGACGATGCTGCATATATTCACGGCAAGCAGATAAAGGGTGCAGGCGGTATGCCCGTGGGCTCCGCAGGTAAAGCGTGTCTGCTTATTTCCGGAGGTATTGACAGCCCCGTTTCGGGATACATGATGGCAAAGAGAGGTCTTGAGCTTACCGCAGTTCACTTTGCTTCTCCTCCCTATACCAGCGAAAAGGCCGAGCAGAAGGTACACCGTCTTCTGGGCAAGGTTTCAAAATATTCCGGCAGAATCGGACTCTGGGTAGTTCCCTTCACGGAAATTCAGGAAAAAATCAAGGATGAATGTCCCGAGGATATATTCACGGTCATTATGCGCCGTATGATGATGAGAACGGCACAGATTATTGCCGCAAGAGAAAAGGCGGGAGCCCTTATTACGGGCGAAAGCGTAGGGCAGGTGGCAAGCCAGACGATGCCTGCTATCGCCTGCACCGAGGCGGTATGTAACATTCCCGTTTTCAGACCCCTCATCGGTATGGATAAGGACGAAGTAATAGAAATATCAAGAAAAATAGACACTTTTGATATATCAATACTTCCTTATGAAGACTGCTGTACCGTATTTACTCCTAAGCATCCCCGTACAAGACCCACACTCGATTACGTGGAAAAGGCGGAGGAGGCCTTTGACTGGAAGCCCATGGTTGAAGTGGCTGCCGCAGAGGCAAGATTTGTACTTATAGACAACTGACAGACGGAAGGTGAAGAGTACGGCTGTATGCGAAATTCTTTCGGTGGGTACGGAAATACTGCTGGGAGACATACTTAATACCAATTGCAGATTTTTGTCCCTTGAGCTTGCGAAAATGGGCATCTCCGTGCTTCATCACACAACGGTGGGTGACAATTACGAACGGCTTGCCGAGGCGGTTGACAGAGCCGTCGGCAGAAGCGACATAGTAATCGCAACCGGAGGCCTCGGTCCTACCGCAGATGACATTACCAAAGAGGTCTGTTGTAAGCAGTTCGGCTTTGAGCTTGAGCTGAATACAAAAATAGCGGATGATATAAAATCATATTTTGAACGCAGGGGAAAGGATATGCCTCTCTCAAATCTGAAGCAGGCATATTGTCCCGTGGGCGGCACCGTTTTTGAAAACAGAAACGGAACGGCTCCCGGAATGGGAATGAAAAAGGAGGGCAAATGCCTCATTATTCTTCCCGGTCCTCCCTACGAAATGGCACCTATGTTCAGGGAATGGGCAATTCCCTTCCTTGAAGAATACCGCACCTGCACCATCGTTTCCCATGAGATACGCACCATTGACCTGGGAGAAAGTACGATGGCGGAAATGTGTTCGGATTTACTTGAAAATGAAAATCCCACGGTGGCACCCTACTGCAAACCCGGCGAATCCCTTTTGAGAGTTACCGCAAAGGCAAATACCGCCACGGAGGCGGATGAAATCGCCCGTCCCGTAATTGATGAAATAGTCAGACGGCTGGGCAGTTACGTTTACGGAGTAGACGTGAGTTGTATAGAGGAGCAGACAGTAAGACTGCTCAAAGAAAAAAATCTTACGGTTGCCACGGCGGAAAGCTGTACTGCCGGCTACATAGCAAAGAGGATTACGGATATCCCCGGAGCCAGCAGTGTGTTTAAGCACGGCATTATCACTTACGCAAATGATGTCAAGGAGAAAGCACTCGGTGTCAGTCATCGGACTCTGTCGGAGCACGGAGCCGTCAGCGAAGAAACCGCAAGGGAAATGGCGGCGGGAATCCGTAGAGTAACGGGAGCGGATATAGGCGTTTCCGTTACCGGCTTTGCAGGTCCCGATGCGGACGAAGAGGGAAAAGCTCCCGGACTTATTTATACGGCACTTGATGCAAAGGACTGTCAGATTTGCCAAAAGATTGAAACCGGCAGAAACGACAGAGAATACAACAGATACGTTGCCGCATCAAGAGCAATCAATTTAATCAGAATTTATTTGGAAGGAGGCAGATGACTTGAAAAAGGATAACAACACAATATCGGTTGTACTCAGTGTTCTTTTCGGCGCGGCGGCACTTTGCTTCATAGTGCTTACGGTGATTACCGCTGTCGGAAGCAATAACGGTTCATCCGGTAGCTTTGAAGCCGCTGTCAACTATGTACTTAACGATTCGGTTGAGGTAAACGCTTTGGGAAACACCCTTGAGGGTATCGTTTCCAACGATATGAAAAATACGACTTACCCCGACGGTATCCTTGAGGAATTAAAGCCCGCTTATGCAATCAACGACGACCTTACAGGATGGCTGTCAATCTCCGGCACGGAAATTGACACACCTATCGTTCAGGGCAAGGATAATGATTATTATCTGACCAGAAATTTCTACAACAGGGTAACCAATACGGAAAGTCCCAACTACGGTAATCCCTTCCTTGATTACCGTTGCAGGAATGACGGAGGACTTTCAAAGAATACCGTCATTCACGCCCATACAACGGGTCAGAGTGACCATATTCCCAAGCAGTCGTTCCGTTCACTTTACGATTATCAGGACAAACAGCATTTTATTGATTGCCCCACGATAAAGTACAGTACGCTTACAGAGAATTATACGTTCAAAATCTGTGCGGTTTTCTACTCAACCACACAGGAGGCCGCAGATAACGGATATTTCTTCAATTATATTTACCCCGATATGTCCGACAGTAACATGGAGGGATATATACGGCAGGTAAACGAAAGGAAACTTTACGATACGGGAGTTGACCTTCAGCCCACCGATACGATTATCACACTTTCAACCTGCATCTATGTTTACGGCAGTTACGACACAAGACTTGTTGTTGTGGGCAGACTTCTCCGTGACGGTGAGAGTGAAGAAATCAACCCCTCCCTCGTCAAGGATAATCCGGATTACAGAAGGCCGGCATACTGGTACAGATCAAAGGGACAGCAGAATCCCTATGCGGACTCACCCAGATGGACACCCAACGCCCAGTGATAAAGGAGAATTATTATGGCAGATAACGAAAAGAAGCCGGAAATTGTCAGCGAAGGCATAAATATCGGCAATGAGGAAGCCATAACTGAGATTGACATAGGAAACTTCCTCAATGATAAAAACAGCGATGCCGTTCTCTATGAAGGGTTTCATGAGGATATAAAGGAAACTGAGCGTTCCCTTGAGGATGAAATCAACACTCTTGTGGACAGCATCAGGAGTACGGGGCCCGTTACCCTTGCGTCAAAAGCGAAGACAACGGGAAAGGCGGAGGTTCCTCCCATGGAGGATATGTGGATGAGTCCCGAGGAATATATTGATATTCCCGCTCCTCCCGTTGAAAAGCAGAAAGCTCCCGAGGCACCTGCCGTTGATACTGCGATTGCCAAGGATGACATATTCAGTATGCTTGATTCCCTTAAAGCGGAGACTGATTCCGCCGACAGCGGATATTCAAAGATACTTGAAAACATAGAGGGAAATAAGGGACTTGAGTCCGTTGAGAATTATGTTCCTTCAGCACCTGTTGCACCCGCAGCACCCGTTGCTCCCGTTGCTCCCGCAGCACCCGTTGCTCCCGTTGCACCTGTAATACCGACAGATATTGAAATAGATATTCATTCCGAGGATTTTGACTCTCAGCTTGCAGAGCTTCTCGGTGACGATGAAACGGCAGAAGCTCCCGCAGAAATCACAGAAGAGGTCAAAGAGGAAGTTAAGGAAGAAATCAAGGAGAAGCCGGCATACGTGGATATCAGCTCCTACGTTCCTCCCGAGGAAACTAAAATTTTCCCTGCAGTCAAGGTACCTCAGGAAGAATCGGAGCCGCAGGAAATCACCTTTGAGCTTCTTGACGAAGAAGAGCCCTCACGTGAGGATGCTCCCTCGGTTATCGTGGATTCCCTTACTCCCAATACCGGTAAGACTGTAGGTGTGGTTCCCGACCTCATTTATGAGGATGACGGTAAGATCTCAAGAAGCGAGAGGCAGGCGGCAAAGAGAGCCGCAAAAAATCCCGATGCAGACGAAAACGCTTCATCCAAGGGCGACCTTGTGAGAAAGATTGTACTTGTGGTCGCAATTATTACAATTATCGTCAGCAGCGGTGTCCTTCTCTACACCTACCTTATCAATCCCATGCTTACAAAGAATAAATATCAGAAGGTTTCGGATATGCTTCCCGCTCCCGGCGGAGATAAGACCGACGTTGTTTCCGAAAATTCCGATTATCCCGCACAGATGAAGGCGAAATATACTCAGCTTTACGAGATTAACCCCGATATTGCGGGATGGATAACCATTGACGCCCTTGACATCAACTTCCCCGTTGTTCAGGCAACTCAGGAGGAAGAGGCAGAGGACGGAAAGCAGAATTCATTCTATTTGAGAAAAGACTTCTATAAGAAGAAAAACGAATACGGTGTTCCTTTCTTTGATTCAAGAATCGAGGACCTTCGTTCGCTTCCCAGAAATACCGTAATTTACGGTCACAATATGCACTACGACAACCTGATTTTCGGCTTGCTTGAAAATTACAGGGAAATCGCAGGATACAAGAGCGCTCCCGTTATTGAATGCAACACAATCTACGGAGATTACAAGTGGAAGGTTTACGCCGCCTTTATTACGAATTCCACCGCAAGTCAGGACAACGGATATATGTTCTACTATAACTTCCTTGATATTTCAGATATAAAATTTGAGGAATACATCCGTGAAATCGACAAGAGGAAATTCTACGATACAGGCGTTGACATCAATCCCTCTGACAAGATTCTTACTCTTTCAACCTGCTGTTATGACTTTGACGGCGCAAGACTGGTAATAGTTGCCAGAATGGTAAGAGAGGGCGAAAACGAAAGTGTGGATACTTCAAAGGTAACAAAGAACAATAATCCAAAGTATCCTCAGGCGTGGTACGATGCCAATAAAAAGACGAATCCCTACAAGGGTGAAAACAGCTGGACTCCCAACTGATAACCCGCAATCTTGATGAAGATATAAAAGACATTCAAGGAAAGGAGTTGATACTATGGTCGGAAAAGTAAACCTTTATCTGCCCGGAGACGCAGAAAAAACCGATAAGGTCAATAATGCGTATAAAATTATTTCCGGTAAATCCGAAATCGGTGAGTCATTCAGATATGCCAACGAAAAAGAAGCGGTTTCATCCGCTTCCCGAGATGCCTCTGCAGGTCTTACTGCCGTAATCGCCGTTGATTCTGACGATTATGTTAAGGTTAAGACTCTGCTGTTGAAGGTTCTTTCCGTCAAAGTTCTTCGTTCTTCAGCAGTAATAAGGAATATAGGAATCAAGTTGATAAGAGATTCCAAAGAACATATCATACATTCGGCAGTTCCCCAGGGAGGAAAAATCTTTCCTTCGGAGAACGGCCTTGATTCGGCAATCAGCTTTAAGCTGGACAAAGGATATATTGTCCTGCTTCCTCTGGGCGCAAAGGAGCTGGAATATGCCATTGCTTCCGGTGCCCTTGAAACGGAAAGCGTACAGAAGACTCCCAGAGAAATCATAGCCGACAGACTTGACTCGGTACGTAAAGCCGGCAAGACTATGGGTATAGCGGATTTCGGTCTGTCCGGAGCATTTGTTGCCGTACTGGACAATATCGGAGTGTCAAAGGACGTCTTCAAGCTTTCGGAGGTCAGCGTTGAAGGTGACCCCGAGGACAAGGAATACATAGCAAACGTGGCCAAAGCCGCAAAGGAAAGATATGACTGTGACTACGGTGTTGCCGTTTCGGAAACAGCCGCCGACGGCTCCGTAAGCATCTGCGTTGCAGACAGTGAAAGCGCCAAGGTGGAGGTTATTCATCCCCTTGAGGATGATACGGAAGAAAAGCTTGCAAAGGCGGCAGCCATCAAGCTGACCGAAATGATATCCGATGCGGCGGATAACGGAATCAACCCCCCCGAAAGAAAAAGCGTGAATAACAATCCCACGCCCTTCTACATAATAATTGCCTGCGTGGTACTTGCGGTTGCGGTATGCCTTGCCATCGGTATTTCCGTATACAAGAAGAGCATGAAGCAGGAGGAAACGGCGGCAGAGGTTTCAAATTCCGTCGTTACTGCCACGGTTGCCCGTTATACCGAAACCACCACCGCCTTTAACTGGTCCTATCAGGCGGACAGCGGTGCGACCGGTGCGGCAAATTACAGCTTCACCACAGAGGGTATGCAGATTGCCACTGCCCTTGCAAATAAAATCACAAATGTCGCCGCTTCGGCAATATCAAAGCTAAACGGTGATAAAGAAACAATCCCCACCAATAAGGACGGAACCCCCTCCGAGGGTAAATTCGTATTTACGGTTTACGGCTACGGTCACGGCGTGGGAATGAGTCAGCGAGGTGCCATTGCTCTTGCAGAAAAGGGCTGGACTGCCGAGCAGATTCTTACCTACTATTACCGCGGAGTCACTCTCAAGGTTGATTCCCATACTCCCAAAACCATAACCAAGGGCGGGGAGGAAATGACCCTTGTTGCCTTTCTTTGCCGTACGGTAAGCCCCGAAATAGGCCCCAATTCTCCCGATGAAGCAATCAAAGCCCAGGCCATTGCCGCCTATTCGTTTGCAAGGGCAAACAGCTTTGACGGTCAGCAATCCTTTGACCCGAGCTTCGATTACAAGGGAACAAAGGTTGAACGCATCGTTTTCGGCGTTCTTCATATCTCAAACGAGGATGAACAGCCCTATTCAGTATATATGGATTATGAGGGCAAGTATGTCAACGCAGTTTACTTTGCTTCTGCCGCAGGCAAGACCACCTCTTCAAAGACAGTATGGGGAGGTACCTCAAAGCATTACCTTGAGGGCGGCGCTCCCAGTCCCGAAGAGGTTGAGGTAAGCAAAAAGGAATTCAGCGTTGAGGACATAAAAAAATACGTGGAGGCATATGCCAAGGCAAACGGGCTTGAGGCAGATACAAGCGAAGATCCCTCCACCTGGCTCAGAATCATATCCCACGACGGTTCTCTGAACAGCGCAGTGGGTTATGTTGACTGCATCAACGTGTGCGGAATCGCCATGACCGGCAATCAGTTCCGCAGTGACGTACTGGGGCATCAGCTTAAATCCCATTGCTTCACAATTTCCTATGTGAAGTACAAATAATGCAGACAAAAGCATATAAATGTCTGAAAAATCAGACAAATTCTAAAATTGTCTGTTTATTTTCAGGTGTCTGATGCTTAGAATATGGTTGCATTTTTACAGTTCCGAAAGGAGATAATTTTGTCATGAAGCATTTTTACGTGCCCGATATCAGGGAGCTCCTTGATACAGGTGCTGAAAAATTCGGAAACAAAACTTTTATAAGATATCTGGAAGACGGAGAAATCATAGACAAGAGTTATAATGACGTGCGCAGTGATGCTGTTGCAATCTGCAGATATCTCCGCAAGGAATGCGGAGAGGGCAAGCACATCGCTCTTGTAGGTAAAACAAGCTACAGGTACATTACGTATCTGTTCGGCATACTCATCAGCGGCAACGTGGTTGTGCCCTTTGCTCCCGAAACGTCTTCTGCCGACGGAATCAGTCTTTTCAGCAGTGCTGATATTGACGTGCTTATGTATGAGGATAATTTTTACGGCAGAGCCATTGATATATGCAATTCCGTTTCCGGTATAAAGCAGAGCATCAATATTACCGATGAAGATGACTATGAAGATATACTTGCGGTCTATTCCGATAATTCGGAATATGCAAAGCTTTCCGATTATAAGGTTGACAAGGAAAAGTGCGCGGCGATTATTTACACCTCCGGCACAACCGGTATTCGTAAGGGTGTAATGCTTTCCACAAAAAGTCTTGTTGCCAATACCATGTACACCGATTACTGTGAAGCGCTGGGTGAGGGAGAGACTGCCCTTTCGGTTCTTCCCATGCACCACGTTTACTGCTTCACGGGTGATATTATACGTAATCTCCGTGACGGCGTTACCGTATGCCTTAACGGTGACCTGAGAAATCTCAATGCCAATATAAGACTCTTTGAGCCCACGGTTATGAGAGTTGTACCCATGATTGCCCAGTCGCTTCTCCAGAGAGCAAAGGCACTTTCGTCAAGAAACCCCAACCTTACTCCCGAAGAAGTCAGAAAAAGGGTTTTCGGCAAGAATCTCAAATGGCTCATATCCGGCGGCGCATATCTTAATCCCGAAATCGTTGAGGGTTACGATAAGCTGGGTATTTATCTCAGACAGGGTTACGGAATGACTGAGGCGGGATGCCGTATTTCCGTTCCCGACGAGAGAGTATCCACCGAATCTGTAGGCAGAGTAATCGACATTGCCGACGTTCGCTGCAGACACGGTGAAATTCAGGTGCTTACTCCTTCCGTAATGATGGGTTATTATGAAATGCCCGAGGAAACAAAGAGAATGTTTACCGAGGACGGCTGGCTCAGAACCGGTGATATAGGAAGCATTACCGAAAGACGTGAGCTTTTCATTACGGGCCGTCTTAAAAATCTTATTATACTTTCCGGCGGTGAAAACGTTTCACCCGAAGCGATTGAAAAGAAATTTGCCGCCATACCCGAAGTTCAGGAAGTCCAGATTTATGCCGAAAACGACAGAATCGTTGCTGAGATATTCGGTAACAGAGATTACTGCGAAGCAAACGGTATAGACGATATACGCAGCACGCTGGAGCCCAAGGTAAAAGAGATGAATCTCTCTGCCAAGGCATCCCATATTATCACCGAGCTGAGAATCAGAGATATCCCCTTTGAGAAAACAGCCAGCGGTAAAATTATCAGAAAGCGAGTGAACGTATCATGACGAGTACAAGCAGAGAAATATTTTCTTTGACTCCACCTCAGGAAATGATAAACTTCATGCTGAAGTACAGCTTTTTTCATAAGCAGGTTACTCAGATTCCGGCATCAATCACTCTCACGAGAAAGATTGATTTTGACATAATGCAAAAGGCATTCAAAACCGAAATCGAAAGAAACGACTGCCTTCGTCTTCGCATAGAGAAAAAGGGCAAGAATTACAGGCAGTATTTCCTTGACTCCTTTGATTACGGCACGGTACCCGTAAAGAATTTCAGCTCTCCCGAGGAGCTTGAGTCATTCTTTACAGCCGATGCTCAGAAGACCATCAAAGTTTTCAAGGGCGAAGATTTCCGTGTATTTTTCTATAATACATCTGATGGCAGAAACGGTATCTTTTTTAATGTAAGTCATCTTATTATGGATGCTACGGCTGTTTTCATATTCTTCAACGACCTGCTTGCGGTTTATGAGGCACTTGAGACGGGCACGGAATTACCGAAGCCCCTGGGCTCATACAGAGAAACAATCCGCAGAGAGCTTGAGTATATCAACAATGCCGAAAAGGTTAAAAAGGATCAGGATTTCTACATTGACTACTTTGCAAAGGACAACGGTCCCATCTGGAACGGTGTTATGGGTAACGGTCCTCTGCTTGAGGCAAGAAAGAAAAAGAAAAATCCCGACCTTCGTGCCTGCGGCAGCTTTGACCCCATCCACGATAAGGCAATTCTCGTAAGGAAACCCGTTTCGTTTGAAGACAGTAAGGTAATTCTTGATTATATGGCGGAAACCGGTGTCAGCGGTGAGCTTATTTCTCAGCTGGGAATGCGCCTTCACGTCAGCAAAATCAACGGCAATACAAACGACACCCACTTCCTTCTTCTTTCCAACAGAAGAAAGACCGTCAACGAAAAGAGAAGCGGCGGTACTATGGCGTCGGCAATGCCCTGGAGAGTAATCTTACCTCCGGACTTGACATTTGCCGAAGCAATTGATAAAATCAAGGACGTTCAGGGCGATATTATGCGTCACGTAAATTATCCTTTCCTGCGTTGGCGTGACGATGAAAGCAATATGTATCATTACAGTATGACCGACGGTACTACTACTATGATGCTTTCATGGTTCCCTCTTGAAAAGGATACAATGAATAACTGGGAGTATGAATTCCACAGCTACAATCTCGGTAGCTACGTTATGCCCCTTTATTCTTATGCAATGAAGGATCCCTATAAGGATACTCTCAGATTCGCATATCTTCACCGTACCGATACAATTTTGGATGCGGATATCGACTCTCTTCATGATAACACAATAAAAGCCATGGTAATGGGCTGCGCAAATCCGGAAATCAAGCTTTCCGAGATTCTTGCCGAAATTGACTGAAAGGTGAACACACATGTTAGAAGAAATAAAATCAATAATCTGTGATTATATTGACATTAACCCCGATGAAATCAAACCGGAGTCCGAGCTGCGCAAGGATATCGGCATGAGCTCTCTTGACCTTATCAATCTTGCGGTTGAAGTTGAAGACTGCTTCGGCGTTACCGTTTCAAACGAAGATATTTCCGCAATTGCAACGGTGAGTGAGCTTATCACTTTCATTGAACTTAAAAAACAATAGCAAAAAGAAAAGAGGATGCTTAGCGGCATCCTCTTTTTGCTTTATCCGTGTATGTTTTAATAAAATCCGTTTTTCCGTTTGTGTAAGTATCACGGTCATGTTCGTATCTGTGCCATAGCTCAATTTTAAGCTTTTCATATTCCCTTGCGGTTTCGGGGTGATTATTCAGATAATCACGAAAATATATTTCGTCGTTATCGCCCTTAAGTCGCAGGTGATAGTGAAATACACGCTGTGCAAATCCTTTTTCCGTATATCCTTTATTCAGGGATATGCGGTTTTCTGTTTTGCTCATACAGAGTCTGCCCGATTGCACCAGCACGTCACATATATTATCCATGTTATATATGCTGTCGGTTTCAATAAGTATATCCACAATGTCTTTTGCGGCTATATCCTTAACGGCGGTACTGCCGATATGGGTGATAATAACGGGAATATTATCGGGAATAAGATTTAATAATTCCTTCTTTTCTTCCTCATACCAAAGGGACCATTCCTCTTTGTGAGGAACGAGAAATACGGGGAACAGCCGCCACAGTTCTTCAAGACACATTTCTTCAAGCTTCATAATGATATTTCCTTTACCATAATACTTTCAGCAGGAAGAAATCCGCTTTTTTGAGCAGGGGCATTTTCCATACGATTTTCCATAATGCGGAAATCAGCGCTTTTGACATTCCTTTGACCTTTTCGGCATCTGTTTCCTCTGAAGAGAAAAGAGCTTTTTCAAAATCTTCCGCAAGCTCATCGCAGTTTTCGGGTAATAATTCCTTTTCCTTCAGAAGCGCGAAAAATTCAAGGTATGAATAATTGACTTTGTCGTTGTAGGCGAATTGCCACACCTGAACAAGGTGCTTATATCTGTTGTTGAGATTAACACGGTTTTTCTTTGTGTAGAATCCTCTGTGACGCTTGATGACCAGCAGGAAAAGACGCAGGAAATATACGCCTCTGATGAGATACCAGATTGCAAGCCCCAGAGCGGCAAGCTTTGCGGTGGTGTTTTCCGCGTTCATCTGCCTTACCTTTTCAATCACGTCACGGGGCAGGGAGGTAAGGGAATTGGGACCGGAGAAAATCTCCGCCAGCAGATTTCTTCCGCTGTCTGCAGAGGGTGCTGTGGTGGCTTCCACGGGAATCCAGCCGATGCCGTCCTTATATATTTCCACCCAGGCGTGTCCCGCATAGTCGGGAACGGCTACCGCCGAAACGAAGGGCTCGGTTTTATAGTATGCTTCAACCCATTGCGAAACATCTTCGTTCTCAACCATTGTTGAATTGAAGAAATCTTCTCTGTCTATGGCATATCCCTCAACGTATCTTGCGGGAATGCCCAGATATCTGAATATGAGGGTGACTGCGGAGGCAAAATGCTGACAGTAGCCCTTCTGACTGCCCATAAGGAAATAATTGATATAATCCTCGCCGTAGGGAACTTTACCCGGCTTCAGAGTGTATTCAAAATCCCTTTCAAGCGCGGAAATCACCTTTTCAACCGCATCCTTGTCATCGGGTCCGATTTTATAGACGTCACAGAATTTCTTGACGGCTTCATAGGTTTCTTCGGGGACGGTAAGGGCGTTTTCATAGGCATCACGGCGTATTATTTCAGCCGTTTCGGAATCTGTTTCGGTGAGAGCGGTGTAATCCTCCGGCTCCTCGTCAATCATGTAGAAGGTATAATACTGGGTGTCGTTGGCGGTGGTGCCCGCATCTTCTTTCAGACTTATTTCGCCTGAGGTGGCATATTCGTGAATGTCATCTTCTACAAAGGAATAATAGGGAACGTCAAGGGGATATTTCATCAGCTCGTAGTCCACGACCTTGATTCCGATTTTGTGCTTTGAAAGGCATACGCTTCTGTCGGTTTCAAAATCCTTTTTGAGCTTGGCGGCTGTGTAGTTAAAGCGTTTTTCCGCTTCTTCGTTATCGTGAGGCGGAATCCAGCACATATTGTAGGAATCGTAGTCATAGCCCACGAAATTTCTCAGATAAAGACGGTCTACTCTCGGATTGACCACGGTGACCTTCAGGTCGGTTCTGCCGTCAAAGGTAATCTGGGAGGTGTTTGATAAAGCACCCGGATTATCGCCGCTTCTGGTACGTGACCACATGGCGCTCATGCCGTAGGAAAGGAAATTCTTGACTACACGCTCCGTACTGTCCTTAACCTTGTCTGTTCGGAGATTCAGTTCAAAATTCTGATTGGGTATCGCCACGAAAACAAGTCCGGTGACTGCAAGTATGAGTCCCAGCCACACTCCCGCAATGTTTGCAAGGTTGTTGGAGTCGGTGACGAAGCCGTATCTGTGTCTGTGCTTTTTTACCGTTGATTCGCTTACCATTTTACGGGTAAGGCCGTCATATCCGCCGGAGAAATTTATGGCGGCGGTAAGTATCCAGGAGGAAACAACAAGCAGCATGGCGGGTTTGGATGTGTCATAGTTAAAATACATACCGAACTGAGCAATGGGGAAGGTAAGGCAAAACAGCCCCGGAAGACTCATTTTTTCGGAAACGACTATGTTTATCAGTATCATCATTGCGATCGCAATGGCACAAAGGGCGAAGCTCATTGCCGTGAATTCGTCTTCAAATCTTACGTTGAATTCTCTCAGGAACGGCAGGTCCTCCTTGATGTCAATATAGCTGAGGATGTTGTTTCTCAATGCGCTGATACCGCTGTTGATTATATTGAAGCCGCCGAAGGCCATGAGTATTACACCCACCAGAATAATCAGGTAGGTTGCTATCTTGGCCCCGTGACTCGTATACATAAACGAAAGCACAAGGGAGCCGATAATGCAGGTTACAAGCAGAGGAATTATGGTGACTTCCAGATGAAAAGCGGTAATGATACAGTCAATGGAGCCGAAGGTACCGCCGAAAAGGATAAGGGCGTTAATGAGGTACTTGAGGAAAGGATATCTGTCCTTTTTCGCTTTCAGCTCCGGGGAAAAATATATACCGATTGAGGCAGCCAGCAGGTCACGCTCGTTTTGCATTTTCTGCTCTTTTTTTCTTTTCAGTCTGTCTCTGACGCTCAAAGACATATCAATGCAACACGCTCCTTATAGGTGCCTATTTTTTTACTTTCATCATATCCGCTGAAGGAGGGAGAGGTAAAATAAATTGCCATGTCCCCTTTGCCTCTTTCTTCTTCACAGTAATGCTCGTATGCGAAATAATCCGTATAGGTTGACATAAGATACATCTGATGCAGGGCTTCCTCAAGGTCCTCCTGCTCGGATACCGTTTCGGTAAGAAATCTGCCGGTTTCAACGTCATACCACTGTACACGGAATACCATGTCCATATCCAGCAGCTTTACTGCGGCGGAATAAAACGCGGTGATAAGCTCGTCAAGGAAGCCCACCTCTTCGCTGTCACGGCGAAGCTCCGCAAGAAGAGTGAGAGTTCTGTTATATTGCTGCTCATATTCTTTTACGTAAAGCTCATCGTGTTTTGCGCTGATTTTCCAGTTGACCTTCTGCATTCTGTCGCCGGGGATAAATTCGCGGAATTCCTTGATTTGAGTAACGTCGTCAACGGAATATCCGCTGTCGTTATCCCGGTCATCACCCTCTGTGAAGGTGTCCTCGATTACGTTCATGATTACGTCAGATTCCGTGGGAATTACGTATATATCGTCTTCACAGTCAAATTTGCGTCTGAAGGTGAAAAGACCGAGGTAATCCTGCATCCTTATTTCAGTTCCCGATATGCCGATTTTACCTGCATAGACGGAATTGGCGCTCCAATGATAAGTGTTTTTACCTGCTCTGACGGGCAGGGTAACGCATTGAAGCTCATCGTTGGGGTAGTAATGATTCTCAACCGTAAAGTCAAAATGCACGGCGGGCATGGGGAGCCCGGTTTTGTTATTGAGAATGAAATCAATGGGTACGTCGTTTTTGCTTCCCACAGTCAGAACGGGAGAATCAATCAGAATATCGAATCTGTTCCACACATATTTTGATACGCAGTAGCTCAGCAGAGGCATCAACGCCACTACCAGCATAAGATAAAAGAAAAAGAAATTATGGTAAAACAGAAGCAGTATCGCGGCAATAAGCAGTACGAAAACGTATTTTATTCTGTTTTTTACCATCATACTACCGCTCCTTTCCGATTTGTTTCAAATTCATTTTGTGATAGAGGGCATTTTCACCGAGGATACAACCTCTTTGATTATTTCCTCCTCGGTGCGTCCTGATGCTTTTGCCTTGGCACTGAGGGTTACACGGTGAGGAGCCGTAAGAGAAATAACGTCGATTACGTCCTCGGGAATTACGTAATCTCTCTTTTTGAGGAAGGCATTTGACCTCGCCATTCTGAGTATTGCCTTTGTTCCTCTGGGGCTTATGCCGCTTTTGAGCCACTGGCTCTGTCTTGATTCAAGAGAAATGGCGGCAATGTAATCGTAGATACAGTCCTCCACGTGCAGATTATTGATATATTCCTGCATTTCTTTAATTTCATCAAGAGTGATAATAGGAGAAATGGAATCCATCTGATTATTGTTTTCGCTTTTAAGCATGATGGCTTCGTTTTCCGCATCGGGATAACCCATGGAGAGTTTGACCATGAATCTGTCAAGCTGGGATTCGGGAAGCTTCTGTGTACCTGCGGAGCCCAGGGGATTCTGGGTCGCAATTACAAAGAAGGGTGAGGGGATGGGATGTGTGACCCCGTCAACTGTTACCTTTCCTTCCTCCATTACTTCAAGAAGTGCGGATTGGGTTTTGGGTGAGGTACGGTTGATTTCGTCTGCAAGGAAGAGGTTGCACATTACGGCGCCCTCTCTGTATTCAAATTCGTTTGTCTGCTTATTGAACATGGAAAAGCCCGTAACGTCAGAGGGCAGAGTGTCCGTGGTGAACTGCATACGCTTGTATCCCAGGGACAGAGTTTTTGAAAACGCCAGAGCAAGAGTTGTCTTACCTACTCCGGGGATATCCTCAAGCAGTACATGTCCGCCGGAAAGAACGGTCATAAGTATTGCTTCAATGACCTCATCTTTGCCGAAAATAACCTTTTTTATTTCCTGTCTTACTTTCCCGAGTTTTTCCTGTATTTCATTATTATTCATAAACTGCACCTGCTTTCCTATGATATTTATATAATAATTCTTTGTCCATTGCAATAAGCAGTACAAAATATTTACAAAATATACGGAATTTGCTCACAGAACGCAATTTGCATAATTGACACAGACGGCTTTACGGTAGTAAAATCAAAAAGTAAAGTACGAAAAGGAGGCGATGGTATGCTTTGGCTGCGTTTGTTAAGAAGGGGTTTCCGCAGCGGCGGGCTTTTTTCCAAAAAATTCAGCACGGTTCCCTTTACAGGTGCCACAAAATACGTTTCATATAAAAACGGCATGTGTACCTATCTGTATGCCAATTACGATATCTCAAAAAAGATAACGCCCTGGGATTTCCTGGCGTTGATTATTCTTGTTCCGATTATACTGGTGAATATTGTGATAATGTTTACTTGCGTTTCTCATCCTCATAAGCTTACGGGAACGGATAAGAATATAGTCATAGACGACAGAGCGTCGGTTTTTGATATGACCGGAGGTCTTGAGTCAAGTCTTGACAGCTTTTTCAGGAAAACGGGCATTACTCCCGCAGTAATCACCGTCTATAATGAGGATTGGAAAAGTGACTATTCCGACCTCAGAGACTATGCCCGCGTACTGTATAAAGACAAATATAATGACGGTTCCCATTTCGTTATAGTTTATTCAAAAGCAAAGAAAAACGCCTCTTACGATAACTGGAGCTGGGTAGCGGCACAGGGAGATGATACGGATAAAATTCTGACGGATAAAATTCTGGAGAAATTTTGCGAATCCATGCAGAGTCATATTGCGGATAATACCAAATACACCGTCAGCTCGGCAATTTCCCGTTCTTTTGTGGATATCTACCCCGATTTAATGAAAACCGAGGTTTTCGGCATAGGTATTTTCTTTACCGCTTCCATGCTTGTCTTTTTGCTGGCGGTATGCTATTTCCTGTTCAGGCCTCAGATTAAGTCTCTTAAATTTAACGGCGCAGTGGCGTGTCCTCTCATCGTTACGGAGGATACCTGCGAAAAATGCGGCGGTATCTACGTTGTGGGTACCTGCAGTGTCTGCCCCTATTGCGGTGCAAAGCTCAAGCCCCACGTTTATACGGAGGAAGAAAAAAATGCGGTGGCCGCCTTTACCGCCATATCAAAAAATCAGAAATAACGACATATACAAAATCAGTCCGGATTTCCCCTGCGATTTATTTAATACGACAACTTGACACGCAGGGGCAATACTGATATACTATCCATGGTACTTTAAGGACGGTCCCGAGAGGCCGCTAAGGACTGCATATTTACAGAGGGGATAGTTATATCCATCAGTATGTCATTTGCTGCTTTCCTTAGCGGGAAAGCAGTTTTTTATTTTTATTTGCCTCGCTTCGTTTACTTAAACACGGTTAATTTCGCCTCATAGCAGCCGTCTGCGTCGTTGCCCTCAATCGGAATACACAAAGTATTCCTCATTCGGTCGCCTTGCATCTGACTACTCTGAGACAAAATGTACCTCGTGTTTAAGTTCACTCCGCTCGGCTTGATGTTTTACTGATCAGCTTAATCTTCGTTTCATAGCAGCCGTCTGCGGTGTTAACCATAAGAAACAGTCATTCGGGCAAAGATTGCTTTGAAAGATAATCAAAACATAATGAAGGGAGAATATCATGAATACACTTTTCAAAAATGCAAACGTTTATATTGACGGTGTTTTCAGCCGCACGGACCTTTCTGTCTGTGACGGTGTTGTTGCATTCGGCTCCCGTGATATTTTCTATGACAGAATTATTCCCTCGGATTCATATACTGTATTACCCGGTTTTACCGATGTGCATGTGCATTTCCGTGAGCCGGGTTTTTCTTATAAGGAGACGATAGCAAGCGGTTCCCTTGCGGCGGCACACGGCGGATACACCGCAGTATGTACCATGCCCAATCTGAATCCCGCCCCCGATACCCTCTCTAATCTGAGAGCTCAGCTCATTGCCATTGACAATGATGCGGTAATCAAGGTCATTCCCTACGGAACAATCACCCTTGAGGAAAAAGGGGAGGTCCTTTCCGAAATGGATAAAATTTATCCCTTTGTTGCGGGCTTTTCCGATGACGGCAGGGGAGTGCAAAGCAGAGAAATGATGAAGTCCGCAATGTTTAAGGCAAAGTCACTGAATAAAGTGATTGCGGCACACTGCGAGGATAATTCATTGCTTTTCGGCGGATATATCCATGACGGCGTTTATGCAAAACAGCACGGTCACAGAGGAATCTGCTCCGAATCGGAATGGAAGCAGATTGAAAGAGATATTGCCCTTGCGGAGGAAACGGGATGCTCTTATCACGTATGTCATATTTCCGCAAAAGAGAGCGTGGAGCTTATCCGCAAAGCAAAGGCGAGAGGTGTTGATATCACCTGCGAAACAGGTCCCCATTACCTTGTTCTTGACGAAAATGATTTGCAGGAGGACGGCAGATTCAAGATGAATCCTCCCCTGAGAAGCACCGAGGACCGTCTTGCTCTTATTGAAGGAATCCTTGACAGTACTGTTGATATGATTGCTACGGACCACGCTCCCCATTCCGCAGAGGAAAAGAGCAGGGGACTTGAAAAAAGTCTTATGGGAGTTGTGGGAATCGAAACCGCGTTTCCCGTCATGTACACCCACTTCGTGAAGACGGGTAAAATTACCATGAAAAAGCTTATGGAGCTTCTTCATTACAATCCCTGCAAAAGATTTAAGATAGATAATTCCTTTGAAGAGGGAAAGAAAGCAAATTTTACGGTTTTTGCACTTGATGAAGAATATGAAATAAATCCGGAGGATTTTCTGTCTGCAGGCAGAGCAACGCCATTTGCGGGAAACAGAGTTTACGGAAAATGTATGATGACCTTCTGTGAGGGCATGGAAGCGTACACGGATCTCTCACTCCGGGAAAGGACGGCAGAATGAAACAGAGTATTTTCACCGTTAAAGAAAACAGAAAGCTTACTTCAGACGTAATGCTTATGCGTCTTTCGGGTGACACCTCCCATATTACGGCGGCAGGTCAGTTCGTAAACGTAAAGCTTGACGGATTTTATCTGCGCAGGCCCATTTCCGTCTGTGATGTTGAAGAGGGTATCCTTACCGTAATTTATAAGAATGTGGGAAAGGGAACGGATTATATGGCGGCTCTCACCCCGGGAGCGGAGCTTGATCTTCTCACGGGTCTGGGAAACGGTTACGACCTTTCGGTTTCGGGAAACAGTCCCGTTGTAATCGGTGGCGGCGTAGGCGTTCCTCCCATGTATAATCTTGCAAAGCGACTTATTTCCCAAGGTAAAGAGGTTACGGCAATCCTGGGATTCAATAAAAAGGACGAAATCTTTTTTGAGAATGAATTCAAGGCACTGGGCTGTAAGACCGTAATTACAACCGTTGACGGTTCTTACGGTGTAAAGGGCTTCGTTACGGATGCACTCAGGGATATGGATTATTCCTATTTTTATACCTGCGGTCCCGAGCCCATGCTCAAGGCAGTTTATCGCGCCGCCTCCACATCGGGACAGTTCAGCTTTGAACGCAGAATGGGCTGCGGCTTCGGCGCGTGTATGGGATGCTCCTGCAAGACCATTACCGGCAATAAGAGAATCTGCAAGGAAGGCCCGGTACTCGTAAAGGAGGATATCTTATGGGAAGAATGAGCGTAAATCTTTGCGGAATTGTAATTGACAATCCCGTTATTCCCGCATCGGGAACATACGGCTTCGGCTATGAATTTGCGGAGCTTTACGATATAAATATGCTGGGCACGTTTTCCTTTAAGGGTACTACAAGTCAGCCCCGTTTCGGAAACCCGTCCCCAAGAATTGCGGAAACACCCTCGGGTATGCTCAACGCTGTGGGACTTCAGAATCCCGGTGTTGAAAAGGTAATAAGCGAGGAGCTTCCGAAGCTTGCAAAGGTATTTCATAAGCCGGTTATGGCAAACGTCAGCGGCTTCGCCCTTGATGAATACACCGAGGTTTGCTCAAAGCTTGACAAGGAGCCCATGGTGGGTTGGCTGGAAGTCAATATCAGCTGTCCCAACGTTCACGGAGGCGGCATGAGCTTCGGCACTTCTCCTGAGCAGGCGGCGGCAGTCACAAAAGCGGTCAAGGCGGTTACCGCCAAGCCCGTCATCATGAAGCTTTCACCCAACGTTACGGATATCGTATCCATAGCAAAGGCCTGTGAGGAAGCGGGTGCAGACGGTATTTCACTTATAAACACCATGCTGTCAATGAGAATTGACCTTAAAAGCAGAAAACCCCTTCTGGCAAACATAACCGGCGGACTTTCGGGCCCTGCGGTTTTCCCCATAGCAGTCAGAATGGTATATCAGGTATCAAAGACGGTAAATATTCCCGTTGTGGGACTTGGCGGAGTAAGCAGTGCGCAGGATGTCATTGAAATGATGATGGCAGGTGCGACTGCGGTGCAGGTAGGTGCGGCAAATCTTGTTAATCCCTTTGCCTGCAAGGAGATAATTGAAAATCTTCCCGCTGTTATGGATAAATACGAAATAGAAAATCTTAAAGATATAATCGGAGGTGCTCACTGATGGGTAAGGATGTAATCATCGCCTGTGACTTTGCAAGTGCTCAGGCAACATACGATTTTCTTGACAAATTTACGGAGGAAAAGCCCTTTGTAAAAATCGGTATGGAGCTTTTTTATGCCGCAGGTCCCGAAATCGTAAAAGAAATCAAAAAAAGGGGTCATAAGATTTTCCTTGACCTCAAGCTTCACGACATTCCCAATACCGTAAAGAAGTCAATGGCAGTTCTCAGCTCTCTTGACGTGGATATCTGCAATCTTCATGCAGGCGGCGGTATTGATATGATGAAGGGCGCTCTTGAAGGTCTTACAAGACCAGACGGTACAAGGCCTCTTCTCATTGCGGTCACAATGCTCACTTCCCTTGACCAGGACAGAATCACAAATCAGCTTCTTATCAAAGAGCCCATTACTGATGTGGTAATGAAGTATGCTTCAAACGCAAAGCAGGCAGGACTTGACGGCGTTGTATGCTCACCTCTCGAAGCGGGCAAGGTACACGATATCTGCGGCAGAGATTTCTTTACGGTTACACCCGGCATCCGCTTTGCAGACGGCGACGTTGGCGACCAGCAGAGAGTAACCACTCCCGCGAAGGCAAAGGAAATCGGCTCGGATTACATAGTAGTAGGCAGACCCATTACTGCGGCAGAAGACCCCGTAGCCGCTTACAGAAGATGTGTTTCGGAATTTGTTGACTGATATAAGGAGGAAAAGAAATGCAGAAATTAATAGCAAAGGATTTACTTTCAATCGGTGCGGTATTTTTCAGACCCGATGAGCCCTTTACCTGGGCAAGCGGAATTAAAAGTCCCGTTTACTGCGATAACAGACTTACCCTTACATCTCCCGAAGTAAGAACAGACGTGGAAAACGGACTTGCTCAGCTTATTAAAGAAAATTATCCCGATGCCGAGGTGCTTATGGGTACTTCAACCGCAGGTATTGCCCACGCCGCAATAACCGGTCATATTCTCAATCTCCCCATGGGTTATGTCCGTTCAGGTGCAAAGGACCACGGCAGACAGAATCAGATTG
>JAKSQQ010000050.1 GCA_024404015.1 Clostridia bacterium
TTTCCCACTATAACCGCAGTTCTCGGCATACTTATTTTTGCGGCGATTTTCATTATGCGTCTGAATCTCGTCTGCATAGTTGCCGTAGCATATATGTGCATTATTTCGGCACTGATTATTCTCGGACTTATTATCAAGAAAAAGGTTTATGCCGGTAATCTTATCGGTTACGGTGCATCGGGTCTCGGCATAATTCTGTATTATATTATCTTCGGAGCAGATGCCGGCTTCGGTGCATTCACCACCGGACTCAAGAGCTTCAAGACTGCCGAAAACTATCTGTTTACCCATTGGGCGGCTTTCCCCGTAAGGATTCTCGGTAACATTCTCATTGCCGCACCCTGGCTGATTGCATTTATTCTGCTCATCGTTTTTGTGATCAAGAAGAACGGTGCAAAGAAAATCGTACCTATGTTCATAAGTGTCGTTCTCTGCCTTACCACTGTTTTATACGTTCTTACCATGAATCTTCGCTCAAAGCCCAATACACAGCGTATGTGGGAGGGCCACGACGAATACATCAAGGGTATAGATCAGCATAAATCAGACAGTCCCAACGTGCTGTTTATTCTTATGGACGATATGGGATGGGGTGATATTTCCCGTAACGGTGCGATTTTTGACACTCCCAACTTTGACCGTATCTGTGACGAAGGCGTAAGCTTTGATAATTTCTATTCAAGCTATTCAGTATGTTCACCTGCACGCTTTGCCGCTATGACAGGCAGATATCCCTTCAGAGGATATGCGGATAACGTTATGTATCCCACGGTCAACTGCGTTTCTCCCTTTGCCGCCACAAGACTTTTCAACTCAATAGAAATGGGTGGAAACTGCGACGGTATGCTCGGCGACGAGGTCACGATTGCAGAGGTATTTCAGAATGCGGGCTACGACACCGCCTGCTTCGGCAAGTGGCATTTAGGTGACTACGGAGAATATCTGCCTACAAATCAGGGCTTTGACTATTTTTACGGCAGTCATTATGTAAACGACATGAAGCCGTTTTATCACGTCAGCGAAAAAGACGGAGAATTTGAAATCGTACACGGTACCGACGAATTAAAAGACCAGAGCAAAGCAACGGAATGGATCAACGAAGAAATGTTCTCATGGCTTGACAAAGAAACGGAAAGCGACAATCCCTTCTTTATCTATTACTCTTCTCCGTGGCCTCACGCTCCCGTCTACGCAGGTGACGATTTTGACGGCAAATCCGGTATGGGCACTTACGTTGACTGCATAACCGAGGTGGACTACTATCTCGGTCTGCTGTTTGATAAGCTGGAGGAATCCGGTGAGCTTGACGATACAATCATAGTATTCACAAGCGATAACGGTCCTGCCCTTGAGGGCTCAACGGGTGAGCTCAGAGGCGGTAAATATCTTGCCTACGAGGGCGGTCAGAAGGTGCCCTTTGCAATCCGCTGGGGTAATAACGGCGGCTTATGGGATGCGGGCTCCACACGTTCACAAAGTGCCACTCTCGTTGACCTTTTCCCCACTCTCATCGATTTGTGCGGTATCAGCTCAAAGGGAAAAGAAAGCTACCTGCCTGCCGACAGAACCATTGACGGCATATCCATGATGCCTACTCTGAAAGACGACAAGGTTATTCACACAGAGGAATATCCCATCCTCTACATGAAACGTGAAAAGCTGAAAGCAATTCAATACACCGTACCCGTAAGCAAAATTCTCAGCCGTAAAGAATATAAGAATTACGACTATGACGTGCTGAAAGAAAACGAATATATAGACTTCAAATACTTTCAGCGTATTCAAAATGACAACTCTGCATTCTTTGATAAATTCCGTAAAAACTGGCTCCATATTCTCTCCGATGATGCAGGTGAAAACTATAACAGAACTCCCGTTTATCCTGAAATTTCAAAGGAAATGAGCGACAAAATGGATTCCGTAATGAAGGACTTCAAGAATAACCGCAGAGGAATTACAAGGTGATATAATGCCTCCCCTTTCCATAATGATAAAGCCCGCATCAAGTCTGTGTAATATGCGATGCAGGTACTGCTTTTACCACGACGTATCAAACATCCGTGAGATAAAGAACTTCGGAATCATGACCGAGGAAACAGCAGAAAATCTGATAAAAAAAGCATTTGAATTTGCAGACGGTGAAAGCGTTGCCTTTGCCTTTCAGGGCGGTGAGCCGCTGCTGGCGGGATTAAACTATTTCAAAAGCTTTGTTTCACTTGTAAAAAAGCTGAATACCCGTGGCAGTACCGTATATTTCGGCTTACAGACCAACGGCACTCTCGTTACAGATGAATGGGCCGAATTTTTCAAGACAAATAATTTCCTCATCGGGTTAAGTCTTGACGGCGGATATAAGGACAATAAATTCCGTATTGATGCCGAAGGGAATAATACCTACGACAAGATAACAGCCGCCTCGGAAATTTTCAAAGCTCACGGTGTTGAATTCAATATACTGACCGTACTGACCGGATACTGTGCGGAAAATATTGACGTCATTTACAAAACGCTTACAAAAAAGGGCTTCAAGTATTTACAGTTCATACCCTGCCTGCGGCCCTTCGGTGACAAATCCGAAAACGAAATGTACATGACGAACAGGCAGTACGCAAAATATCTCATTCACGGATTTAACGCCTACGTAAAGGATTACGTACGGGGTGACTACACAAGCGTAAGATACTTTGATAATCTGGTACATCTTTATTTAGGCAATCCCACAGAGCAATGCGGTATGTGCGGACACTGTATGCATCAGTTTGTGGCAGAGGGCAACGGCAATATCTATCCCTGCGATTTCTACTGCACGGATGAATGGCTGCTGGGCAATATAAACGAGTCTGATTTTGATACTCTTGCACACAGTAAAAAGGCAGAGGATTTCCTGCAAGAAAGCTTAAGGGTTGACGATAAATGTAAAAAGTGCAAATACTATCCCATTTGCCGTGGAGGGGGATGCAAGCGTATGCGAAACGACCGTGATTATTGCGAAGCATACAAGGCGTTTTTTGATGCCTGCCTGCCCCTGTTCAGAGTATTCATCAATGAAAAAAAGTAAAATAAAGCAAAACCGCACCGGTTCAATATGAACTGCCCCAAATTGTGCAGTCTTATTTATTTTGATAATATTTTTATAATATGAAACCGAAATGTTTTTCATTGAATCTCAAATTGAAAATTGATAAAATATATTTGATTGATTTTTTCCAACCTTTTTCACTTTCGCGTGTCTGTATAAGTGAAAGCTGCTTTCGAGGTATTACAAATGAACAAACAGGATGCCGAAAGAATTACAACTGAATATCTTAAACCCGTTTATGGTTTTGCTCTTAAAAGATGCCGCAGTCTTCAGGACGCGGAGGATTTATCTCAGGACATTGTTCTGAGGATCTTCACTGCGCTACTGAAACGGGAAGACATTGTTGATGTGCAAAAATATGTTTGGACGATTGCACATAATTGCCTCACTAACTACTACCGCAACAACAGTATTTCGGCAGAAGTATTGTCTACGGAAGAATTATCCGGGATGGTAGCCGATAATACGGATTTTGAAAGTGATTTCATTATTGATACGGAAACAGCAAAACTCCGGACTGAAATCGCATATCTTTCTGAAATTCAAAGAAAAATAGTAATCGGTTATTATTATGAAAACAAAAAGCAAAACCAAATAGCGGAAGAAATGAGTATTCCCGTCGGAACAGTCAAATGGCACTTGTTTGAAGCCAGAAAAGAACTGAAAAGAGGTATGGAAACCATGAGGGAAAACAGCGAATTAAAGTTTAATCCTGTTAAATTTTCGGAAATCGGAACAAACGGAATAATAGGTGATAACGGAACGAATCAGATTTACTTCAAAACATTTTTGCCGCAGAACATTATTTACTCTGTATGGAAATCGGCAAAAACGGTAAACGAAATTGCCGATGAACTCGGAGTTTCGCCTGTTTATGTTGAAAGCGAAGCCGAATTGCTTGAATACTATAGTTTTCTGACAAAACACAGCGAAAAGTATTTATGTAACATTCTTCTTGATGAGCCAACCGATGAAATAGTTGCTTTGCAAAATGAAATGTATGAAAAAATATCCGTTATCTTTGCAAATGAATTGTTTGACGAACTTCAAAAAACCGATATTCTCGATGATTGCGGTATTCTCGGCGGTTTTACCGGAGATGTTTCACTTTCAGATTCGGGCAATCGTGACAAAAACTTTTTGTTATGGGCATTGATTACGTTTATTACAGCATCAAGCGGTGAAGCAGGCTCAGGCGTTTCATTTGATGAAGTAGCCACATACAGAGCGGACGGCGGCTATAACATCTGTTTCGCCGCAGTTGAAAACACCGCATCAAAGAAAATCAGAAACATCAACAGCATTAATACCGCCTACGGACCTTATTACAGAGAAAGCAGTATAATAAATTATTTTCAGTTTGATTCCGAATGGTCGGGACGAAGAATTGACAGCGAGTTCCTTTATAAAGAAAGAGATTATATTCGGCTTCTCGAAAATATTATAAACGATGATGCAATAAGTCCCGTTGACGCAGCTATGCTTGCGCAGACAGGCTTGATAAAAACCTGCGGTGAGCCTGACGAGCTGCATAAAATCGCATTAAGATGTATTTTAATAAATAATGCGGAAACCGAAGAAAAATATGTTTCAATCGGTGACAGAATAAAGGAAAAACACAAGGTTGAGTTTTTAAAGTATATAAAGCATTATACCGATGCTGTTCTTTCAGAAACTCCTGCACATTTAAGAAAGCTTCGTGAGTATGAATTGCAATTTACTGTTTTCGGAGATAAAAGATTTATTACCAATTGCCTTTGCGAACTTGTCCAGAACGGCAAACTGCAATCACCGACAGAAGAACAAAAATCAGCACTGAGCACGATAATTATTAGAAAATAAAGCGTTGTCATTTTTGTTTTTGGAGTAAATCGTGGTATCATCTCACAACACAATAAAAGACAAGGGGACGGTTCTGTGTCTTGCGTTTGACAACATCTGACGACAGTTTTTAACGTATTTTAAACAATTATGACACGTTTTGCGGAACTGATAAAAAAGAAAAAAGCCCTGGAATTCTTGAATATCAAGGTTTCCAAGACTTTTTGTCTGGCGCCTCAAACAGGGCTCGAACCTGTGACACATACGGTCAGAAATATGGTCGCCTTGCTCGCCGTTTCGCATCGCAATTCTCCCTATTTCTTCCTGCTCGATGACACAACTATTCGTCCACCGGAAGGTTGTGTCTTCTCGCCGGTTAACAGCGGCGACTGTTAACTAACGAGGTGTCAATGATTAAAGCTATGATTCAGATATCAAAAGAAAAACACCCACGCTACCGATGCGGTTTTATCTTTTTACTGAAGTATTTTCGCCACTGGTCAGGGAAGTCTGAAGCCGGCCGCAAGGTAAATCTGATACCACTCTTCTCTGGTGATTGTAATATCAGCACCCTTACAGATTTCTTTTAATCTTTCCGGATTTGTCGTACCTGCAATCAGCTGCATTTTTGCGGGATGACGGAGAATCCAGGCAGAAGCGATTGCGGTAGGCGTGGTATTGTAGCTTGCCGCAATTTCATCAAGAGCATCATTCAGCTGAGGGAATTCCTCTCTGTTGCCGACATAAGGTGCCTTGAAAAATCCGCTCAGGAAGGGTGACCAGGTCTGTATGGTAATGCCCTTGATACGGCAGTATTCAAGCAGGCCACCGTCGTGCATAACGGATTCTTCGTTTTTCATATTTACGTTAAGTCCCGAGGTAACAAGTCCGCACTCCGTAAGAGAAAACTGCAGCTGATCAATAATAAGGGGCTGAGAAACAGCCGTTTTAAGCAGTTCAATCTGATAAAGATTATGATTCGAAACACCGAAAGAGCCGACCTTACCTGCTTTTTCAAGCTCGCTGAAGGCCTCTGCAACCTCTTCGGGCTC
The DNA here is from genome assembly GCA_024404015.1 of Clostridia bacterium. Taxonomy (GTDB): domain Bacteria; phylum Bacillota; class Clostridia; order Oscillospirales; family Acutalibacteraceae; genus CAG-177. The sequence goes on from JAKSQQ010000050.1 coordinate 5,953, forward strand.
CATAAGGGTATCGGGTCTGTGAAGCAGAAGAACATCGATTTTTTCCGTATTAAGACGTTTTAATGAGCCGTTGACTGATTCTATGATATGCTCTTTGGAAAAGTCGTATGCGCCCTTTTTAATGGCACATTTGGTCTGAACGGTGATACTGTCTCTGAAGAATTTGTGATTTTTCAGCCATTTACCGAAGATTTCCTCACATTCACCCCCACCGTAGATATCCGCGTGGTCAAAATAATTGATACCGCAGTCAAGAGCGGTGCCGATAAGCTTATCAGCATCGGCATTATTGATTCTCATACAGCCCATTGCCACCGCCGAAGCACCCATTGAGCCGACTTTGACGTTTTTCATACTGCACCTCACGTTTATATTTTCTCTGTAAATATTATTATATCACCCGAAATTCGCAGTATCAATAGAATACTTCACAAAAAAGAAGGTCATCCTTTCGGATGACCCATAGTATCAGTCGTCTATGTATCTGCAAGCTGCGAGAGCTGCGACGGCTCCGTCGGCTGTGGCAGTAGTAATCTGCCTTATCTTTTTGCTTCTGCAATCCCCTGCCGCAAATATACCGGGTGTATTCGTTACACAGGATTCGTCACAGTCAAAATAGCCCCATTCATTGAGAGCCGCAACGCTGCTGAATTTATCGTTATCGGGCTCAAGTCCGATTGCCACAAACAAGCCATCCACCGCGAGCTCGGATTCGCTCGAATCCGCCTCTTTGCGCAACCTGATTGATTTCAGCTCATCTTCACCGATGAGTCCTGCGATAACGGTACCTAAAATAATCTCAACGTTATCCTTCTTTGAGAGCTTTTCCTGAAGCTTTGCTTCACCCGTTAAAAAGTCAAGATTCTGGATAACATAAACCTTTTCGCAAAGGTCGGAAAGGAGGACTGCTTCCTGAAGGGCGGAATTTCCGCCGCCCAGGACAGCAACCGTTTTCCCTCTATAAAAAGCTCCGTCACATACTGCACAGTAGGAAACGCCCTTGCCCACAAGTGAGTTTTCGTTAGGCATTCCCGTCTGTCTGTGCTTAACTCCGGTAGCGATTATAACCGCCTTTGCCTGATGCTCTTCGACATCTGTGATAACGGTTTTATATTCTCCGTCATCACGAACGGATGATACGGTTTCCATTTCAATTTCGGCACCCTGAGTAATAACCTGGTCAATAAGCTTATCTGCAAATTCATTGCCGCTCATTGAAAGAAATCCGGGATAGTTCTCAATCTGTGGCGAAAAGGTAATCTGTCCTCCGAATACACCCTTTTCAAGGATGAGCACCTTTTTATCCGCACGGAGCGCATACAGTGCCGCAGTAAGACCTGCGGGACCTGCTCCGATGATGATTATATCATGCATGATTATGCCTTCTTTGATTCAATATAGCCGAGTACACCCTGCAGGTCTGAGTAAAGCTCTGCTGCTCCGTCCTTTACCACTACAAGAGTGGGAGCTGTCTTGATATTGAGAGCGGTAGCCAGTGCCTGGTTTTCATAAGCATTGATTTCGCTGAATTCAATACCCGCTGCCTGAAGCTTGGGAATCGCTATCTTACACTTGGGACAGGTGGGAGTCTTGAAAAGATAGGTGCCGTCGGGAAGAGCTGCCGTCTTTTCGGCGCTGTCTTCACAGCAGGAGCATCTGCCTTCATGCTCATGGAAATGTGAGCCGGCGATGTTGTAAACCTTACGGTCCTTATATTCCTGGCTCTTACCGTCGTTCCAGTTCTGTACGGGACGGTAGTAACCGGTAATACGGGAGTAAACCTCTGTGGATGCACCGCAGTCGGGGCACTTAAATTCTTCACCTGCAATGTAACCGTGGCTTCTGCAGACGGAATATGTGGGTGAAAGAGTGTAATAGGGAAGCTTGTAATTCCATGCAATCTTGCGTACAAGATCTGCCGCTGCCTTCCAGTCGGGAAGCTTCTCACCGAGGAATGCGTGGAATACGGTACCGGAGGTATAAAGAGTCTGAAGCTCATCCTGAATATCAAGAGCGGCAAATACATCCTCTGTGTAACCTACGGGAAGATGTGAAGAGTTGGTGTAGTAGGGTGTCTCACCTGAAGCGGTGATGATGCCGGGGTACTTCTTCACGTCGTGCTTTGCAAGACGGTATGAGGTTGACTCGGCGGGAGTAGCTTCAAGGTTATAAAGGTCGCCGTACATTTCCTGATAATCGGAAAGACGCTCACGCATGTGATTGAGTACGTCCTTTGTGAAATCCTGACATACCTTTGAGGTCATGTCAGCTTTAATCCACTTTGCGTTGAGACCTACCTCGTTCATACCTACAAGACCGATGGTTGAGAAATGGTTTGCAAAGGTGCCGAGATATCTCTTTGTATAGGGATAAAGACCTTCATCAAGGAGCTTGGTGATAATCTTTCTCTTTACGGAGAGTGAACGGGCGGCAATATCCATAAGCTTATCAAGACGCTTGTAGAAATCTGCCTCATTCTCTGCAAGGTAAGCGATTCTGGGCATATTGATGGTAACAACACCAACTGAGCCGGTGCTTTCACCGCTGCCGAAGAAGCCGCCGCTCTTCTTGCGCAGTTCACGAAGGTCAAGGCGAAGACGGCAGCACATTGAACGTACGTCGCTGGGCTCCATATCGCTGTTTACATAGTTTGAGAAATAGGGTGTGCCGTATTTTGAGGTCATTTCAAAGAGAAGCTTATTATTCTCTGTTTCGGACCAGTCAAAATCTCTGGTGATTGAGTAAGTGGGAATGGGATACTGGAATCCGCGGCCGTGGGCATCGCCCTCTATCATAATTTCGATAAAGGCCTTGTTGACCATATCCATTTCTTTTTTACAATCTTTATATTTGAAGTCCATTTCCTTGCCGCCTACGATACAGTTAAGCTCTGCCAGGTCAGCGGGAACGGTCCAGTCAAGTGTGATATTTGAGAAGGGTGCCTGTGTACCCCAACGGGAGGGTGTATTTACGCCGTAAATGAAGGACTCAATGCACTTCTTAACGGCATCGTAATCAAGGTTATCTGCCTTGACAAAGGGAGCAAGATATGTATCAAATGAGGAGAATGCCTGAGCACCTGCCCACTCATTCTGCATAATGCCCAGGAAATTAACCATCTGATTGCAGAGGGTGGCAAGATGCTTTGCGGGAGCAGAGGTGATTTTACCGGTAACACCGCCGAGGCCTTCCTGAATAAGCTGCTTGAGTGACCAGCCGGCACAGTAACCGGTAAGCATTGAAAGGTCGTGAATATGAAGGTCGGCGTTCTTGTGAGCGTTTGCAATTTCGTCATCGTAAATCTCGCTCAGCCAGTAGTTTGCCGTAATTGCACCGGAGTTGGAGAGGATAAGACCGCCTACGGAATAAGTAACGGTGGAGTTTTCCTTTACACGCCAGTCGGTAACATTAACGTAGCTGTTTACAAGCTCCTTATAGTCAAGAATTGTTGACTTGAGATTACGAAGCTTCTCTCTCTGTCTGCGGTAAAGAATATAGGTCTTTGCAACATCTGCATAACCTGCCTGAATGAGTACGGACTCAACACTGTCCTGAATATCCTCAACGGCAATCTTTCCGTCTGCGATTTTCGGCTCAAAATCAGCCGTTACCTTGAGAGCAAGGAAATCAATTGTGCTGGGATGATACTGCTTGTCGATGGCGTCAAAAGCTTTTTTGATAGCTTCTGAAATCTTGACGACATCAAAGTCGGCGATACTGCCGTCTCTTTTTGTTACCTGATACATCGGGAAACCTCCTCATATTATTCAAACAAAAGAATGATACCAAATACTGTATTGATTGTCAACACAAAATACAACATATTGTGGTGATTTAACAATTTTGTGAAAAATACACTATTTATGGGTTTTTTATTATGCATATTTTCACGCGCCGCGTACCTGACAGTCGGGAACGTACTTTTTCATGATCTCGCACATACTGTTAAGCACGTCCTTTGAAAAGGGCTCAAGTCCGAAGCCGATAAGATCGCCGCTGTCCTTGAACGCCTGTATGAAATGACGCTTTGAGCCCTGAAGCCATTTGCCCATTTCTTCAATATCCTCAAGGGTGTGAAGCCCGTCCGCAACGGTAGTACGGAATTCATAATCAACCTTTCCCTCTTTAAGAAATTCAACACTTTCCTCAACCTTTGACAAATCATAGCCGCCTATACCGACACACTGAGGATAACCGGTCTTTGAGGATTTTACATCCATTGCAACGTAGTCAACAAGCCCCTCATTTACAAGCTTCTTCAGTTTTGCGGGGAACGTGCCGTTGGTATCAAGCTTTACCGCATACCCCAGCTCTCTTACCTTTATTATAAATTCCTTTATATCCGGCTGCATAAGGGGCTCGCCGCCGGTAATGGCAATACCGTCAAGTATGCCCTTTCGCTTTTTGAGAAATTCAAGTATTTCCTCCACCGGATATTCCGGCTCCTTCGGCGGATTTATAACCAGCGGAGAATTATGACAGAAGGGACATCTGAGATTACATCCGCCCGTAAAAACTGTACACGCCATTCGGCCCGGGAAATCAAGCAGAGTCAGCTTCTGTAAACCCTGAATATTCATTTTACCCCTCCTTCATTTTGTCAGTGCCAGATAACTTTACCACAACATATTGTGGTTGTCAATGTGAAATCGCATAAAATTTCTACAATATTTTGAAAAAAGCGCTTCGCCGTAAGACGAAGCGCAATGTTTTGTGTAATTTTATTTTACATTACATGGATTTGCAAGGGATACGGAATAGGTTTTATTGAAATTACCGTTATGACACACCTTGGCGGTTTTGTCATTGCAGTTATACACAACACTCCAGAGAGTTGAGCAGATATAACCGTGAAGTTCCTGATCCTTCATGCTCGTTGCCTTGAGAATATTCATCGCCTGCTTCTCGGAGGTAACGGCTTTTGTTTTTTTGAGGGAATTAAGTACGGTTTCGTATCTGTCCTGACCCATACCGTCGGGGTCGTACACTCCCTCGGTAAGAATGAAATTGGTAGCTGCCATATATTTGACGGCTCCCTTATTTTCGGGGCGGAGAACCGTCATTTTGCCGTCAATGTATTCAATCACGCAGGTATTTCCCTTTGCATCCGCAAGCTGATAGTGATATGAACAGTCGGATAAAAGAAAATCTCTCATATCGTGGCTTCTGAATATTTCTATTGCCTCATCAACGGTTGCCGCTTTATCAAGGCACGCCCTTACCATTGTGGTGGTAGTAAGATTGGGCTTAAGTGAAATCTGGAATACGGGGCTGACCTCAACTTCAAGCACACCTATGCTCAACCCCTTCTCGTTTATGCCGTCAAGGCAGGTATAGGGGGCAAGAAGCGTAAGGAATGAGCTTGCATAGGAA
>JAKSQQ010000051.1 GCA_024404015.1 Clostridia bacterium
TTATCTGAGTAGTGAATAGTGAATAGTTAAGGGTCGCTTCGCTCCGGTTATATTTGCTCCGTTAAGATTGAGCCAATCGTATATAACAGTAGGACGGGATGCCCGTATAATTATATCGTGAAAACGGAAAGGGTGATTGATTTGGATTATCCCGCATACGGCGTTTACCGTCATTTCAAAGGAAATTACTACAAGCTGCTGTACGTTGCGAAGGACAGCGAAACCCTTGAGGAAAAAGCCGTTTACAAAGCACTTTACGGTGAGGGCGGCGTCTGGGTGAGGCCTCTCGCCATGTTCACGGAGTCCGTTGAGCGTGACGGAGTTACCTTGCCGAGATTTCAATACATCTGCCGTGACGAAAGCGAGCTGAAATTACTCAGAAAACAGGATGAACTTCCCGAGGGTAAAATCAGAATGTGGTTTTTCGGAACGGGCTCCGGCACTCAGCCCCGTGCAGGCAGGCATCACGTTTCCTTTGCCGTGGAAATGCCGAACGGAGTATACTGGTTTGACGCGGGCGAATTCGGCTCTTACATGGCGCACATCATGGGACTTGACCTGCTCAAAATCAGAAGCATATTCATTTCTCACTGCCACATGGACCACGTAGGCGGTCTGGGCAATCTGCTGTGGAATATCAGAAAGCTCACTCAGGGCAAAAACGCAAAGGGCCTTCCCGTGGGTGGAAACGTTGACGTTTTCGTACCTGTTAAAAGCACCTACGACGGACTTATGCAGTTGCTTTCCAACACCGAGGGCAATTTCAAATGTGATTACACCCATACCTATCATCCCGTGAACGAGGGACTGCTTTACGAATCCCCTGCCGATGATTTCAGAGTATATGCAAAGCTGAATACTCACCTTGATACTGCCACCTCTTATTCATACATAATAGAAGCAGGCGGTAAAAGGATAGTATTCTCGGGAGATTTCAATTTCACGGATATGTCTTACATTATGCCGGAGGACGGCTGTGATTTATTCATGTGCGAAACGGGACACAACAAACCCCTTGATATATGCGAAAAAATCAGAAATGATAAAATGAACGTGAAGCGGCTGTTTCTCTTTCATAACGGTCCCCGGGTAATGGACGATATTGAGGGTACGGAAAAAATACTGCGTGAAAATTTCAGCGGCGAGTGGAAAATCTGCGAGGATGCCACCACCTATATTTTCTGATTGAAACTTTCATCATTCCATCCTATAATTGATATAAATTAAGGAGGTGTTACCGTGAAAAAAACATTATCAATACTTATGGCGGTGCTGATAATTATATCCTTTTTTTCCCTGTTTGCCTTTGCAGAGAATGAAACGGAAAACGACAAAATAGTCATCGAGCTTCGCAGTGACATTGCAGGCAAAACGGCAAAGGATTACAAGGACTTTGCCATTATCAAATCGGATAACGTGATTTTTGACGAAGCCAAAAATTCGGATGCGGTAATTCTGTGTGACTACGTCGGCAATATCTATACCGGGAAAATGAAAGCCGGCAGGACTTACACGATATGGTACACTCTTTACGCCGCAGACGGATTTGAAATTCCCGATGAGCTTGACGAAAGCAACACCGAAATCATCTGCGGAAAAGGTGTAGAGTGCTTCGGCTGTTTCAAATGCACCGGAAATGACGGGGAAGGCAATCCGCTTGATTCGATTTCTCTGCTTACCGAGGTAAAGGTTGACGGCAATCCGTTCCGGAATTTCATCGGAGCGATCATGGATTTCTTCCTTAAAATGATGTCCTGGAGTATGTACTGATATTCAACCCGCCTTAAAACGGCGGGTATTTTTATGCCCGATTTAATCCCTTTGACAGTTTACACGGTTAAAAATCCGTGATATAATTATCAGGTAACACAGATTCGGAGGTTTTTATTATGAATGTAGTTTGTCTTGATATGGAGGGCGTGCTTGTCCCCGAAATATGGATTGCCTTTGCCGAGCAGACGGGTATCCCCGAGCTTCGTCTTACCACCCGTGACGAGCCCGATTACGATAAGCTCATGAAATACAGAATCAAAATTCTCAAGGAACACGGTCTCGGTCTCAAAGAAATCCAGGACGTAATTTCAAAAATCGACCTTATGCCCGGCGCAAAAAAATTCCTTGACGAGCTTCGCACGATCACTCAGGTGGTCATCCTCAGCGATACCTTTGACCAGTTTGCCACTCCCCTTATGAAAAAACTTGACTGGCCTACTATATTCTGCAACACACTTGAGGTTGCTCCGGACGGAGAAATCCTTGATTTCCACATGCGTTGTCCTCAGTCCAAGCTCACCACCGTCAAGGCACTCCAGTCCATGGGCTTTGATACCATTGCCAGCGGTGACAGCTTCAATGATTTAGGCATGATTCAGGCAAGTAAAGCGGGCTTCCTCTTCAAGTCCACGGATAAAATCAAGGCAGACTATCCTCAGATTCCCGCCTTTGAAGAATACGACGACCTTCTTGCGGCAATAAAAGCCGCTCTCTGATAAAGGAGTTCAGCCATGACAATACGTAATGAATGCACCAACTGCGGTTACAAAACAGACAGCCGTGAATCCGTCTGTCCCATTTGCGGCGGCAATATGAGAATATCTTCATCCCACAAAGCGCACGCAGAGGATGGGGACAACATCCCGAAAAGCATTTTATCCGTATTCCATGACGGCTGCGATGAAGAAAAGGAAAATGAATGGAATAACGGCTACCACGACGATTATTCGGAGCAGCACAAAACCGGCGATTACTGTGACCGTGAGCTTGAAAAGAATACCAACGGCGGTCAGCATTATCACAACGAAAACAGTGCCGAATCCACTCTTTCCGAAGAACAGACCAAAAAAATCACCACCGTCATTTTGTGCTTAATTCAGGCAATCGGAATATTCTCTCCTTTTATAGGAGCGTTTTTGTTCATCACAATCATATTCAAAATCGGTAAAGGCACACTTTCTTCCTGTTACAAGAAGCCCGTTATCATCACTTTTATCATTGCGGAAACCATCGGTATGATAATATTCATCCTTCAGATGAGGTTATCCGGCATCAGCTACCTTTTCAGATAAAATTCAAGAGCAGACATTCGGCTGAATGTCTGCTCTCTTTTGTTTATGCTTTGATTATTTCAATCAGATGGGGAAGGTTTTGAAGATTGAAAGAAGGAAATTGATGATTTTCTTTGCAAGCTCATAAAGGAAGCTGTTGTTGATTGCGGGTGCGTTTACGGTTTTATCGGAGCTGTTTTCCCTGTTGATTCTTTCAACGTCGTAGGTAGCTATTACACCGCTCTCGGCATACTTCACAAAATGGAAGCTGTCCTCGGTAAACTGGATTGCTCCTACGGTAAGAACATTTGTCGAGCCGTTCTCGGTACCGTTGCCCGAATAACCTACGTAACCTGCATTGGTGTAGGTGAAATTAAGAGTTTCCTCTTTGTATTCGGTCTGGCTTCTTTTATCGGCATAGGGAATACGGATTGTTTCGCCCTTTGCAATGAAGTTTACGGAGCCGCCGATATAATCGTCATAGTCATCGGAATGATTGTGACCGAAGAGGAAGATGATATCAAGCTTTTCGGCCGCTTTATTGATTACATCAAAAAGATATGAAGCGTACTGGTTATCACCGCCGCCGCCTCTGCGGGTATGATGAAGAGGAACGTGAGTGATAATGATTACGGGCCTGAAATCTTCGGCTTCAATCATGGCGTTAAGCTTTTCCTCAACGTCCTTTGCGGTCTTCTTTACCTTTGAGCCGTTGGTAAGATACTGATCCCAGGGGAAATCATTTTCGTTGATTGCATAGAGGCAATATGAACCCATATCGCTGAAGCCCGTGGGGATAAAGCCGGCGGACTTGATGTCGTGGTTACCCTGGATACAGAGAATAGCATTCTCGTCCATTTCGGGATAAACGCCCGTCATTGCGTTCTTGAGCTGAACAACGCCTGAGGTAGCATAGTCGGGAAGAAATCTTGAATAGTCACCTGCGCTGAGCATTGAGCAGGGCTGTGCCATTCCTTCATTCTTCATAAGTCCGAGAATATTGCCGAAACGGATAAATGCCTTTGAATCATAATCCTGAAAATCAGATGCCGTTACTACGGTTGCGTAGGCATCTTCTTCAAAAACAGATTCTGTGTCTGCAAATACAAATACAAGCGATGAGAATACTATCGCAAGTATGAATACAACAGAGAGAGCAATCTTAAGTGTTTTTTTCATATCAATTCTCCTTTATATTCATAAGCCCACGGCTTACGGTTTCCATTTTGTACTCACTATGGAGCAGTAGTTTTCGCCTTCACGGCGTTTATAGCAAACGGTAACTACGGAGCCGTCCTCATTCTCAACCGATGCGGGATAGCCGATGTCGCTGTCATTCGCGGGCTCTATCAGATATTCTTCATTATCGAAGATACCGTCGGGGCTGATTATCCTTGCATAGATTCCGTATGGCTCAACACGGCGGCCGTAGGTAATTATAATCCTGCCGTCTCTGAGCTTGAGCAGAAACGGAGGTGAGCCGCAGATTCCCGTGGGCTCAAATTCACTCCAGGTCTTACCGTTATCCGACGAGAAGGTTTTATAAACGGTAAAGTGCTTGTCGTCCTCTTCAATGTGGGCACGGATTACTCCCAGTATTCTGCCGTCGTTAAGCTGTACACAATGGGGCTCGTGAAACTGATTCCATCCGTATTCATCGGGTTTAACACAGTCTCCCGCTTTCGTGAAGGATTCACCACCGTCACGGCTGATATATGCAGCCAACACGTCGGCTTTTTCTTCGCCGTAGGAATACATTTCCTTACCCAGATACAGAATCGAGCCGTCGTCAAGAAGAGAAGGGCCGTGGGGACTGCTGACGGGAATACGGATTTCATCGCTCCAGGTCTCACCGTAATCCTCTGATATTTTCAGAAAGGAACCGCCCTTTCTGTCCTCACCCTTTATTTCGCTGTAAGCCGCAAGCAGGCCCTCTGCCGGCTTTCCGCCGTCATGGGCAATCCAACCGGCATAATCTTTTTCGTAAACGTCAGCAGGATGGGAGAATCTTGTTACCAGCATTCTGCCCTTTCCGAGATAAAGGATGCCCGCGTCTCTGTCGTCAAGAAAATGGTCGTTGATGACGGAAGGAACAGACCATGTTTTTCCTCCGTCTCGGCTTTTATACATCAGAGTCTTGCCGAAGGGACAAACGTGGGCAAGTCTCATTCCTGAACAGACAACGTAAATTATGCCCTTTTCGTCAATACAAGCCGTAGGCCATCCGGAATAGGAAAAGAAGCCCTGCTGCTTTCCCGTAACACAGCTGCGTTCAATAACTTCCATTACGTCACCTCAGATAAAGCATATTCCCGCAAGCAGAACGCTGTCTTCCTCCCTGTTTATGCACAGGGGAAGTGCGGTAAAGGAGACGGTTTCTCCCTCGGGAATTTCCTGATAATTTCCGAACATATACACGTAGTAGCCGTTACGCCCGTCAGTGAGCTGCAGCAGAATACCCGACCTTGAGCCGTTATTCTGAACAAAGGAGGACATAACCGTGAGATTTTCAAATTTTCCTATATCGCCCTCAAAGCCCTCGGGGTCTTCATAGTATGAAGGAAAATCAAAATCAACCACCTTGTATTTTGAAAAATCAAGGTAATTTGCGATGAATATTCCGCTGTCATAGCGGATAAAGTTTCTTGCTTTCTTTGTCATTTCCAGATTAAGACGGGCGCAGAAGCCGTCATAATATTCCTCTATGGTTTCCGCATCCGCTCCGACGGGCTGTTTCGTTACGGTTGCTTCTTCCTCTTTTTTGCAGGAAGCAAAGGAGAAAATGATGCACAGTAAAGCAAAAACGGAAATTACTCTTTTCATTTTATCCCTCCGATGAAAATTACACTCATATTTTACTCTGTTTTAACCTGAATGTAAAGAATAAATCTTGAATATATCCACTACAGATGGTATAATGTTACTCAATAACTACAAAATCTGTACAAGGAGGATGAATATGAAAACAGCAAAAAAACTATTTGCGGTAATTCTCATTGCCGTGCTTTCTCTTTCCGTCATCATTTCATCCGCCTACGTAATATCAGAAGCGGACCATAACTGTACCGGCGCGGACAATCCTTCATCCTATCCCCCCGACAATACGGAAATAACCGTAACGGGCGTGTTTGAATCCTACAAGGAAGGAACACAAACCTACTATCACATCGCAGATGCGGAAATGACATATTGATATGAAAGCAATAAAACTGATTTTACTCGCAGTAATTCCGTTGATGCTTGTTTCCTGCTCATCGGGAAAGTCCTCATCCCCGAAGGAAAGCGGAGTAAAGGAGCAATCCTTACCCGCAGAGCAGAACGTAAGCTACGGAGAATCGGAAATTGATACGGATTTATCCTCTCTTGACGCGAATATGGCCTATGCGGCTCTTGTTGATATTTCATCATCCGCATACGACCACGAGGGAGAAATAATAAGAATCACCGGCCGATTCAACTGGTACACCGACGAGAAGACCGGCGAAAAGCAATACGGCTGTGTGGTATCGGATGCCACCGCCTGCTGTACTCAGGGAATATACTTCGTTCCCGCCGACAGTAAATACGTGCCCGAAAAGACACTGGGAGAAAATCAGCAAATCACGGTAACAGGCAAATTTGACGTGGCACAGGGCAGTAATTATGAATACTACCGCCTTGTAAACAGCGTTATCTCATAGGAGGCATTATGGAACTCATCATCAATTCACTCCCCGTAACCGAGGAGAATTACAGCGAAACAATGAAGACGAAGGTTGAGCCATACCTTGACAAATACCGCAATGAAGGTTTCTTTGAGGGTTGGGACAAAAACAAACTTCACTATGAAAAATATCTCGTTGAAAACGCATCCAAAAACGTGGTAATCGTTCACGGCTTCACCGAAAGCGCGGTTAAATTCCGCGAAATGATTTACGTTTATATGCTTATGGGTTTCAACGTTTTTATCTATGATCAGCGCGGTCACGGCAAAAGCTTCCGTTATGCGGAAAAGACCGAAACCGTTTCCGTATGCAAATTTGACGAATATATCAAGGACCTTGACTTATTCATAAACAACGTCGTAAAGCCCGACGGTGCAGGTCTTCCCCTGCTCCTTTACGGTCATTCCATGGGTGGTGCCGTTTCAATTCAGTACCTCCAGGAGCACCCCGACGTGTTTGAAAAGGCCGTACTCACCGCGCCTATGGTGCTTTGTAAGTGCCACGGTCTTGAGCCCTGGTTTGCCCTTTTCCTTGCAAGATTTTTCTGTCTGATAGGTCAGAGACACAAGGAAACGGTGGGCTCAAAGGATTTCAATCCCAACAGAGAATATACCTCAAGCAACAATACCAGTAAGGCAAGATTTGACTACATCAACGCCAATAAGTCCGCCGAAAGATGCCTTCAGACCTGCAATGCCTCCTACGGCTGGCTCAAAGAAGCAATCCTTGTTTCAAGAAAGAATCTTGACCCGGAGCGCTGTAAAAAAATCACCCTTCCCGTTCTGCTTTGCCAGGCGGAGGACGACGGCTCGGTATATAATGACAAAGAGGAAGAATTCGTAAAGCTTGTCAAAAATATCCGTCTTGAAAGATTCCCCGGCTCAAGACACGAAATTTTCGGCTCTGTTGACAAAACGATGCTTCCCTACCTTCAGACAATAGAAAAGTTTTTCAAAAGCTGAAATCTGTACACATTCACTTAAATTATAATTAAAAATTGTATTGACTAAACATTGTCTTAGTGATAGAATTAGTTGTAATTTTTCGAGGAGATGATTTCCTATGAGAACATTTAAGAAACTTATATCCGTACTTCTTGTAATATCAATGCTGATTTGCTTCCCCGCAATTGCATTCGCAAAGGATACCGCTGAAGAGGAAGAAACCGTTGAGTCCGGCTCCGGTATGGACGCCGTTGCTAACATTTACCTTCTTATCTCAACAGCCAATCCCAAGCTTCCCCACATGTGGATTTATATTGAGAACATCAGCGACCGTACTCTTAGAATCGGTCACTATGACCTTGCAGCCGGCGACAGTCTTTCAATGGGCTCATGGAAAGACAGAGGTCAGGGCGAAGGTATCCACTACAATATGGAAAGATATTGGATCAAGGACGAAACCTACGAGAGAACGATTTATATCAAGTCCACGATAAATGAGTTTGAGCTTGACAATCTCTCAGACACAATCAACCGTCACAATTACTGGAACTATTTCTTCAACTGTGCATGGTTTGCTGTTTGTGTATGGAACTGCTGCACAATCAAGTTCGTTCCGTTCCTTATTTCCCCTTACATTATCTCTCCCTTCCTTTTCCTCTACGGAGCAAAGAAGCTTGACTTTGAAATTCCCAAGCTCACAACCAACAAGAAGTGCTACAAGCACACCGAAGAAGGTCTTGAGAGACTTTATCCCGGCGTTCTTGTAACAAGCACAGGCGTCTGATAACAGCAAAAAGCGACACGGTTTCGTGTCGCTTTTATTTTTTATCTTATGCTTTCAAGCAATGTCTTTGCGTCAGCCGGAATTCTGCCCATTGGGTCAGGCCCCACATTCAGCAGATAATTGATTCCCAGAGAATTAAGATGAGCTTTGTTTTGCGAAAGCGTTTTTGCAGATTTCCAGTTATGGTCATAGTAGGAAAATCCCCAGGTATCATTCAGAGTGCAGGCGCTTTCGTAAAGATTATAGGGTGAGGGCTTGAAGCCGCCGATATCCCGATAATCCACGGTTTTATTTTCGGGTAAATCAATTTTTGAGGGTATTTCGTTGTCACCGAGAGAAACGTAATCGTATTTGCCGTTACCCAACCGTGAATTGACAAGGCAATCCGGCTGAAGTTCCTTTACGGTATTGTAAATCAGTTCGCTCTGATAGGGTTCAATCGTCATCGGCACGTCAAACCATGCGAGGCACAGGTCACCGTAGCCCGTCATTATTTCCCTTATCTGAGGCAGTATTTTTTCTTCAAAGCAGACAGTATAATCCTTTTCTCCCTTGAAATCCCAGCTGTTATCCCAGGTTGTTCCGCTGTTGTAGATGTGATTTGAATTATAACCGCCGCCGTGGGGATGATGCCAATCCAGATCCTGGGAATAATAAATGCCCAGCTTCAGGTCGTATTTTTTACAGGCAAAGGCAAATTCCTCCAGCACGTCACGGTGAAAGGGAGTTGCGTCATACACGTTGAATTTGTCGCATTCAGACCGATACATGGCAAATCCGTCGTGATGCTTTGACGTAAGCACAATATATTTCATTCCGCAGTCACGGGCGGTTTTGGCATATTCCTCTGCATCAAAGTAAATGGGATTGAACGCCTCGGCAAGTGCTTCGTATTCTCTGACGGGAATCTGAAAATATGACTGAATCCACTCGGCGTAATCACGGACCTTCCCACCCTTGTATTCTCCGCCCAAAAGGGAATATAGTCCCCAGTGAATCATCATGCCGAATTTTGCCTGCTTAAACCATTCCTTATTATCCATCATTAACCCTCTGCATAGTTATATTACAGGAGCAAATTACCCCCATACATTCATATTATACCGATTTTGCAAATGTGTTCAACAAAAATATTCAGAGCTGAAAAAGCTGCGGCTGATTATTCAATCGTTTTCCCCTTCAACACCTTTATAAATTCGTCAACTGAGGCCACGCTTGCAAGTAAAGAGACGGCTGCAGTCAAAATCAATTTTATCTCTCGGGGATAATCAAAGCCCGAAACGAGAGGCAGAATATAAACGGCAGCACCGCAGACTTTATTGACAAGAGAATGAACGGCAACAAGCTTTTTGTGCCGTACAAGCCCCGTTATTACACTCACGGTCTTAATTGCAAATATCAGAGCAATCCATATTAACAGCCATATCGGAAAACGGAACGCGTTCACAAGCTTAATAATAACAGCCACAGCAAAAATAAAATCTGCGGCAGTATCAAATTTTGCTCCTGAATCAGTTACCGTACCCAGTCTTCGTGCCACCGTTCCGTCAACGGCATCGGTTAATCCGCCCAAAAGATACAGAATATAATACCACTTTGAAAAAGGCGGAAAATATAAAATCAGCAAGCCGCATACAATTCTTACTGAAGTTAAAATATTTGCCATATTACTCATTTCGTGTCCTTTTAATCCGATAATGTATTCACGGCTTTGTCATCTGACTTTTCTGTACATCGGGCCCTCTTCACCGATTATTCCCGTGGGATCAAATCCCGATTTTTCAAGGACTCTTACAGACGGAATATTGTCTCTGTCCACCTCGGCAGTAATGCAGTTGACTGTATTCTGCCGTAAAGCCCACGAAGCAACAGCCGTAACCGCCTCCGTTGCATATCCGCAGTTCTGATAATCCTCTGCAATGCCGTAACCTATTTCAGATGAGCCGTCTGCATTGACACCCTTAAAGCACAGCTCTCCGATATGAGTGCCGTCTTTCATTTCAATCATCCAAATGGCGTACCATTCCCACTCGTCAGGATGTGTCAATGCGCCCTCCAGCATTTCCGTGTAAGCCGCTTTCAGAGCGTCAACCGACTGTGCCGCAATAAATGCTTCCATCTGTTCCTTGGATGCCGCATATATCTTTAAGCGATTTGTTATTATTGTGTTTTTATCTTCCATATTAATTACTTTCAAAAATAAAATTTATTCGAGAAAGCGCGGGGGCATTATCTGCCCCGATGCTTCTCTTTTTTCTTTTGCTTTTTCAGCTCAAACAGTCGCTCTGCCTCTGCCAGTTTCCGTTCACGGCTTCTGACTTTGCGTTCCTGCTTGTTCTGCTCCTGCTGTAATTTAAGCGCTTGCTGCGATTTTGTCCCGATTCCGGTCTGCAAAAGTGATTTCTTAATATCTCGCTGTATCCGTTTCGGGTTTTGCTTTGCTTCCTTTACAACAGTTGCCACAGCGGGGCTGAACTGCAAATCATAATAGTGCTTTAAGATAAACTCATAAACCTCATAATCCTTCGGCTCTGCACCGAAGGTCACCTTGGCAACGGATAGCATCCCGTTTTCAATTCTTTCAAAAACGCCTATCCAAAAAGGGTCCTCAAAAAGCACCGTCAGTTTGCATTGTCCTTCACCCATACAATCCCTCCTTCGTGATTGAAATGAGCAAAGAAGGGACAACCCGGAGGGGCAGGTTACTTACCACGAATATTCGTGACGGCCGGGCTACCTACCGGCTCTGGCATACTTTTTCAGTACACGTTGCG
>JAKSQQ010000052.1 GCA_024404015.1 Clostridia bacterium
GAGAAAAATATCCGGGCCCTGTTCTTGATTCGAATCATCCCGAGCAGCAGAAATATCTGAGGCCGATAGAGTACGTCAGTATATGCCTTGCGCGTATCGGCGGAATGTTCGGTACTACCCTGACGGGTACTCTTGCCGCCACCTTCCTCTATGAGCTTTATTTCGGACCTGTCGGTGTATCTACAGAGCAAATTGCATCCATATCCGCCCGTCAGACCACAATCACCACGGTCCTCGGTCTGTTGATGCCCCTTATTGCAGGTGTCATCGTGCAGAAGTGGAAGAGCCGCTGGGGTCGTTACCGTCAATGGTATATCATCTGCCTCATTCCCATATTCGTTTTGACTGTTTCCTTCTATTGGGTTCCCACGGGCTGGACTGTCAGACAGATGACGTGGCTTCGTTACGGAATTGCCGCCTTGCAGACAGTATTCAATGCGTTTAACAATCTCGGTCAGAATCTTATCCAGGTCATTACGCCCAACCACAAAGAGAAAAAAGGAATTGCCACCCTCTGGCAGATTTCCTATTACCTGGGCTACGGCCTTGCTTATCTCAGCCCCGAGCTTTTCAAGCTTTTCATTCCCAAGGGCGATGCAAGATATTCCGACAGATATATTATCCTCACTCTCATTGCCGCTTCACTCACCATGGCGGGCAATCTGATGTGCGGTCTCTTATGCAAGGAAAGAATAGAGCTTCCCAAGAAAGAAAAGGTAAAGCTTTCAAAGGAACTGTTCGCTCTTTTCAAATACAGGAATTACAGAGCTTATCAGTACTTTACATGGGTTAACGTTTTTGCCAATCTCGGTAAATTCTCAACTCTGCTTGCCGGTATTACCGTGGGCTCCTCAAACGTTATTCTGCTTACCGTTCCCACGGCGGCAGGTACTGTTGTGGGCAATATTGCCTGCGGATTTATCGCAAAGAAGCACGAGCCCACTAAAATACTCCGCTTCTGCGGTGTGTATTCTCTTTTCGCTTCTATTCTTCTTTTCGGAATCTGCTATGCGGAGAAGGCCATGGGTCTTTATTTCTGGAAGGGCTGGATTGCGGCATTCTTCTACGTTTTCTACTTCTTCTTCGGTGTCGGCGTGGGCTTCCAGGAGCTTTCCACCTCACACTTCAACGTGGAGTATTACGACTATCTTGAATGGCAGACAGGCGAAAGACTTGAGGCCGTTCAGGGTATTATCCCCGGCTGGATAAATTCCGGCTTCACCTATATCAAGGATATGCTCATTCCCTTCGTCCTTGTATGGATTGCTTATCCCACCTCAGATAAGGCAGGACTTGATTCCGTTATTCAGAAAAAGATTGCCGAGGGTGTCTTTGAAAGCGCCGATTCACTTGAGCTTATTGATATTATCAAGCTCAGAATCGAAGCGGGACTGACTACGGAATCCGGATATCTCAATACTTGTCTCTGGCTTCTCGCTTTACTTGTATTCACATACGCCCTTTCAAATCTTCTCAAGGCAATTATCCTCAAGTTCTTTTATAACGTTGAGGGTGAAACAAAGCAGAAGATGTATGAAGAGCTTGATGAGATGCGCAAAAAACGCCATGAGGAAAATGAAGGCGTTGCGGTTGTAAATACAGCCGTTGAAGGCGAATCCGTGGGATAACAGATATTTACGGCATGGTAATTTGCCGTTGTGAGTGAGATTCAAATTGTATGATACGGACGGGCATCGCAGGACGGTGTCCGCCCTGTTTTTATATTCAGTCAGACAGAGGGAAAAACGGTACTTGTTGACATTTTCGGGGCAAAGATATAAAATACAGAGCAGGGATTTTGATAAATAATATTCTTGCGGCAAATATATTCCATAAGGAGAATATGATGAAAAAAATAATCTCAATTCTGACCGTGATTTGTATTATCTGCACGACTTCGGCAATGCTTTCCGCCTGTGGCAAAAAAAATAAAATCGTAATAAATGCAGACGAAAAAATTCTTGCTCTCTTTGAAAACTGTATGTCGGTTGACGAAATCCTTAAAGACGTAAGCAAGGTGGATTTTTACCACGAAATGAATAAAGAGGGTCTCACCTGCGTGACCGAAGAGGATGATGAAAATTCCACCGCCATTGCATATTACAAGGATAAAAACGGCGATACCGTCTATGAGGAATATATCGGCTACGGTGAGGAAGGATTCGTTTATCACACAAAATCAAAAAGCGGTAAATCCATCAGCGTTCACTATGTTTACGGCTATCAGGAACAGCGTGACGTGTTTATCAAGGCAGAGGATTATTCCATCAGATTTTACAGAACGAATGATAAAAGCCCCTATGGCGCAGAGGCGATAGAGGCAACCGTAAAGGGTAAAAAAGAGGGGCTTCTTCAGGAAAGTATAACCTATCTCTGCGATAACGGTGACTGGACCGCAAGTGCAAATTATCTTGCCGATGACGGTATGCACAGTTACACTAAATGGAAAGCCGAAGATTATGAGGAATACGATTACGTTATCTTTGAAAAGAAAGAGAACGTAAAGCCCATGGACATTAAGCCCATGCTCGCTTATTTTGGTGACACACCCTATCAGCTTGAGATGAAGATGTATTCAACTCCCTTCTATACCGAAAAAGACGGCGAAACAAAATGGTATTTTGACGGGGACCTGACTTTCGTTTTTAATACGAAGGAAGAAGCGGATTCCTTTGCGAAAAAATTCAACGGCGAAAGTGACGAAAATGACGGCATATATTATGTCTGCATTGAAAATACGGGACTTCCCGTTACCGATGAAATGAAGGATTTTGACCCCTTTGATTATTATGATATAAATGATGCGTATTCCGTCGTTCCCGAATTTAACGGTGAATACGAAATTACAAGTCTTTCCCGGGGATCCGTCAGCTATTATTAAAATCAAATGCCGTGACTGATTATCAGCCACGGCACTTTTTTATTTTGCTTGGTTATAAAGGATTATTGCACATTTCGGTGTTTCGCTGACGGTAATATTGATACCCTCCGTCATCAGCTTTTCACCTGAAATAACGGACACGCTTTCGGGATTGTCAAAATCCCGGATTTCATAATTGCTTTCCTTTGAAAGTCCGTTAAGAATAAGGCGGAAATTGTCATCCTTTACTTTTTCTCTCTTATAAATCAACGCCGCGCCCTCGGCTTCGTCACCGAACTGCATGGCAAGATATTTGTCTTCAGCTAATCCGCCGTAATTCAGAGGATAATAATTCTCTGTCATATATCCGCTGATATCGGAGTATCTGTCGTATTCCTCGGGAGAGGGTTCATAAACGGACTGGCAGGCGAGAATGGCTGAACGTGAAGCGTATTCGGAATGGAAATATCTGTTCGTTCCGCTGTAGGGAAGCCAGAAGGACAGACCGTAGGTCATTGACTGAGTGGCCTCAAGAACGTCTTCCTTGACGGAGCCGTCTTCATTGCCGCAGTTGTAATCGCTTCTCCAGAGAGGAATACTCCTTCTCGTCATTTCAATATCAAGTCTCTTGCCGCCGCTGGCACAGTTATCTATTATCAGACCGTCTACGGTTTCAATGAGCGTATCAAGATACCTGTAGAGATTTGTAACGTAATGATTCTCGGTGATACCCGTTCTGCCGTTCATGAACTCCTTGTCTGCCTTTTCCCAATAGGAGAGAACGTCAAAGTTGAAATCCTGGCGATACATGGAAACACCGTTGTCTGTCATGGATTTTGCAATATACGATGATATGAAATCGCAGGCATCGCTGTTACCCATATTCCACAGCAGATTGTCACCGTCTTCGATTATCCAGCCCTCGTGACTCTTTCCTTCGTTATAGAGGAACGTATTTTCACGTACTCTTTCCGGCTCATACCAGAGCAGATACTTTTTGCCTTTTTCTGCCATGGCATCGGAAAGGGGCTTGAGACCCTCGGGGAATCTGTCGGGGTCGGGTATCCAGTTTCCGACACCGTCATACCATCCTTCGTTATATTTGTACCAGCCCGCATCCATCCAGAAATAATCCGTTGATTCAAGGACGCTCGGGTTGACGGCTTCCACTTCACCTATGAGTTCCCGGGTGTTCTTGGTTGAAAATTCATTGGCGATTACGTAGCCGTTGATAGGTCTGATGCTGTCGGGATAAACGCAATCCTTTTCCCAGTTTCTGAAGCTGTTGAAGCCCTTGAGTGCATTATCACCGTTATAGAACGTAACTGAGGTCAGAGGAGAACGAATCTCTTCGCCGGCTTCAAGATACGTGTTGAAAAATTCCTGCTTTGTCTTGATTTTAACACCGCTTAAGGTCTGATTGAGGGAAGCGTACCACTGTCCTGTCCAGCCCACGGCTACTACGACACCCCATTCCTTTCCGCTGACGTTAAAGTAGGGGAGGAATGAACCGCCTCTGCCTCCTGCACCGTTAAAAATCATCGGTGTGGGGCTTACGGTACTTTTCAGCAGTTCAAAATCATCGGCCTCGGGTTTGCTTCCTTTGCTGACGTAAAGTCCTGAAATGCCCGTTTCAATGCAGCAGCTTGCTCCGTAAAAATCCTTTATTACGGGAGAATCCTTATCACCGTTATTTTTGATAAAAACAGTCCACTCGCAGGTGGCGTTTTCTTCGTAAACGGTTGCTTCTGCCGTTACGCAAAGAGAACTCTTTTTATGATTGAGAGTGATGAATACGGTTTTTCCGCCCTTATGGAATTCACCGACTTCGCTTTCTTTACCGACGGAAATATCCCAGTCCTCTGAATTATTGCTGTATTTTTTGCCGCCTACCGTGAAATCAAAGGGGAGAGTGCTGTGGGGATTGAGGATGTTATCCTCATACCAGCTGCGGCATTTTTGCTTTTCCGCCTCGGAAACCTTCAGCTCCTCCGAGGTAATGGGGTCAAATCCGAAATCTAAAACTGATGTCAAATTCATTGCTCCTCTGTCAACAAGTGATTTGAAATTTGAACTGTAAACCGAAAAAGACGAAACCGTAAACAGAAACGCCTGCAAGAGAAAGAAAAATCGCTTTATGAATAACATGACTTTGCTCCTATCAGCTTATTACCGTATGTTCATACTTCAAAATAGATTGCACTGGTCTGGGCATAGATGAATGGCGGAAGCTTCGTCAGATTCTCATTATGTGAGATTTTTCTGTCTATTTTTATATAAATCGGCGCAATTACGGGGTTCATGTCGTATTCGATTTGTGCGCAGATAAACCCGGGCTTATCAATGGGAAGAGTAACGGAATAGGGTCCCGTCTTTCTTGCCTTGAATTCAAATTTTACTCCGTCATTGTCAATTACCTTGAGGGTGTGTCCTTTTTTCAGGTTGTCGGTCTTTATCAGAACTGTTGTATTTTCCGAAAGCTTGACGGTATCACCCATCATTTTGCCACCGCTTGTAATTTCAATCATGGTTTTTCCCACGTTGGGGCTGATTGTAACGTGACCTGCTCTGATAGCGGAAAGAATTGCCTCCTGAGTGCATTCCTCGGCATAAACGTAGCTTGTGGGATTCGCAAGGAAATCCGTTACGTAATAGTCTCTGTGAAAATCACTGCCGCCTACGACGGGTATTTTTTTACCCTTTCTCAGTTCATCCTGCCACCAGGCGGTGCATGTCATATTGTCTGTATGCTGGGGAGAATTCCATATTTCAACACAGTCTGCCTTTTCGGGCTCAAGAGCTTCCCATCTCCAGCCGCATTGACTGCAAAAGGGATGATTGATACAGACCGTTGCGCCGGCTTCCTTTGCGGATTTTATTTTTGCGTTCCATTCTTCGTATGTATCACAGTCAAAATTATCTATGGGATGAGTAAGTCCCCATATATTGGTGTGTCCGCCGTTTTTTGTCAGCTCCGTGCCGGGGATTACAAGTATTTTGTCACTTGAGGGCACCGGGTCGCAGAATTGATTGTGGTCGGTAATAATGAGAAAATCAAGTCCTTTTTCCTCTGCCTTTTTTACAAGCTCATCCGGTGAAAATATACCGTCTGAACGGGTGGTGTGTGAATGAACTACACCTGCATACCATTTACCCATTTTTATTTCTCCTGTCTGTCAAATTCGTATTTTTCAATGTAGGGAAGGACAAAATCAAGAGTTTTGTCCAGACATTCTCTACCCTTTTTTACTATCGTGACTATTGTCCATGCATGATTGCGCAATATACCCGTTCCTTCGTATGTATCGTAGGGTATGCCCAGGGCCTTGTATTCCTTCATAAGGTCATAGCCCTCGTATCTGAGCCAGTCTCCCGCGGCGGTGGTAAAGAAGGTGGGCGGGAATTTATCCGTAACGTGGGGATAGGTCATATATCCCTCATCGGTTTCAAGGAACGCTCTTGCTTTGTCGTATTTCATGCCGAGCAAGGACGTTACCATCATCTTCATATCGGGAAATCTTGATTGGGGACAATTCGGATCAAGCAGTTTTTTCAGATTTACGCATCCGCAGTGGGAAATCATTGCCTTTATGCTGAATTCTTCGTTGTGACGGAAGGTAAGACCCAGCTTTCCCGCAAGGGATTTGTCGCCTGCGAGAGCCGCAAGGAAAAAGATGTAATATCCGCCTGCGCTTTCTCCGGAAATAAGAATTTCGGAGGTGTCGTATTTTTCCTCCTCAGCGTGGTCAAAGAGATAATCTACCGCATTGCAGATTTCCTGCAGGGGAGCGGGAAAAATCTTTTCGGGGGCGTAGGTGTATGCTATTGAAGCGGTGTAGAATCCCAGCTTTGCGTAATTCTGTATATAGGTGTTTCGCATATCCGTGATGCCGGAAATCCAGCCGCCGCCGTGAATATAAATAAAGAGGGGCTTTTTAACGTCTTTAAGGTCGTTTCTGCAATAGGTATTGATAAACTGCTGTCTTTCGTTTCCGTAGGGAATTCTTTTTGTATAAGTGATTCCTTCGGGAGTGGGTCTGTATGTGATTAAATAAGCCAGAGACTCCGTGAAATTGTACCAGCAGGTACCTGTTTTGCCGCGATAATAAACGAACTTATCCATGTTTTCTCTCCGTGTGTAAAATAAAACGCTTTCTTTGACCCGACCAGATTACCGAGAGGAAAGAAAGCGCTTGTTTTTAAGCTGCCGCAAAGCTCGTGAAGATTGTGGAAAGCAAATCTTTGATTTTGGCGAAGAATTCCTTTATTTTTCTGCCCAGTTTGCTGAAGAAGCTCTCACCGTAATTGTAATTCCAGTTAGCAGTCATAAGAGCATCGTTCTTTTCGCTGATGGTAAGGCCTGCCTTGTCGGCTTCAGAGCCGGCGTAGTTTACGGTTGAAAGAACCGTACAGCCGTTGAATGCAAAGGAGTGAATGTGTTTGATACTCTTGGGAAGGGTAACGGAGGTAAGTGAGGAATTCATTGCAAATGCGCCCGTGTTGATTGCCTCAAGTCCTTCGGGTAAGGAAACTTCTTTAAGGGAAGTGTATGAAAACGCATACATATCAATCAGCTTGAGTGTTGAAGGGAATTTTACCTTTTCGAGCGTACTCTTTTCGTTGCTTCCCGAGGTGTATCCGCTGAAAGCATACTGACCGATACCGGTGATGCCTTCGCCGATTATCGCTTCCTTAATCTGATTTCTGAAAGCATAAAAGGGAGACGAGCTCTTGCCGTATGAATAAATGTTGCCCGTGCCGGAAACCGTAAGCTTACCGGTTGCGGAATCAAAGCTCCAGGTTACGTTTTCGCCGCAGGTACCGCTTTTTGCGTTATCTGCAAATGCGGGAAGAGCAAGGGTAATAACCGTTAAGATTGCGAGTAATATTGATAATGTTTTTTTCATTGTTGTTGCCTCCGGGTAATAGTATATATAGAATATATCAAAAATGTTAAAAAATCAAGAATAAACGGAGGATATTATTGATAAGGTGAGTATTTTACACCCTGTATTTACTAATTCAGAATTTCTATTTTTGAAGCGTAAATTACTTCGCAGGCACCGTCACCCGTGTCGTTCCTTGATTCGCTGGAGTTCCAGGTGTACCAATCACCGTTATCTTTTTCTCCTCTGATGTCAACGAGATAGCCGGTTATTCTGATATGGTCGCCCGCTTTGATTTTCTTCAATTGTTTTTTAACCATGTCGTCAGCGGGAATGATATGATTATTTGCGGAATGACAGTTGATGGAGTCAATGCTTATTTTTGAGGCGTCATCGGCGTTAAGAGACCAGTGATACCATCTGCCGGACTGACTCCAGTGAAAGTTTACGTCCCCGTTTTTTCCTGCGGGTTCTCCCCATGCAAGAGCAAGGTCCTTGGGGGAAAGGTCGTTGGTAAAGCTTGAACCGTAATAATTTTTTGTGTGTACCACAAGGGCTTCAATATCATAAGAAAATTTGAAGCTTATGGTAACGTCATACCCTGCCGCCGTGGTTTTTACTTCACCCGATGCTTTCTTTTGAATGGGGTCCCGTATTCCCGCAACGGAGCGGTTGGGGTTTCCGGCGGAGTTTTTCACTACCGCCAGCACAAGGACTGCCAATATGGCAACGATAATCGTTTTGATTGTTCTGTTCATATTTTCACCTGCTTATTATAAGTCCGCCTACAATCGCAATAATTGTTGATTGAAGAGCCAGAAGTGATATCTTGTAAGTAAATTCATTAAGAGAGGTCATGGATTTCCATCCGCCGTATTTCGGAGTGGTTCCCTTCCAGACTATCTCAAGGATAACGTATGGAATACCGCCGGAAATGAATATGAGCAGGGGAGAGGGACCCGACGTAACGAGAGTCAGCACAAAGGAAGCAACGAGAACGGGAACGGATACGATAATGAAAATATTTCTTGCCTTTCCCGGCTTAAATCTGTCTGACATATTTTTGAGAAATAATACGTAAAGAGCCATGAATGCGGTCATCAGCTTTGCCGCAGGCAGTGAACACATAAGAATGAAAATGAAAGGAATCGTATTGAAAAACGGTCTTTCAATGCAGTCCATTATGAAAGAATTGTATTTTTTGCCTTTTTTATCCAGCTCGTATTCAAAGACGTTGATGAAAAGCAGAACGGCAAAGAAAAGAATGAATGCGCAGATAACGGCAAAATCCTGATCTGCCCATGGAGAGAAAATACCGTCAGCTTCAATCTTTTTCTGAATATCCGAAATGTCGCTTCCCGACAGAACGAAGCCCAGAGCGATGCCCAGACCGCCGAAGGAGCCCAGACAGTATTCCATGTTGCCCCAGCCGCCGCAAAGCTTCTTCCTGCTGAGTACGCCCAGCAGATATTTCCCGTTTTTCATGGGATTCTCGGTATAATAATAGAGCCGCATTGCGATTAACCAGCCCACCGCGCCGAAGAAAAGTCCGCAGACAGTCATGCGTAAAGCGGTAAAATCTCTGTTTATAACCGCCATGATGATAATTGCCGTGAGTACACCTATGTTACTGCCCCATTCATCACGGGATTCGTAAGTAAGATAGATTTTCGGATGTATTCCCTTTTCTTTATCGTAGGGCTGATTGAATACGCCGTAGCCGATTGATTGCAGAATAAAGACTAAAGCAATAAAAATGAGAATATCCTTTACGGAGTATTTTCCTCCCATTGCGGAAAAGGACATACCCATATAGCCCCCTGCGATTGAAAACCACAGAGCGCCCTTGAGAGCAAGCCCTCCGTATCCCTTTTTCGGATTGGGCTCAACCTGGTGCTTATCCATTATCCAGGCAATGTTATCTCCGTAGGGCTCAATTCCGCCGTAGGACATTCCTATAAGCCCTGCCGCCGCGGGTATGCAGAAATAAGAGCCGATTTCACCCCCTGCAAAAAGAGCGAGGGACAGTCCGCAGAACATACCCGGCACCATTGCGCCCTTTTCTCCGCCTATGACGGTGCCTCTCATTTTCCAGCCGTAATGAACGGCAAAAGAAGTGAACAAACAGCAAAGAATTGCTTTTGTCAGAGTCATGGTAACCTCCGATTTTATGTATACTTCAAGTATATCAACATACAGAGCAAAAATCAATAATATATCTTGAAGAAGAGAGCAAAAGCGTGTATTATATAGGCAGAGGTGATACCGTGCGTAAGAATTTCGGAGTAAAAACGTGGCTGTAT
Organism: Clostridia bacterium; assembly: GCA_024404015.1. Lineage (GTDB taxonomy): Bacteria > Bacillota > Clostridia > Oscillospirales > Acutalibacteraceae > CAG-177. The sequence continues at coordinate 10,050 of JAKSQQ010000052.1, forward strand.
CCTCAGCCGGTAATGATAATAGGTACCTACGATAAAGAGGGCAATCCCAATGCCATGAATGCGGCGTGGGGAGGTATCTGCGGTCAGAATGAGCTGGTTGTGGATTTGGGTGACCATAAGACCACCGATAATCTCAAGGTGAACAAATGCTTCACCGTAGGCATAGCCGATAAAGCACACGAAACGGAATGTGATTACGTAGGCATAGTATCGGGAAATGACGTCCCCGATAAGCTTTTAAGGGCGGGGTTTACAGTCACAAAAGGTGAGTATGTGAACGCTCCCGTTATTAACGAGCTTCCCATTACCCTTGAATGTGAGCTCACCGAGGTCATCGGTCATAAGTATTTTGGCAAAATCGTCAATGTCAGCGCAGACGAAAACATTCTCGGTGAGGACGGATTACCGGATTTATCAAAATTCAGCCCTATTACCTTTGAGCCCGTTCATCATAAATATACCGTTCTGGGTGAAATAGCAGGCAATGCTTTTTCAGACGGCAAAAATATTAAGTGAGGATTGAATATGGACAGAATTACAAGCTTTTCGGTTGACCATAATAAGCTCGAGCCGGGCATCTATGTTTCAAGAGTTGACGGTGACATTACCACCTACGACCTGAGGACAAGGAAGCCCAATAACGGTGCATATATGGATACCGCAACAGCCCATACGGTTGAGCATATGTTTGCCACCTTTGTCAGAAATTCCGAAATCAAGGACGATGTCATCTATTTCGGTCCCATGGGCTGCCGTACCGGATTTTATCTTGTGGTAAGAAACGCGGACAATGAGCAGGTGCTTAAGGTAACAAGAAAAATCCTTGACGATATCATCGCTTACGAGGGTCCCGTATTCGGTGCATCAAGAATTGAATGCGGCAATTATCTTGACCTTGACCTTGAAAAATGCAAGGCGGAATGTCGGCTTTACAGAGACATTCTCAAGAGTGAGCAAAGCTTTAAGTACACCGATTAAATTTCAAAAAATTCTTGACATAGTGATATCCTTATGATATTATAGTCAAGCATTTACGGAGAGATACCGAAGTGGTCATAACGGAACGGTCTTGAAAACCGTCGTACTCTTACGGGTACCGTGGGTTCGAATCCCACTCTCTCCGCCA
>JAKSQQ010000053.1 GCA_024404015.1 Clostridia bacterium
TGATTGCCCTTGTGCTCATAGTCCTTGTAAACATTGTAAGATGATGCCGCAGGACTCATAAGACAGCTTTTTCCCTTACTTGTAACGCTGAACGCCTTTTCAACTGCAGATTCCATATCATCCACAAGTATGAGATTTTTACGGCATCCTCTGTTGGCAAGGTTTGTAACAAGCTCTCTGCCGGTATCGGGAAGTCCGATAATATTGGGAACGGAACAGCTGTAAAGATAATTCTCAAATTCATCGTAATCAATGCCTACCGGCATACCGCCGAATATGAGAGTGTCCACATTACCTATTCCCTCAACCGCCGCCATGGTGGCCTGGGGAATGGTGGCAAGAGCATCGTTGAAGAAGGAAATGCCTTCATACTTGCCTACGTATTCAAGGCGATGCTCAATGCCTTCAAATTTCATTACCGCCCTGCATATATCTTTGTCGCTTACTCCCGCCCGCCTTGCGGCTGTGGCGGCAAGCAATACGTTTCTGACATAGTGGTCGCCGATGATATTGAAATTGGCATCCGCCGCCTCCATGATATTTTCGTATCCCGAGGGGTCGGAGGTAACCTTTATGATAGTGGATCTGATATCCGCAAAATCGCAGTATCCGTCAAAGCTGCCCTCTGCACTGCATATAAAATAATTATCAAAGCTCTGATGCCTTGCAACATTCAGCTTTGACCTTACATATCCCGTAAAACCGTTATGATGCTCAATGTGTTCGGGATAGATATTTGTCAGCACGGCGATTTCAGGGGATGCGGTGGTAAATTCAAGCTGACTTGAGGACATTTCCACAATGGCTATTTCCGGCTCGCCGTCCTCAAGGGTATCAAGAACGGGTACACCGATACTGCCGATAAGTCCCGCTTTGATTCCCGCCTCGGTGAGCATACCGTAAAGGAGGGTCGCCACGGTGGTCTTGCCCTTCGTGCCGGTAATGCCGATACACTTGCAATCGGAAAAATGCATGAATAAATCCGTCTGGCAGGTTATAACCACGTCCCCGGGCAGTAACACGTTTTTAAGAGAAACACCGGGGGTCTTGATGACCACATCGTAATCACCTACGCAGTCAAGGTAGGATTTTCCCGAATGGATAACCACCTTGTCATCCTTGAGGCGTATTTCCTTTCTGTCGCTGATACCCAGTTCCTTATCGGGAAGACTGCGCCTGATAATATCGTAGGTGGACCTGCCTTCTCTGCCGAAGCCGAGAATCAGCACCTTTTTATCTTCAATATAACGGATAAAATCGCTGAACATATCAAATCTTCCTTAAACAATTTATATACAGATAATATTACAAAGTGCGAAAACTGTCAAATAAAAAGGAAAAACCTCCGTGGAAATCCACAGAGGCGTAATTCCGATCAGAAGCCGAACCACTTACCTAAATACTGATTGACGAGAGCCCAGATGGGATTCCAGATAGGATATACAAGATCAAGCAGTGCCGGAATGGTGGTGCTGTCTATGGTTCTGATATTGAAATCAGTAAAGAACCATGTTGCGATGTACTCAAAAAGCTGTCCTAAGCCGCTGAATGCTTCCATATTTGCTTCCTCCTGATTAAATTTTGTTACTTAATTATATAGATGACTGCCTTTTTTGTCAAGACGTCAAATGTAAACTTTTATATGCAGTAATTTTTATACCTGTCGATAAGCTCCACGTCTGCGGTAATATCAAACCACAGACCATCCTCACGGTAGGCCTCTTCGGCAATCACTCCGTCCCTGCGCAAAGCCGCCGCAGCGGCACCGTCGGAATAGGGAATGAGCATTTTCACCCTTGCCCTTGAGGGAGGCAAAACCTCGGATATTGTCTGAAGCAGTTTATCGAGTCCCCTGCCGTCAACCGCCGATATTTCAACGGATAAAGGCAGATTACGGGGTATGTTTTCGCTGATGGGCAAATCGCATTTATTGAGGACGGAGATAATGGGCTTATCCTTGCATCCCAACTCGTCAAGTAAGGAATTGGTTACCTCAAGATGCTCTGCGCACTCCGGGTCGGAGCAGTCGCACACATTCAGTATTACCTTGGCGCAGACGGCTTCCTCAAGGGTGGATTTGAACGCTTCCACCAGATTATGAGGCAGACGGCGGATGAATCCTACCGTATCTATCAGCATTACCTTTCTGCCGTCGGGGAGAGTCAGGGCTCTGGAGGTGGGGTCAAGAGTGGCAAAAAGCTTATCCTGTGCCAACACTCCCGCCTGAGTGAGAGTATTCATCAGCGTGGATTTGCCTGCATTGGTATATCCTACGATTACAACGGTTTCCACTCTGTCCTTTTCACGCCTTGCCCTTGCAAGATTACGGCGTTTTTCAAGCTCCTCAAGCTCATCCTCAAGAGTTTTGATTCGTCTGCGGATATGTCGCTTGTCACTTTCCAGCTTGGTTTCGCCGGGGCCTCTGGTACCGATACCGCCTCCCAGACGGGAAAGCTTCGTTCCCTGGCCGGTAAGACGGGGAAGATTATATTTAAGCTGAGCAAGCTCAACCTGAAGTTTACCTTCGTTGCTGACCGCCCTTTGAGCAAAAATATCAAGAATGAGAGTAGTACGGTCAATTACCCTTACCTTTACTGCGTTTTCAACGTTCCTCTGCTGAACGGGAGTCAGCTCGCTGTCAACGATAACAACATCAATTTCGTTGTTTTCGCAGTATTCGGCAAGCTCTTCAAGACGGCCGCTTCCCAGAAAGAGGGCATTGTCGGGCTTATCCCTTTTTTGCGTGATGAAGCCCACCACCTCGGCTCCTGCCGTCATGGTAAGCTCCTCAAGCTCCGCCAGGGATGAATCGCAGTCATATTCACCTGTATCCACCGCCACGAGGACGGCTTTTTCGGGTTCCTGCTTATTTTCGTAAAATTCCATAATTTCAAAATGAGAGCCACTAATTAAAGTGGCTCTTTGTGTCAGTTGATTTTGATTGAATCCGCTTCGATGATTGCGCCTTCACCGCTGAAGGAAACGGTTACGCTGTCACCCTTGTTGAGGATTACCACGTTTTCGTCCTTTGATGCGGAGATTGCATAATAAGCATCACCTGCATCCAGCTTGATGTAATAGTAGCTTTCACCGCTCTTAACGGCAGTTCTGATATCCGAAACAGTACCCGTAACCGTGCCGTCCTGTGCGGGAGCGTCGGGAGTGTCGGGTGTGACGGGCTCATCGGGTGTATCGGGCTCGGGCTGAACATCGCTCTTACCGAGAGCTGCCATATACTTTGTAAGAGCCGCCTCAAGGTCGGTGCCGTTTGCACCCATCTTGTTGTTATTATACTGCTTTACGTTAATAAGGGCATACTGCTGAACGATATTACTGTCGTCCTTGAGTGAAAGGAAGTAGGTGGGCTCGCCGTTGATATTGATAAGAAGGGGGAAGGTGGCTGTGTAGCCGAGGTCCTTAACACGACCCTGTGCCGCAAGCTGAGCCGATTCTTCAGTACCGCCTTCTACGCTGTAGAAGAGAGCTTCCTTGGTTCTCTGATTTACAAGCAGGAAGCCGATGATTGACTGGTCGGAGGTTACGGAGGTAACACCCGTGTACATCCATACGTCATCATCCTTGGCAATGTAACTGTAACCTGAGGTTGTTGACTTAACGCCCTTCTGACCGAGAATTGAGTTCCAGAAGCCCCTCTGATATTTACCGTAGTAATTATACTGATTTACAACCAGGTCGGATTCATATACTCTGTCAATCCATTCAAGAGCGGAATCTTCCTTAAACTGTTCAATGGTATAATAAGTATCTTCGTATTCCTTGACATCGGTCCTTACCATGATTGCACCGATAACGTCGGTACCGCCGAAGAAGCCGATTTTGTTGTCAAGAACGGGACATACCCAGTAGGAAACGCCTTCGTCGTCAACCTCGATGGTTGCTTCGCCGAGAAGCGCAGTGGGATGTGAGAAACGAATCTGGCGCTTAAGAAGCTTGTTGAAATGCTCTGCGGGTGAATATTTGATATTGCCCTCAACCTCAACAAATTCAGCACTTTCGTCAGCCATGTCAACGAGAATGTAGCCGGGAAGGCCTGTGCTTGTATTGAATAACCACTTAATGATGTTAGCGTACTGAAGGGGAATAACTCTTACGGGCTTGCCCTGATAGTTTATCTGGGTATTGATTGAAGAAACCGTGAACTGTGAAACGAGATCCTCAGTACCGAGAGCGCCGAGAGCTCTTGCGGCTATCTGTGAAGCGGAATCCGTATCAAGTCTGGGAATCTCACGGAAGGAATTCTTATCCGTCTGCTCAACACCTTCGGAAAACTTGCTTGCGGAGCTTACGTCAATAAGCTTGCCGTAGCTCTTTGCCCTGAAAAATTCGCAGCCGATAACCCAGCCGATTATCACAACAACGGCGATAATGCCGATGATGATGCCGGGAACGATTGCTCTTTTCTTTACATAGGGAGTGTACTCGGGCTTTGTCATTACACCTGCAAAAAGTCCGTTGAACACAACGTATGATGCGGCAACGATCGCAAGGTAAATATAGAGATTGAAGTCCTTAACGTTAAGAGCGGGAAGCATAACGTAATATGCCACGCCTGCGGTGATAACGGTAAGAATAAGACTGAGGATAATCTTGAGTACCGACTTTTCGGGGGGGATTACGATTTCCTTTTCTTTAACCTTCTGTTTTGATGAAAAATCTACTTTGATAGGGTCCATTAGTTCATCTCCTTAGCGTATTGGATGAATTATACACTATTTCCCCGTATTTTACAAGTATAATATTTACCGGTGAAAACAAAAAAGTGTTGACAAAGGGAGTTTGTTAGTTTATATTGTTTACATATTGTAAATGCCTTGATGATATTAAGCGGTCTGGGCAAGCCTTTCAGAGAGCCGTTGGCAGGTGTAAAACGGCAGGAATCCTCTACCGCTGTCTCGTATCGGAGCAGAACCTCTGAATACATAGGAGGTTACGGGTGATCCCGTTACAGGTCAGGAGCTTGTCTGAGCTCCCTGAGTGGTCCTTATGGGCAATACGGGTGGTACCGTGGTTATTGTATGTCAGTAATCATCCCGCAGAGAAATCCTCTGCGGGATTTCTTATTTTAATTCTCATTTTCCGGAGGTTCATCATGAAAAAGATTTATGTATCCGACTACACTCTCAAACATCTTGCCGAGACAAGAAAGAATCCCCTTCTCTTCAGAGAAAAGGTTGCCGTTGCCACCGCCGTTGACAACATGGGCGTTGACACAATAGAGCTTAATCCCGTTACCAACTTCAAAGAAGACAGAATTATCTGCAACACCATTTCAAAGGCGGTCAAAAATTCAGCCGTGGCAATCCCCGTGGGTTCAACTCCCAAGGAGGTGGAGCAGGCCTGGGAATGTATCTGCACGGCACAAAAGCCCATCCTTCAGGTGGTCCTTCCCCTGAGCACCGTTCAGATGGAATATATTTACCATTTCAAAGCTCCCAAAATGATGGAACTCATCGAAACGCTTGTCAAAGCGGCAAAGCAGTTTTGCGAAAACGTTGAATTCATTGCCTGCGATGCTTCAAGAGCAGAAGAAAACGTGCTTATGCAGGCAATAAAAATCGCCGTGGACTCAGGTGCCACAGCCATAACCATTGACGATGACGCAGGCACTCTTTTCCCCGCTGAATTTGCGGAATTCGTCAGCAGAGTAAAATCACAGATAAGCGTTCCCCTTTATGTAAAGGTATCGGGAATGTTCTATATGGAAACCTCCACCGCTTTTGAAAGCGTCATACACGGTGCAGACGGCGTAAAATCCGTCACGGAGGGTTCACAGCATCTTAAAACCCACAGATTTGCCAAGGTCATTGCCGCAAAGGGTGAGGCATACGGCATCTGCACGGGTATTGACCTTACCAGAATTCATTCCGACGTTGACACACTTTCAAATCTCATTGCCGAAACAGAAAAGGAAACCGATGCAAAATCCGTATCGGGTGACGTCTTCCTCGACGGCGAGGCCACAATCAAGGACGTTTCCGATGCGGCGGAAAAACTGGGCTACACCCTTACGGAAGCAGACGCAAGCAGTGTTCTCGGAGGTATCGTGAGAGTATGCGAGCGTAAGGGCAGCATAGGTACAAAGGAATTTGAAGCCCTCATCGCTTCCTATGCAATGCAGGCACCCTCCACCTATCACCTTGACAACTACACGGTTACCAGCAGTAACCTTACCACCGCAATGGCACACGTGATCCTCAAAAAAACCGACGGCAGAACCATTGCCGGAACGGGCATAGGCGAAGGCCCCATTGACGCGGCTTTCAGCGCAATTGAGCAGGGTCTGGGCTGTCACTACGAGCTTGACGATTTCCAGATAAACACGGTTACCGAGGGTAAGGAATCTCTCGGCTCCGCCCTCATCAAGCTCCTCTCAAACGGTAAAATCTATTCCGGCACCGGCATTTCCGCCGATATTGTTGATGCCTGCATCAGAGCATATATCAATGCTTTCAACAAAATTGTTTACGAAGAAATCTGATTGCTTCAGTCATTTCCCGAAAGGAGAATCCCGGAATGAAACTTGCTTTTTCCACCAAAAACGTGGAGTTGAATTCCTTTATAGATACCTGCCGTCTGGCTTACGATTACGGCTACGCCGGCTTTGAAATATTTGATGCCAAGGCAGAGAGAAAACAGCACCACGACAGCGTGCTGAGAAACAACTTCGCCGATGCAAAAAGGAAACTGCGCAACAGAAATCTGACGGTTTCCGCCCTGGTTTATCCCTTCCCGGTCGAAAGCGAAGAAGCCGACCCCAACATGATTGCACAATACGTTGACTGGGCCTGTGATTCCGGCTCGGGCACGCTGATTCTTACCCTTGAAAAAGAGCCGGATTACGCTCTGCTGAAGGATAAGCTTTCCCGTGCAATAGAAAAAGCGGAAAAGGAAGACGTTTACATCCTTTTTGAAACAAAGGGTGTGCTTGCCTGTACCAAAAAGGTGCTTGAGCTGATAAACGTATTCGGCTCCGTTTCAATCGGTGCGGCATGGAATATCAGAGAAACCTGCTTTGCCGCAGGTGAAACTGCGGAAAAGACCATAGAAACCTTAGGTGCTCATATTCACTACGTCAGAATCGGCGACAAAAACGGTGACGTGAACTGCCTTATCGGTGAGGGTACCCTTCCCGTAAAGAACTTCATCAATGCCCTGCGTTCCCTTAACTATGACGGATTTGTATGTGCAGACTGGAACGATGAAATTACCGATTACGATATAGTCCTCACCCATTTCACAAATTACATTGCGGAAATCGAAGGCCCCGAAAAGACCAAGTCCGCACTTCAGCACAACAGAGCTCACACGGGCACCTTCCCCTGGAAAAAGTACGACATGATTGACATGACTTTTTCTCAGGTGCTGGACAAAATGTGTGATTGCTTCCCCGACCAGACCGCATTCAGATACACTACTCTTGACTATACGAGAACCTACAGTCAGTTCCGCAGAGATGTTGACACTCTTGCCGCATCGTTGATTTCCCTGGGCGTCAAGCCGGGTTATCACGTTGCAATCTGGGCTACCAACATCCCCGCCTGGTTCCTGACCTTCTGGGCAGCCGCAAAAATCGGCGCCGTTCTCGTAACGGTCAACACCGCTTACAGAATCCACGAGATAGAGTACCTGCTCCGTCAGTCCGACACTCATACTCTCGTTATGATTGACAACTACAAGGATACGAATTACAAGGAAATCATCGAGGAGCTTTGTCCCGAGCTGGACACTCTTACTCCCGGCAAGCCCCTTTACTCCAAGAGCTTACCCTTCCTTCGCAACGTAATTACCGTGGGCTTCCGTATGAACGGATGTCTCACCTGGGAAGAAGCTCTTGAAAGGTCCTCCCTTGTGCCTCACGAGGAGGTACTGCGCAGAGCATCCATGGTAAAGCCCGATGACGTATGCAATATGCAGTACACCTCGGGTACCACCGGCTTCCCCAAGGGAGTTATGCTTACCCACAGGAACGTGGTAAACGACGGTAAAATAATCGGCGACCGCATGGATTTATCCACCGCAGACCGCATGATGATTCAGGTGCCCATGTTCCATTGCTTCGGCATGACCCTTTCCATGACCTCAACCATGACTCACGGCGGCACTCTGTGTCCCATGCCCTATTATTCCCCCAAATCCTCACTTGCCTGCATCAACGACGAAAAGATTACCGTATTCAACGGTGTTCCCACCATGTTCATTGCCATGTTCAATCACGAGGACTTCGCCAAGACGGATTTCTCACACATCAGAACGGGCATCATGGCAGGTGCAAACTGTCCTCCCGAGCTTATGCGTCAGGCGGCAAGGGAAATGAATATGAAGGAAATTCTCTCCGTTTACGGCATGACCGAAGCCGCCCCCGGATGCACCATGGGAGAGGTTAACGAGGATGAGGACCACAGAGTTGAAACTGTGGGCTCCGCATTCCCGGGCGTTGAGTGTAAAATCATTGACCCCGAAACCGGCGAGGAGCTTCCCGACGGTGAAAGCGGTGAATTTGTGGCAAGGGGCTTCAACATCATGAAGGGCTATTACAAAATGCCCGTTGAAACCGCAGAAACCATTGATGCAGACGGCTGGCTTCATTCCGGCGATATCTGCTGCCGCACTCCCGACGGATATTTCAAGGTTACGGGACGCCTCAAGGATATGATTATCCGCGGCGGTGAAAACATCTATCCCAGAGAGCTTGAAGAATTCTATCTCGGCCACGAAAAAATCAGAGACGTTCAGGTGGTGGGTGTTCCCGATAAAGCCCTGGGCGAAGAGGCCTGTGCATGGATAGTCCTCAACGACGGCATGACCGCAGACGAAAATGAGATGAAGGAATACGGTCTGGCGCATATTGCCCGTCACAAGGTTCCGAAATACTTCCTCTTTGTGGATGAGCTTCCCATGAACGCCGCAGGCAAAATTCTCAAATACAAGATGAGAGAGCAATCCATTGAAATTCTCGGTCTTGAAAAATAACGGGGTTTCACGTTTGATTTTCGGTTTTCCGTTTTGCGGCAATACACAAATTATTCACCGGATTTTGTGAAAAATGCTTGACACTCTGTTTCTTTTGTGATAGTATACGCATAAATCAATAATCAAAGGCAATGACGAAGACGGAAAAAGACGTAATGCTCACAGAGAGCCGGGGATGCTGTGATCCCGGCAGCGGATATCTTGTTTCCCATCCCTTCTGAGCCGGGGACCCGAAAGCAAATGCAAGTAGACGTCCCCCGAGAATGCTGCGTTAGTGCATAGGGCTTGTCAGAGCCCGAAGAGTGGCACGAAAGTGCAAATTGAGTGGTACCGCGGGTATCGGATAAAATTTCCGGCTCGTCTCAAGTAAAAGCTTGAGACGGGCTTTTTATTTTCAGCTTTGTCTCACGCAGAAACGACAAAGGAGGACAAAGGCAAATGAATAACAGCAACACCTTAAACAGCTTACAGGAAACAGCGGCAAGAATCAAAGAGATGCGTGAAATCCTCGGCTTTTCCATTGCGGAAATGGCAGATAAAACCGAGGTTTCCGTTGAAGATTACTGCGCCTATGAGGACGGAAGGGCGGATTTTCCCTTTACCTTCATTCATAAGTGCGCGCTTGCCTTCGGCATTGATATCACAGCTCTTCTTGAGGGCCGCACCACCCACCTTTCATCCTACACGGTAACGAGAAAGGGTCAGGGTCACGACACCGCAAAGGAGGAGGGTATCTCCATCCAGAATCTTGCTCCCAAATTCAAAAACAAGCTGGCGGAGCCCTACTGGGTAAAGTATGAATACTCCGCAGAGCTTCAGAATAAGCCCATCCATACCACGAAGCATAACGGTCAGGAATTTGACCTGGTTATCTCCGGCTCCCTGCTGGTTCAGGTAGGTGACAACAAGGAGGTTCTCCACGAGGGTGACAGCATTTTCTATAATTCCTCCACACCTCACGGTATGATTGCCGTTGACGGAAACGACTGTACCTTCCTTGCGGTAGTCCTTCCCGGTGACAAGGCCCAGGAGGCGGAAATCAGAGAAAGCGTTGTCGCCGCACGCCCCGCCACGGGACTTATCGTTGATAAATACGCAAAATGCGTTGAAGACGAAAAGGGCCGTCTCAAGGATATCAGCTTTGAAAACATAGAAAATTTCAATTTCGGCTTTGACATTGTTGACGCCATTGCAAAGAAATATCCCGACAAGACCGCAATGATTCACCTTGATATCAATAAGGTTGAACGCCGCTTCACCTTCCGTCAGATAATGCAGGAGAGTGCAAGGACTGCCAACTACTTCACCTCCCTCGGCATTAAGAAGGGCGACAAGGTAATGCTGGTGCTTCGCAGACATTATCAGTTCTGGTTTGCAATGATTGCCCTGCATAAAATCGGTGCAGTTGCAATCCCCGCCACCTTCCAGCTTAAAGAGCACGACTTTGAATACAGATTCAATGCCGCAGACGTTAAAGCAATCGTCTGCACCGCATTCGGCGATACTAACGAAATAGCGGAAAGAGCCGCCGCAAACTGTCCCTCAGTCACCACCAAAATTCTCGTTGGCGGCGCAAAAGAGGGCTGGCACGATTTTGACAGCGAGTATTCAATCTTCAGCAGTCACTATCCCAGAACGGAGGACACTCCCGGAGGAAACGAAACCGCCCTTATTTTCTTCTCATCGGGTACAACCGGCAATCCCAAGATGGTGGAGCACAGACATACCTATTCTCTCGGTCATTTCGTTACCGCAAAATACTGGCACTGCTGTGAAAAAGACGGTCTTCACTTCACCATTTCCGACACGGGCTGGGGCAAAGCTCT
>JAKSQQ010000054.1 GCA_024404015.1 Clostridia bacterium
TGGAGCAGGGTACGGGAGTCGAACCCGCCGCTGAGGCTTGGGAAGCGTCCGTATTACCGATATACTAACCCTGCATATTTTATATTATTTATACCATATATTTGCTTTAAAATCAAGACGAAAAAAGCGGTATGCCGAAGCATACCGCCGTCATCTGTACTTTAATCAGCCAACGAGACCGCCGATAACGTCCTTAATCTTGTCAAGGGGAATTTTGCCGGCTACGTCCTTAACGGTGTTTACGATACCGCCGAGGTCAATCTTACCAACGATGCCCTTAACTACGTCAACGATCTTCTTGAAAGTATCGCTCTTAACGAAGTCAATGATAACCTTTACAAGGTACTTGAGACCGTTAAGAATGTCGCCTGCCTTGAAATATGCCTTCATGAGGTCGGCATTGCCTGCGCTCTTGCAGGTTTCCTGATGTGATGCTAAAGCTGCCTTGCTGTGGAAAACTTCTGTGCACTCGGTTACAACGCCGTCAACGATGATGGTGTTGCCGCAAACCTTTTCGTGATTTGCATTGGGGAATGTGCTTTCGATGTGTGCCTTGAGAGCAGCTGCATCTTCAAATGATTCGCTACAGAAATCACATGTAAGAGAAGCAGCAGCGCCGCTGCCTGCAGCTTCCTCTTCTGCAAATGCTACGCAGCAAACTGAGAATGCGCAGATAACAGCAAGTAAAACAGCGAGAATCTTTTTCATGTTTTTTACCTTCTTTTCTGATATTTTGCAATGAGTTGCATTACGGAAATATGATATCATCTTTAGGGATTGCTGTCAACAAAATTTGCTCATATTTTATCTGATTTTCGGTAACAGTTTTGTAACCATTTACCCTTTCTTTCCCTTTCCGAATCTTGAAAGTCGAAGGGCGTTACTCACCACACAAAAGCTTGAAAGACTCATTGCAAGAGCACCGAAAGCGGGCTTCAATTCAATCCCGAAGGGAGAAAAAATACCTGCCGCAACAGTAATTGCAATAATATTATAGAAAAACGCCCAGAAAAGATTCTGTTTTATATTTCTCAAAACCGCTCTGCCCAGCTTAAGCGCTTTTACCACATCGGAAAGTCGGGAATTAAGAAGCACCGCATCGGAGCTGTCAATTGCAATATCCGTTCCCGAGCCGATTGCCATTCCCACATCCGCTCTCATAAGGGCGGGAGCATCGTTTATTCCGTCACCCACCATGACGGTCTTACCCTTTTCACGAAGCAGGCGTATATGTTTTTCCTTTTCATCGGGAAGCACATCGGAAATAATTTCGTCTATGCCGGTCTGTCTGCCGATTGCAGCGGCGGTTTTGCCGTTGTCACCCGTAAGCATTACAACCCGCAGACCCATATTTTTCATTTCAGATACTGCCTCGGTGCTGTCGTCCTTTATCTTATCCGCAACGGCAATTACACCCATGGGCTTTTCATCGGCGGCAACGAAGATTACGGTTTTACCTTCCTGCGTCAGCTTTTCGATTGATTCTTTATTAAATTCATCCCCCACGGTTATGAATTTATAGTTACCCATGCGTATTATTTTATCATCGACTCTGCCTTCAACACCCTTGCCGGGGATATTCACAAAATCAGTGACCTTTTCGGCTTTGATTCCCCTTTCCCTGCAATAGGATACTGCCGCTTCGGAAATGGGGTGACTGCTCATGCTTTCGAGAGAGCAGACATATTTCAGCATTTCATTTTCATCCGTATTTTCCGTAACGGTCACATCGGTCACAAAGGGCTTGCCGAGAGTAACCGTTCCCGTCTTGTCAAGCACAACGATTTCAGCCCTGCCCGTTTCCTCAAGAACAGCGGCGGATCTGAAAAGGATGCCCTGCCTTGCACCTGCACCTGAGCCCACGGTCACGGCAACGGGAGTGGCAAGTCCCATTGCGCAGGGGCAACTGATAACAAGCACACAGATTGCGTGACGCAAAGCAGTTTCAATATCGGATTTCACAATAAACGTCCATACAAGGAAAACCGCAAGAGCAATACACATTACCGCAGGTACAAACACCGCCGCAACCTTGTCGGCGGTTTTGGCTATGGGTGCTTTGGTTGCTCCCGTTTCCTGAGCCAAATCTATTATCCTTGAGAGTACCGTATTTGCTCCCACCTCGTCTGCACGGCATCTGACATAACCGTCCCGAAGAATCGTGCCGCCGTAGACGGAACTGTCTTTTTCCTTATATACGGGTACGCCTTCACCCGTAAGGGCGGATTCGTCAACGTATCCGCTTCCCTCTTCAATACTGCCGTCAGCGGCAAAGGTTTCCCCCGCTCTGACGATAAAAATATCGTCCTTTACTATTTCGGAAGCGGGAATGGAGGTTTCCGTGCCGTTTCTGATTACGTTTGCATATTTGGGTGTAAGGTCAATAAGACCGTTTATTGCCTGAGCCGTTTTGCCCTTTGAACGGGTCTCGAGAAGCTTTCCCACCGTAACGAAGGCGGGAATCATTGCGGCAGAGTCAAAGTACAAATCCCCGGAGGGTTTCCCTGCGGCAAGAGAAATCAGCACCGCCGTACTGTAAGCGAATGATATGCCCGAGCCGAGAGCCACAAGGGTATCCATATTGGGAGAAAGATGAATTACACCCTTTACTCCGCTGATAAAAAATTTACGGTTAACAGCAAGAATTACAAGGGAAAGCACCCCCTGAATAATTCCGCTTATGATTTCGTTTGAGGGAAGGGGAAGATGAAGCATTTTACCCATTGAGAAATACATCAGGGCAGCAAGCAGCAAGGCCGATACAATCAGCCGTTTTGCAAGTATTTTCGTTTCCTTTTCCGCCGTGTCGTCCCGTTTTCTGTCTGCGGTACCGTCAATCAGCTTCGCACCGAAGCCCGCATATCTGACGGCTTCAATGATTTCATCCGAGGGGGTGTCACCCTCTACCGTCATTGAATTTGTCAGCAGGTTGACAGAGCAGGAACTTACGCCCTTCAGGGAGGATACCGTGCTTTCCACCTTTGCACTGCAGGCGGCACACGCCATTCCCGTCACTTCAAATCTTCTCATCTTTCACCTTGTAAAAATCCCGCCTGCTCAAAGGAAGGCGGGAGATTTTGTATATTGTCTTGGGTTTACTCCTCTTCCTCTTCTTCTGCGGGAAGGATTTCAACCTTGATTTCATCTATTCTTCTGTCATCAAGAGAGAGGACCGTAAATCTGAGATTTTCGTAGTCAACCTCAATGGGAAGCTCTGTTCCTTCATCGGGAAGATATCCCAATAAATTTATAATGAAGCCGGCTATGGTATCATAGTCACCTTCGGGAAGGTCTGCTCCCACAAGGCCGTCAACGTCTTCAAGAGAAGTGGTACCGTCAACGGTGAAGGTGGTTTCGTCAATCTTTACGATTTCCTCTTTCTCATCGTCATCATACTCATCACGGATGTTACCGACAATGGATTCAAGCACGTCTTCAAGAGTAAGAATACCTGCAGTACCGCCGTATTCGTCAACAACAACGGCAAACTGGGTACGGCTCTCGTTCATTTCCTTGAATATATCGGAAACCGCCTGAGCTTCAGCCACATACATGGGCTTACGCATAATCTTTTCAAGGGTAAGCTTTGCGGGAATATTGTGTCCTACGTAGCGGAGCAAATCCTTTGCGTAAAGAACACCGACTATATTATCCTGGTTTTCTTTGAAAACGGGGATTCGGGAATAACCGTTTTCAACGCACAGATCCGCCACCTCATCAAGGGAACGGGTGACCTCAATGGCTGTCATTTCGGTCCTGTGAGTCATTATATCTCCTGCATCAAGGTCGTCAAATTCAAAGATATTATCAATCATCTCTGCCTGAGTATCCTCAATGACACCCTTTTCTTCACCTGCATCCACCATCATACGGATTTCTTCCTCGGTGACGTTTTCTTCGTCAGCATTGGGGTCAAATCCGAAAAGACGGACAATACCGTTGGTAGAGAATGAGAGAAATCTGACAAAGGGCTTCGTGATTTTTGCAAAGCCCAGCAGGATTCCCACTACCTTAAAGGAAATTTTTTCGGGAATCTGCATTGCGATTCTCTTGGGAGCAAGCTCCCCCAGAACAAGCGAAAAATATGAAGTCAGTATTGTAATAAGCACAACCGAGGCCGCGCTGATTACTCCCTTGTAGGATGCAAGGGACTGATACGTAACAAGCTTATTTGTCAGCATCGCCGCAAAGGAAGTGGATGCGGATGCCGAAGTAAGGAAGCCGGCAAGGGTAACGCCAATCTGGATAGTCGACAAAAATCGGCTTGAATCCCCGGTCAGCTTTACAATCTGTTTTGCCTTTTTGTTGCCTTCCTCTGCCTGATGCTTTATCTTGGTATCATTAAGAGAAATTACGGCGATTTCGCTCATTGCAAAGAAAGCGTTTACAATAATAAGTACGAATAAAAGTAAGAGCTTTAATACGATCGATAACGCAGATGGGTCATCCATAACGGGGGTGACTCCTTTCAATTTTGTTGTGGGAATATTACCACATAATTATTATATTGTCAAATTAACCCTTTAAGCAAAGGTCAATAAGGTCGTTGACGTTGGCTGTACACATACATTCAACGGTATCGGAAGCACCGTAATAAATCTTGACCTCGCCGTTGTCTTCCAGAATCATACCGCCGGGGAAAATGGCATCCTTACGGAAACCATCCTCAAGCTCATAATCACGGTCACAGACAATAAGGGGATCCTTGCTGATGCCCAGTACCTTTGAGGGATCCTCAAGGTCAAGCAGAGCAATACCTGCACGGTAGGTCTTTTCCCATTTCTTTTCCCAGCCGTGTTTACCTCTGCCGGGTGCAAGCTCAACCGCGTGGAAGGTGATAAGCCAGCCCTTATCCGTCTTGACGGGAGGAGCTGCGGGACCGATTTTATCGTCTGCAAAGGGAACATCTTCAACACCCATGACCAGCTTGTGCTTTCCCCAGAATAAAAGGTCGGGAGACTCGCATATCCACATATCAAATCTGTCTTTTCCTCTTGAATAAACGGGCATGGGTCTTTCAAGCATAACGTAATTTCCGTTTATCTTTTCGGGGAAAAGAGCCATATTTCTGTTATCGGGAGTGGAAAGGGAAATAATGTCAACGCCGCTGAAATCCTCTCTGAGCTTACCTACGCCGCCGCGGAGTCCGTGCCTTGTGTCACAGGCAAAGCAAACGTAAACTTCATTGTCGATAACCGTAAGGCGGGTATCATAAACTCTGCTGATTTCCTCTGTCTTAACGGCAAAGAAGGGGTCGGGTGAAATCTCCCAGTTAACACCATCGTCGCTGAATGCAAGGCCGTTATTTGTTCCGTCAAGTCTGTGGGCATCAAAATCGCCGTAGTCGTTGCGGAAGGTCATAACATATTTTCCTTTGTATTTGCATACACCTGCATTGAACACAAGGGCGGTCTGATAGGGAATATCATGTCTTGAAAGCACCGGCTTATCAAGTTTCTTTATAACAGATGATGATTTCTCCATAATTTTACCTCTGTTACCTCTTTACTCTTGCGTTGCCTGACCAGACTGACCAGACCATATCCTCATCGGCGGGCTGAGCATAGTCTGTAAGGAAGGTTGTTGCCAAAGCACCGCTTGCCCAACCGAACTGAATCCACTTTTCGCTTTCCCAGCCCTTGATTACGGCATAGAGAAGACCGCCTACAAAGCCGTCACCGCCGCCGATTCTGTCAAGAACACGGATTTCTCTGGGCTCAACTACCTGCCATTCGTCACCGGCAAGCATAATTGCTCCCCAAAGGTGAGTGTTGGCATTTATTACCTGACGCAGAGTTGTGGCAAATACCTTTGCATTGGGGTATGCTTCTTTAACTCTGCCTATCATTTCCTTAAAAGAATCAATCTTTGCGCTGATATCCTTACCGCCTGCTTCGGGGCCTTTGATACCGAGACAAAGCTGGAAGTCCTCTTCATTACCTACGAGGATGTCGGCTGCGCCTGCGATTTCGGAGAAGATTTCGCTGAGCTCCTGCTCTCTGCCCTTCCAGAAGGTAGCTCTGTAATTAAGGTCAAAGGAGATGACCGTACCGTATTTCTTCGCTGCTCTTGCAAGCTCAAGGCAAAATCTGCCCGTGTCGGGAGAAAGAGCGGCAATAAGTCCGGAAAGATGCAGAACGGCAACGCCCTCTTTACCGAAAATTCTGTCAACATCAAAGTCGGCAATGTTAAGAGTTCTGCCTACCTCACCTGCTCTGTCATTCTCAACTCTGGGTCCTCTTGAGCCACAGCCGCTGTCGGCAATATTAAACTGATGACGGTAACCCCAGGGGCCACCCTTTTCAACGTCCTTACCCTCAAAAACCATACCTCTTGAGCGAAGGTCCTGCTTGATGAAGGAAGCAATCTGGCTGTCCTTTACGAAGGTTGTAAGTACCTTTACGGGAACACCGAGATAGGATGAAACGGAAGCAACATTTGTCTCTGCCGAGGTTGCCTGCATTCTGAACATATTTGAAGACGCAACGGTCTGTCCTTCTGCGGGGCAGATACGAACGCCCATGCTTGTGGGTACTACCATACCCCAGGTGTAATTATCTCTGATTTTGATTTCCATAATATGTCCCTTTCCGCCTTGATTACGCATTATACTGGGTGGCCGCGGTGTTTCCGCCTTCGCCGGTCCAGTTAGTGTGGAAAAATTCGCCTCTTGCGTGGTCAACTCTCTCATAAGTGTGAGCGCCGAAATAGTCACGCTGTGCCTGAAGCAGATTTGCGGGAAGTCTTTCACAGCGATAGCCGTCATAGTAGCTGAGCGCAGAGGTCATTGCAGGTAAAGCGATGCCGTTCATCATTGCTGCTGCGCATACTCTTCTCCAGCCATCCTGTGCCTTATCCATTACGCTCTTGAAATAGGGGTCAAGAAGCAGATTGGTAAGGTCGGGATTATTGTCAAAAGCTTCCTTGATTTTGCCGAGGAATACGCTTCTGATGATACAACCGCCTCTCCACATGAGAGCAATTCCGCCGTAGTTAAGATTCCAGTTATATGTTTTTGCCGCGGAACGCATAAGGGTGTAGCCCTGAGCGTAGGATACTATCTTTGCGGCATAAAGTGCATTTTTGATATCCTCAATGAACTGTGCCTTGTTGCCCTTGAATTCGGGAACGGGACCGGTAAGCACCTTGGAGGCACCTGCTCTCTCCTCTTTCATTGCGGAAAGTGAGCGGGCAAATACCGCTTCAACAACCATTGTAAGAGGGATGCCCTCGTCAAGGGACGCTATGCCCGTCCATTTGCCGGTACCCTTCTGACCTGCGGTGTCAAGAATCTTCTCAACGATGGGTGAGCCGTCTGTATCTTTATAAGCAAGGATGTCTCTTGTGATTTCAATAAGATAACTGTCAAGCTCTTCCTCATTCCACTTTGAGAAAACCTCGTGCATTTCATCGTCACTCATGCCGAGAAGCACCTTCATAAGCTGATATGCTTCGCAGATAAGCTCCATATCGCCGTATTCAATGCCGTTATGTACCATCTTTACAAAGTGACCTGCGCCGTTTTCGCCTACCCAGTCACAGCAGGGTGTACCGTCCTCAACCTTGGCGCAGATTGCCTGAAGGATGGGCTTAACGCTTTCCCATGCCTTGGGTGAGCCGCCGGGCATCATTGAAGGACCCTTGAGAGCGCCTTCTTCACCACCGGAAACACCTGTACCGATATAGAGAAGCCCCTTGCTTTCAACATAAGCCGTTCTTCTTGCGGTGTCGGGGAAATGTGAATTGCCGCCGTCAATGATAATATCGCCTTCCTCAAGCAGAGGGATAAGCTGTTCAATCATTTCGTCAACGGATGAGCCGGCTTTAATCATCATCATGATTTTACGGGGCTTTTCAAGAGAATCAACAAGCTCCTGAAGGGAATATGTGCCTACGATATTCTTTCCCTTTGCTCTGCCCTCAACGAAATCGGTTACCTTCTGTGTTGTTCTGTTGTAAACCGAAACGGTGAAGCCTTTGCTTTCCATATTCATTACAAGGTTTTCACCCATGACCGCAAGGCCGATAAGTCCGATATCCGATTTTTTCATATTACATAAGCTCCTTTGCTTCTTTAATCTTTTCAAGTACGCTGTAAGGGATTTTCATATTTCCCGTTCCCGTTCCGATACTGATATGGGGTTTCATTGCGGCGTGATAATCCGTACCGCCCGAAAGCATAAGCCCGTTTCTCATTGCCATTTGCTGATACTTTTCCTGCATTTCGGGGGTATATTCGCTGTGATATCCCTCCACGCCGTCAAGGCCGTATTCCTTGAGATGAATGAGGAATTTTTCCGTTTCATCGTCGGGCAAATTCATCTGGTGCAGGTGAGCTTCAAAGGAAAGTCCTCCGCATTTGTGAATAAGCTCCACCGCCTGCTCGGCGGTCATGTGCTGGTCTCCGCAGAAGCAGGGCTTTCCGCTTCCGAGATAAAGGTCAAATGCCTCTTTAACGGAGCCGATAAGTCCTTTGTTCACAAGCAGTTTTGCATAATGAGCTCTGCCTACGATTCCGCCGGGGGCAAGCTCTCTTACCTCGTCAACGGTAACGTCAAAGCCGTGTTCATTCAGCAGTGAGCAGGTTTTGTGAACTCTGTATTCCCTCATTTCAAAGAGCTTTTCCATAGCATTCTTTAATTCGGGATTGTTTATATCAATGTAATAACCCAGTATATGATTCTGGGTGGCACAGCTGACAGAAAATTCAATGGCGGGGATGACCTCTATTCCAAGCTTTTTTCCCTCTTCCATTGCCTCCTCAACACCTGCCACGGTATCGTGGTCTGTCAGTGCTATTGCCGCAAGTCCCGCTTTCTTTGCCTCTCTGACAACTCCCGCAGGAGGTAACGAGCCGTCGGAACATATGGAGTGAGTATGAAGATCAATATATTTTTCCATCATTTCACCGTCCATAAGCCCAAGGCGGGATTGCTGATATAGAAAATCTCTTCGCCGTCAACGTTATGATAACCGTCGGTGAGAACCGAGGGGTCGTATTTCTTTGCCATTTCTTCGTACGGTGCATAACCGAAGCACACGCCCTTAACCTCTTCTTCACTTAACTGCTCGGTGCAGTAGGTAATGTTGAATCTGCCGTCGGAGGAGCCGTGAATGAGGTGTGCGGCAACGGAAAGATTTTCTTTCAGGTCATCGTTTTTCTCAACGAGCTCAAGCACCTTTTCTCTGCCCGCATAGCCGTATTTACGGATAAGACGGTCGTTTTCGTCATCCTCGCCGAATTTCTTTACTCCGGGAGCAAGCACGATAAGGTCTCCGCCGTCCTCAATCGCCATTCTCGTTCTGTAAACGGATTTATTACCAAGCCAGGTGGATTTGAATTCTCTGGGATCAAGGTAAACAACAACTTTTTTGAAGGGCTTTTCAACATGGATAAGATTTATCTGCTGACTGAGCTTTACCGCCTCTTCAAATACGTCTCTCTTTTCGCCGATGTAAAGACCGTGGATATACGTATCGTCACCTTTATTTGTGGTAACGGTCAGCACGAAAAGAAGGGGAATATCCTTAAGGAAATTTTCGTGGGCATAATCAAACACCTTTCTGACGGGTGAAAAATCCTTGCCCATGATTCTTTCCATTCCGTAGAATGCACCCAGCATATGGGAGGAATTTATCATATTGCTTCCGCCGCAGCCAACGAATATGTTTTTGGAGTAATTCGCCATACCCACAACCTCGTGGGGTACTACCTGACCGATTGAAATAATCAGGTCATAGCTTTTATCAAGCAGACGTCTGTTGACTTCAACGTCAATTTTTTCGTTGACCAGTCCTTCGGAAACCTCGCTGACAAATTCGGCAGGTACCTCGCCGATTTTTTCAACATCCGTTCTCCAGTTGTGAACAAGAATTCTTTCAAAGGGAACACCCTCGCCGAAAAACGCAAGGCATTCCTCTCTCGTCATGGGCTCGTGGGTACCCAGAGCAGGCATAATGTCAACCTGACAGCTGTCCTTGAGCATATCATAATAAGCGGCGGTTATTTTTCCCGCGCCTGAATACATTCTGGTATAATCGGGAGGAAGCAGCAGAACTTTTTTGAGATTTCTGCCTTCAACCGCCGTTTTAAGTGCATTGACAAGCTCCTCGTCGGAGATGTAGGGCTCTTTTGCGAGTATCATAAAATCATCCTTTCACAAATACTTACCCAATTATAATCTCTATGATACCACCATTTATATATAAATACAAGACAAAATAATGTTAACAAAAACCATATTGATTTAACTTTTTTTGTGTGTTATTATGGTCGTATAATTACAGACGAGAAAAAAGGACTGATTACCGTGAAACTGAAAAGCGCCCTTTGCATATTTCTTGCATTCATTACGGCTTTCTGCTGTACCGTAATTCCCGTCTATGCGGAAAAGGACATTACGGGAGATAACGGTATTACAATTATATACGGCAAGTCATACCCTCTTCAGCTTGAAGGCAATTACACCTTCGGCACAAGCGATAAGAAGGTTGCCTGCGTTGATACACGGGGAACGGTCAAATCCATGGGCAGAGGCACCTGCGTAATCACCGCTGTTGACAAGGAAACGGGCGAAAAGGACTTCTTCGCCGTCACGGTAAAGGCGGAATGGTGGAGAATAATCACCAATCTTATTTATTGGATTAATAATTTCAACTGCGAAATTTGTGAGAAATGCCCCGTAATTCCCTACGAAGGTAAAGAACCCATTACAGAGC
This sequence comes from Clostridia bacterium, assembly GCA_024404015.1. GTDB lineage: Bacteria > Bacillota > Clostridia > Oscillospirales > Acutalibacteraceae > CAG-177. The sequence goes on from JAKSQQ010000054.1 coordinate 10,720, forward strand.
CGGTTACGGAGCCCTCATCTGTTCCCACCGAGCCCTCATCAGAGCCGTC
>JAKSQQ010000055.1 GCA_024404015.1 Clostridia bacterium
GAGACAACTACGGCACATTGCGGCGCGGGAATGCCCTTCTGGAACGCCGAGGCAAGGCAGTTTAAGTATGTGCCGTCTTTTCAGTTTCAGCCCCTTCCCGGCTGTGAAAAATATATCTATGAGGCAGATGACGAAACGGGAAAGCGTCATTCCTTTGAATCGGAATCGGCATGTGCGCTTCTGACTCCGATATGGAAGGATATCCCCGAGGGTGTTGTCACTCTCAGAGTTTATTCAACCGACAAAAAGGGTGAAAAGCAGTATCTTATCGGTGCAAGAACGTTTTTCAGATCAGCTCCGTTTACGGATAATTATCCCGAAGCCGACGGCAGCTACCGTGAATGCAGTCTCAGTGCCTTTGAATACTGCTTCAACAGTCCCATCATACAGCATTGGCTCGAAAAGGGTACACCCTATCCCGATTACGACCTGAACGTTTATCCCAGCAAAATGGAGGCCTCCGTTATTGTTTCAATGCTCAAATACGGAGAAATGGCTCCCGATAAAATTGAGGATTGCATTAAAATTGCCTGCAATGCCGCCGATTATCTGATTTCAATTTCCGAGCCGGAGGGCAGTCCTCTTGAGGGCATTCCTCCCACGTACTATACCGATTTCAGAGAATTTAAGGACACAATGAATAATCTTACGGCAGATGAGCGTAAAGATACAATAATGATGTTTTATCCCGCCTCTGCGGGTTCGGCATATCTTGCCCTTGAAAAGAAAACGAAAAATCAAAAATATCTTGATGCCGCCTTAAAAATCGGTGAATACTACCGTAAAAACGTGCTTGAAAACGGAAGCTGGTATCTCGTCGTTTCACGGCTAACGGGAAAGCCCGCCGCAGTCAATTACTGTATGCCCACAAACGCAATTCTTCCCTTCATCAGAGAACTGTACGAAAGAACGGAAAACGAATGCTGGAAAACTCTTTCGGATAACGCTCTTGCCTACGTTGAAAATAATGCGCTGAAAACCTACAACTGGGAAGGACAGTTTGAAGACAGCGTTCTTTCCTCAAATTATTCCAACCTTGCCCACGGCGACTGTAACAAGCTGATAATGTATTATGCCAATAATTTCCCGAATGACAAGGAAAAGCTTGCCGCCGCAGAGGAGCTTATGCGGTTTACGGAGGACCAGTTCGTGGTGTGGAACAGACCCTGCCCCTGGGACAGATGCGGATTTGACCCTTCCTGCTGGCCTACCCCCTGCGGACTTGAGCAATATAACTGGTACGTTCCCGTTGACGCCAGCACCTGCGTTATCGCAAACGCATTTCTGTCTTTGGGAAAGGTGACCGGAGATGAGCTTTATTTCGCCAAAGCAAAAGCACTGATGAATACTGTTACAAGAGTTCAAAATAAGAAAAACGGCAGAATACCCACCGAGTGGCTGACCCCCGATTTCATTGACAGAGCGGGAGCAGACCTGGAGCTTTGGATAAACTGCCTTATGTATTCGGCTTGTGTTCTGACGGAATTTGCCGATTATTTCGGTGAAAAATAATAAATAAAATCGGAGTGTCCGGGAAGCATTTTTCCGGGCACTCCTTTTCTTTTGAAAAAATCAGACGGAAAGCAATGCAATCCGTCTGACGTAAAATAATTGTATTCAGTTGAGAGCTTTGAATTTCTTTGAATAGGGAACGAAGCAAAGCATGAAAACGGTTTCCGCAATCATTACGGCACAGTAGATATACAGTCCGAACGAGGAGGTAACCGAAGGATTTATTGCCGAAAGAGCGCTGACGGAAAAGAAATTGAACAGCACCGTTCCGACCACCGCGCAAAGGGCTCCGATAAGCTCAAAAATCGCCGCCGCTCTGAAATTCATAAATGCGGGTCCCACAACTACCGAGAAAAATGCAAGCGTCGCCGCAAAAAGACTTAACGCCAAAAGAATAAAAGCGGGCATCAGATAGGTATACTGTTTCATATCGGCTAATCCGAAGCCCTCGGGGAAGAAGTTCCCGCCGCCGAATGCATCAAGGAGAAAATTCAGATAAATCATTTTGCCTCCATTGAACGCTATCACGGGCATACACAAAATGATGAGCGGAATCACGGAAGAAATCATACGAGCAAGTGATAACTTATCTCTGACACCGTAGTCCATAAACTGGGCGGTCATATTTGTCCACCAGAGGAAATCCTTTTCGGCCTGAACGCTTTCGGCACGAAGCCGGTTATTGAAATCGTGAAGGAAAAGATTGGTACCGCACTTTTTGCAGTTTTGTCTCCAGTCCCAGGGTTTTATTTTCGTTCCGCAAACCGGGCAATTCATACGTTTTCCTCCTCGCTTATTTTTTGTTCCATTGCGTCAATTTTTCTGAGTGTAACAAGCTCTCGCCTTGTCTGAAGCTCGCTGTACATCTGATTTCGCACTTCGGGAGTAATGTTATAGAAAAACTTCGGGAATACGCTGAGCAGACTCATCACGGCGGGAAGCATAAACGAAAGGGCAAAGAGTGAAAACTTTACCTTCTGTGTCTGAGCACCGCTTGAATAATAATCGTAGCCGAAAAGCGATTTTATCCACGCCTTGAGACTTCCGGTGGTGTTGCTCACCAGCTTCGTCATCAGGCCTCTTGCGGTAAGTATAACGCCCTCGTTTCTGACTCCGGCAGGGTCTTTCCATTCGCAATAGTCAATGGATTCATAAAGCACCTCGCCGGGAATAACGTTTTTGACACCCCAGAAGGTTTTTCTGACAAGCTCCGCCGGGAAGAGAACAAAGAACATTTTCCAGCGCTGATTATACCATCCGTTTTTGCCCGTTCCGCCGATGATACCGAACAGAAAAGCAACAATATTGATAACGGCATCCATATGAGACGTAAGAATCCAGAGGAATTTATTTGAGAATTTCCTGCGCATGGCATTTATCCAGCCGTAGCTGATAACGGAAATCGGTGCGGCGGGAACCTCGGTAAGCGTTCCGAATGAGGACATTCCCAATACGTCAATAAAGTAATCGTTTTTATCAACGGAAACCGAAAACGCTCCGAGAAACTCGGAAATAAGGAGGATTCGCATCGGTTTATTTCTGAAAATGCTGATAAAGCCGTCTTTTACCTTCGGCTTTTCAATGGATTGCACGACTCTCTCCTTTACATTCATAAAGAAGTAGAGCGAAAGTGAAACTGAAACAACCGTCACGACGGAAGCAACGGACGTATAGAATCCTTTGTATCCGATATGAATCTTTTTTTGTATCATCATATCGTAAATCAGATTGATGATTATTCCGGGGATGTTATCAATAACGGCAGAGAGCTGTGCGGCTCTTGCCGCAAGCCATATTCTCTCCTCGGGATTGGGAGTCATTGTTGCCAGCAATCCGGTTTTGGCTACTCCCTGAAACGTATTTATGGTTTCACTGAGGAAAAGGCAGATAAGAGTAAATGCAAACTTTGCCATGCTTGCTTCGGCGGCGGCATCCGTCGGGAAGATGTAACACCCGAACCATTTAAGCAGACCGATAGTAGCGGCGGGCAAAGCACAGGCGATAAGGTAAGGCCTGAACTTTCCGAAACGGGTCCTGGTCTTATCAATGATTACTCCCGTAAACGTATCGTTGATAATATCCCAGATGCCGACTATGGTATTTGCAAGGGTAAACAGACTCGCCTTGAGCTTGAGAGCATCGGTGTTGAATCTTTCAAAATTACCGGTGCTGACGGAATTTGCAATGTCATAAAGAATGAATGCAATAATTCCTTTTTTGTTGACATAGCGTTTGCTGATATCAAGTGCGTTGACATCATCGGTTTCAACTGTCCGAAGGGTTTCTGCCATAAAAAGATTCTCCTTTTTTGAACTGATATGTACCCTGCGAAAGCGGGATTTCCCTGCCCTGCCGCCCAAATTAACGCAAGCAAGTCAGTTCCGTTTATGATTGAGACTCTGCAATATGTGATTTGCATAAATTATAACACAGCAAAAACCCGTTGTACAGAAAATTTTCAGCCGTAAATAATAATCGCTTCCGTTTACAAAGTTACCGTATATATATTGTAAGTTACAAACTAAAATGATATAATTCCTGTGTGTAACTATTTCATTAAATAATAAGTGAGGTATGATGATGCGCAAAATACTTACCTGCATAATTTTGGTTATTGTTTCCTTACTGAGCGGAATTACTCCCAATATAGAGGGAATCATGAAAAAATCGGAAACGGAGCTTGCTGACTTGGATATTGAATTAAAAAATCTTGATGAAAATATGCAGAATATTTTTGACGGCAGCACCGTCAAAAACGAAACCGTAATGTTTCTTGAAAAGGGCGAAGCAAAGGACCTGCTTTTCAAGATTGATAAAATCCTTTCCGTAACCTCATACGACGGTGAAATCACATACGTTGAGGGAGTTGACTATGCACTTAAAGGCGGGCAGATTGTTTGTCTTGAGGGAAGCTCTGTTCCCTGCATTACAAACGAGGTTTTCTATAACTGTGAAGATTCTGTTATCAGCGTAAATCACGACGGAAAAATCGTGCCTATGTATTGGGGCGAGGGCACCGCAATGACAAGGTGGCAGGTCAACGTTACCTATACTCATTCTGATGTCTGGAACGGTTACAGACAGAAATGCTCGGCAGATACGTTGAGCCCCTTTATCAATAAGCTGATAAAGGGAGAAGATGTTACCGTAATGTTTTACGGCGACTCCATAACCTTCGGTGCAAATGCAAGCAGTATTATCGGAACAAAGCCCTATCAGATGCCGTATACTGTTCTGTTTACAAAGGCGCTTGCGGATTTATTCGGATATAATATTCATTTTATCAATACAAATCTCCCCAAAGCCGCCACTGTACCCGATGATTACGATAAGGGCTCATCACATACCATTACATATATCAATCCTTCCGTAGGCGGCTGGTCAACGGAAGACGGCATTGAGAATTACGATACCTACGTAAAGCCCTTTATTGAGGAATACGGCTGTGATTTATTCATGCTGGGCTTCGGCATGAATGACGGCGGACTTGCTCCCCGTAAGTACTGTCGAAACGAAAAGAAAATCCTCAACAGCGTAATCCGTCAGACGCCCGGCGTAAATCTCCTGCTTATGGCTACAATGGTTCCCAATCCCGACGGTATCGGATGGTACGGCAATCAGATTTACCAGGAGGAAGTCCTTATTGACTGTTCGGATAAATACAACAAAGCAGGAGTACCCTGCGCCGTAATCGGTATGAGTTCAACCTCTCTTTCCGTTCTTGAGCATAAGCAATTCCGTGACTATACGGGAAACAACATCAATCATCCCAATGACTTTTTCAGCCGTATTTATGCACAGGTAATGCTTCAATGTGTCATAGGTTACGAAAACATGAAATAAATCAAATCAGATAAGGAGTGCGATTACGATGAACAAAATCATCAGTTTTTTCCTTTCCGTTATTATTGCAATTTTTTCTTATCCTTTCAGTTTTTTACCCTCAAAATGTGACGGTGATTTTTCAATGGATAATGCATTTACCGACTTTGAAGCAGAAAAAAATGAAAACAAAGCCGTATATTCGGTGAATCTTAATGCGGATTTATTCAATTACTACGGTATTAAATATTCATCTGACGGATACTGCAAAGGTCATATAGTATTTGAATCCTTCAAGGGTAAAACAGCAGAAGAGGATTTCTTCCTTGAGCCGGGAGAAAATGCAGTATTTTACAGCTATATTGATAATTTTTTGAAAAAAGCAAAAAACAAAGCCATAACCTCCGTTACCGTTGAGAATATTACCGGAGAAAGCTTTGTAATGCACGGCATCAAAACCTTTAACCGTGCTGTTGAAAACAGAGAAATATACATTTCCGACGAATACTATAAGCTGGGCATTGATATTCAGTGGGGCGGTGCCCTCAGCTATCTTGAAGACCTTAAAAACAACGTGGAATCGGTTACGGTTGACGGTGCGGTCAAGGTGGATTCAAACGCATCAAAAAGATACGGTAAAAAGGCAGAAAGCAGTCATGTCAATCTGATAAACAGATTTGACGCGGGAAGACTTGTTCAGCAATCATATTACGGTCCCATGGATATAGAGGGATATCCCAACGGTACCTTTACCGACGGAGCAAAATGGAATTATAACCCCGTTCAAGGCGGAAACAAATACGGCGGATGCAGTAAAATCGTGGATATCAGAAAAGACGATAATTCTCTTTATGTAAAATGCCGTCCCATGGATTGGGCAATGCCTGACGAATGGATAACCCCGTCATACATGGAGGCGTGGTATTCCCTGGATAACGGCTGTGTTTACGCAAGCTGCAGATATATTGACTGGTCCGGCTATCCCACCTGCAGAATGGGTGTTGAGCTTCCCGCATTTTACTGTGTAGAGCCCCTTAACCGTTTTGTATATTATGGTGGTGACAAGCCCTGGACCGGTGATACAGTTGACGTTGAGCCCTCTCTGGATTTTTGGGCAATAAATTATCCCCATTTCAAGTCAACGGAAAACTGGGCCGCCTTTACGGGTCAATTTGATGACAGCTTCGGAATTGCTCTCTATTCACCCTTAGAGAATATAGATTTCCTCAGCGGTGTTTACGGAAGAGACAAGACCACCGAAGCGGACGCATCAAAGGATCCCTCCACCTCATATTTTGCCGTTACGCTGACCGCAGATAAATGGCAGTTTGAAAGCTATAAGCCCTTTGTATATGATTTTTATCTCACAACCGGTACAGTCGAAGAAATCAGAAACAATTTTGAGAAAGTAAGGTAAGGATTTAATCATGAAAGTGCTGATATTCATCAATTCACTCATAATGTTCATCAATTCTGTATTAGGAGTAAACTGTATGCCGACTGGATACGCAATCAACGCAAAAAAAGCCGAATCGGCAATAACCGCTTCCGCAAACAAACGCATAGAGGAAGGCACTCTTACGGGTGCTCACGCAATTGTTTTTCAGAAGGGCAAGCAGATAATAAACAAAGCCGTCGGACTTTACGAGGTGGGCGGCAAGGAGCTTGATGACAAAGCCATTTACAGAATAGCATCCATGACAAAGCCCATAACCGCCGTAGCTCTCCTGATTGAGCATGACAGAGGCCATTTGAATATCTATGATGAGCTGAAAAAATACATGCCCGAATTCAGTGAAATGTTCGTATCCTCAAAGGATGAAAACGAAACTTTGACAAAAGCCGAAAACAGCATCAAGCTGTATCAGCTCGTTTCTCACGTAAGCGGAGTGGGTGATGTTGATATCAATGCAATCGAAAGCGATAGGTGTACCTGCAAAACCGCAGCCGAATGGCTTGCTTCACAGCCCCTTCTTTTTGAGCCGGGAACTGACCAGATGTATTCCACAGGTGCCTATGACATTGCGGCAAGAGTAATAGAAATTACAAGCGGAATGGAATTTCCCGAATATATCAAGGTCAATATTTTTGATAAGCTGGGCATGACAGACACCACATTTGAGCCAACCGAGGAGCAATGGTCAAGAATGGTGGGAGTACATAATTTTGTTGACGGAAAAGCGGTCAACGGCAGTACCGTTCCCGGATGTGTTTTCGCTTCATTCCCCGTAACTTATCACGCGGCAGGCGCGGGACTCGCCTCAACCGCAAACGATTACATTAAATTTGCTCAGATGCTGCTTAACGGCGGCAAAGCAGAGGACGGCACGGTTATTCTCTCCGAAAAGACGCTTAAACTCATGTCAACACCCGTCCCCGATGACAAACGTGCGGACAACACTCTGTGGGGTCTGGGAGTGCGTGTAATAGTCAAACCGGGCAATACTCTTCCGGTGGGATGCTTCGGCTGGAGCGGAGCTTACGGCTCACATTTCTGGATTGACCCCGTAAATAAAATCGCAGCGGTCTATATGAAAAATTCTTCATTTGACGGCGGAGCGGGAAACAAATCCGCAAATGAATTTGAAAGAGATATTATGGACAGCTTCAAATTGAAAATAGTCATATAAAATATCAAGTGTTACTTAAAATCCGGCAAACCCCACCGTTGCAGGAATTGATAAAACACTATAATATCATTTCGGGAGGCAGGTATATGAATAAATCAGTTAACAGAATCGTATCGGTTTTACTTGTTATATTCATGTCGGCGGGATTTCTGACATTTGCCGCCGCATCGGATAACGGAGATGAAAATATGATTGAGTTGATAGGCAACGGTAAAACCGCATCCGTTTTCATTGCGGAAAATGCTCCGGAAACAGATGTCTATGCCACGTCTGTGATAAGTGAATATTTTCAAAAAATAACGGGAAAAGAGATAAAAACCGTCAGAGGATGCCTTCCTTCAGAGGGAACATATCTGGCAATAGGTTCTGCCGAATATACAGACCTGGAAACCCCTTCCGAAAACGGTTATATCATAGCTTCGGACGGTAACGGTGTCAGAATTGCAGGCTCAGGCAAAAAAGGTGCGGCAAGAGGTGCGTATGCTTTTCTTGAGGAGTACTGCGGCTGCCATTGGTACACCGACAAATGCATTGTTTATCCGAAAAGGGACAGTATTTCAGTACCCGAAAATATAAACGTAAACTATGCTCCGTATTTTGAATACAGCGAATGTGATACCACAAGCGCAAGAAATCCGGTTTTCAATGTTGCCAACGGAGGAAGCGGCGGGGTTTACTGCGCAATACCCGAAAATATGGGCGGAACGGTAAACTACATAAGCAACTTCTGTCATACGTTAACCACACAGTTCTGTTCCGCTGACAAATACTTTGCAGATCACCCCGAATACTTTGCCCTTCATAACGGTGAAAGAAGCAGTCAGCAGCTTTGCCTTACCAATCCCGATACCATACAGATTGTACTGGATGAGGTTATGGATATACTGAAAAAATATCATAACCCGAATGCACCCCTTCAGATAATTTCGCTGACCCAAAACGACAGCGAAGCAGAGGGAGATTACTGTCAATGTCCGACCTGCAAAGCTCTTGACGATGAAAACGGCTCACATGCGGGAAGCAACATATATTTTGCAAATACCATAGCGGCTGAAGTTGCAAAAGCCGGATATGAAAACGTTGCCATAGATACCTTTGCATACAGATATACCCGTACCTGCCCCACCTCAATCAAGCCCCTTGACAATGTCATAGTCCGTCTTTGCTCAATCGAATGCTGTTTCGGTCACGCAATCAAAGACGAAAGCTGCAGTCAAAACCTTGCATTTATGGCAGACCTCAAGGCCTGGGGTAATATTTGCAAACGTGTTTATGTATGGGATTATGTTAACAATTACAACCACACAATAAGTATTTTTGCGAATTTCGGAACACTTCAGTCAAATATGCAGACCTTCTATGAAAACGGGGTTAAAGGCATATACGAAGAAGGCAACTACTATATAGACAGGTCGGATTCGGAATTCGGTGAGCTGAAGACCTACCTTCTCACAAAGCTTATGAAAAATCCCTACTGTGACATTGAAAAGGAAATGAACGGCTACCTTGAGGCCTACTACGGTCCCGGCTGGAAGAGCATAAGAGAATTTATTGACATAATCACAAGCCGTGCGGTAACCGAGGAATCGCACCTTGATATTTATCAGAATGCAGAAAGCAGTCTTCCCGGCATAACAGCATCGGAAATCAAAAAATGCACGGCTCTGTTTGAAAATGCCAAAGGCATGGCGGAAACAGAAGAGCAGACAGCAAGAATTAAACGCTCCGAAATAAGCTGGAGAGTATGGAAATGCTTTAACCGAAAGCAGGAATTTTCAAGATTTCAACTGCCCCATAAATGGATATTTGCCCAGGATGATTTATACAACGACATGATGGATATGGGCATTATCCAGGTGGGAGAATGCTGGGACGGCACAAGAGACCTTTCCGACATCGAAGTGCTTCACTATATCTTTAAGCCCGATGACTGGACTGTGGGCGCAAGCGAAAAAGGAATAGTGAAATTCAATGATTTTGCCGTAAGCATATTTAATGTGTTAAAGCAAATTTTCGGATGAAAATGCGGTAAATATAAGCAAAGCGTCCCCGAGCTTTCAGTCTCGGGGACGTAATTTTTATTTTGCTTTTGCGCAGTCAACGTATTTGGGAAGCAGGCCGAAGATACTGCGGAAGAAGGCGATGATTCTTGCGAAGAAGCCGTACACAGCGTTCAAAACTCATGTAAGAGCCGATACCCGAAAAGGCGTATCGGTGGAGTATATTTCCACAGTATCCGCATAACGAAACGAGCAGGCGAACCACATGTTATTCCTCCATATGGTTAATTATCTCTGTATTTGGTTCCGGAATGATGGCGAAAATGCTTTGCTAAAAATCAACATACTTTTTGATCCGATTGCACAGTATTACCGCCAATACCATTTTGATGCAATCGGGGATGATGAAGGGCAGCACACAAAGGCTAAGGGCGCTCAAGAAGCTGTAGTTTATATCTTGTATTCCATAAATCGTAATAAACCATAACGTCCCTATCAGGTAACATACTATCTGAGACAATGCGAGAACAATCCAGCGCAACGCTTTCCGTCCGGAAAGGAGCGGCTCCCACAGAGTATAAATGATCCCGCTGAATAAGAATCCGATTAAATATCCTCCCGTCGGTCCTATCAGATGTGCTATGCCGCCGCGAAAGCCGGAAAAAACAGGAAGACCTA
>JAKSQQ010000056.1 GCA_024404015.1 Clostridia bacterium
ACTCCCATATTCACATTCTTCAACAGTATGGATGAATTAAAGGCGGAGGTAATCAAAAAAGCGGAGTCCGAATACATCAAATATATGGACGGAGTGCTTGACTGCCCTCTTGCATTCAAGGAATACGGTCTTCGCTGGATAAGATACGCAAAGGAAAATCCCAAGATTTACAGATTGCTCTTCCTGGGCACAAACAATGCGGTTTCTCTTTACAGAGATTCCCTTCACGAGCTGCTTGACCCGATTATCGACACAATAACAAAAACTTTTGATATCGGTTATACGGATGCAAAGATGCTCTTTAATCAGATGGTGATTTATTCACACGGGCTTGCGGATTTCTGCATCAGCAACCCGAATCTGTTTACGGAGGAGCAGATAAGCAGCAGTTTAAGCCGCATCTGTATCGGCCTTGCCACGGGAATAAAGATTAACAACGGTACGGTCAATATGGAAGAAACACAAATAATGATTAAGCAGACCTTCAATACAGTCAAGAAAGGATGAAAAATATGCTGACTATTAACCATCTTACCAAAACCTACGGAGACAAAAAGGCGGTTGACGACCTTTCTCTCTGCATCAATCCCGGTGAAATCTACGGATTTATCGGTCACAACGGTGCAGGTAAAACCACCACTCTTAAAAGCATTGCAGGCATACTCGGCTTTGATGAAGGCGAGATTCTGATTAACGGCAAATCCATTAAGGATAAGCCCATTGAATGCAAAAAAGAAATGGCATATATTCCCGATAATCCGGATTTATACGAATATATGACGGGTATCAAATATCTTAATTTCATAGCCGATATTTACGGCGTACCTTCAGAGGGAAGAAACGACAAAATCAGAAAGCTTTCCGATATTTTCGGCCTTACGGATGACCTGGGCGAAGCAATCGCCGCTTACTCCCACGGTATGAAGCAGAAGCTCGCCATCGTCTCCGCATGGCTTCACGACCCGAAGCTCATAATCATGGATGAACCATTCGTGGGCCTTGACCCCAAGGCATCCCACGAGCTTAAAACCATGATGAGAGAATTCTGTGATAAGGGCGGTGCCATCTTCTTTTCAACCCATGTTCTTGAGGTTGCCGAAAAGCTTTGCGACAAAATCGCAATCATTAAAAACGGTCAGCTGATTAAGTCGGGTACAATGGAAGACGTAAGAGGCGATGATTCTCTCGAAGAGGTATTCCTTGAACTGGAGGCAGAATAATGCTGAAACTTCTCTTAAAGAAACAGTTAACCGAGCTGTTCAGGTCATATTTTTATGACGCAAAAAAGAACAAAAAACGTTCAAACGTAAGTATTGTACTGTATTTTGTTCTGTTTTTCGGTACCATAATCGGAATATTCGGCGGTATATTCACCAAGCTTGCAATTACAATCTGTCCGCCCCTGTGTTCGGCGGGCATGGACTGGCTTTACTTCCTTATTATGCTGAGCATATCAATCGCTCTGGGTGCTTTCGGCAGCATTTTTAACACCTTCTCAAGCTTGTATCTGGCAAAGGATAACGATACTCTGCTGTCAATGCCCATTCCCGTAAAATATATTATCGCTTCCCGTCTGCTGAACGTTTATCTGCTGGGCGCACTCTATTCATGCCTCATTATCATTCCCGCCACTGCGGTTTACTGGATTAAATCCGGCGTAAAAATCGGCGTAATGCAGATAATAAGCGGTATAGTTATGGTAATCATCGTAACGCTCATAGTGCTTGTGCTCAGCTGTCTGCTGGGCTGGTGTGTGGCAAAGATAAGTCAAAAGCTCAAGCGCAAAAACATCACCACGGTCATACTTTCTCTGGCATTCATGGCTGCGTATTATTTCGCATATTACAAGGCAAACGAGGTTATCAATAACCTCATTCAGAACGCCGCCGTCTTCGGCAACAAAATCAAGGGCTCCGCATACGGGCTTTACATTTTCGGAAACGCCTCAACGGGTGACTTAAAATCAATCCTTATTGTCGTCGGCGTCACCGCGGCAATAATTCTGATTACATGGCTCGTGCTGAGAAGCACCTTCCTTTCAATAGCGATCTCAACGGATAAAACCGAAAAAGTCAGATACGTTGAAAAATCGGTCAAGAGCAAATCCATCTTCGGCGCTCTGCTTTCAAAGGAACTTAACAAATTCAAATCAAGCGCAAACTATATGCTCAACTGCGGTCTGGGTATTATCATGATACCTGTGGCAGGTGTGGTAATGCTGTTTAAGGGCGATATGCTGACCAAGGCATTATTCTCTATGGAGGGCAGTCCCGAGGGATTTCTGACAGTCTTGCTGTGCGGCGGAATCATCGTTTTGTCATCAATGAACAACATGGCAGTTCCTTCCGTATCCCTTGAAGGAAAGAACCTTTGGATTTTACAGTCACTTCCCGTTGATACAAAGCAGATTCTCAAGGCAAAAACCTATATGCAGCTTATTCTTTCCGGCATTCCCACCGCATTCACCGTAATCTGCTTCCTTTTTGTATTTAAAGAAAGTGTTGCCGTAAAGCTTATTTTCGTTTTACTTGAAGCAGTTTCTCTTATTTTCTCTTCATTCTTTGATTCCTTTATCGGAGTCATGAAGCCCAATCTTAACTGGACAAGTGAAATCGTAGCCGTAAAAAACAGCGGTGCCGTACTGATTTCAGTTTTCGGTGAAATGATTGCAGGCGGAGCATTCATTTTCGCCTATGCGTTCCTCGGCAGAGAAATCGGACTTATTCCCTATCTGTTAATCTGGACAGCACTGTTTACCGTCGGTGCGATAGTATTCAGACATCTCCTCTACACAAAGGGTGCGAATCAGCTTGAACAGTTATAATTACGGAGGGTATTTCAATGGTTAAAGTGCAAAACCTTGTAAAAGAATATCCTGCCTTCCGGCTCGACAACGTGTCGTTCAGTCTGGAAAGCGGAAAAATAACCGGCTTCATCGGCAGAAACGGTGCAGGAAAAACCACTACCATTAAATCAATGCTTAACCTCGTTCATCCCGATTCGGGTGAAATATATTATTTCGGCAAACCACTCAAGGGAAACGAGAGCGAAATCAAGGGGCGTATCGGATATTCCACGGGTACCGTAAACTGGTATCCCCGCAAAAAAATACGGGATATCGTTGCGACCGAAAAGCTCTTTTACAAGAACTGGGATGAAGAGGCATACCGCAAATACCTCTCACTCTTCAAGCTTGACGAAAGCAAGACTCCTCTTGAGCTTTCCGAAGGCATGAAGGTAAAATGTAATCTGCTGCTTGCTCTGTCTCACAAGGCGGAGCTGCTGATACTGGATGAGCCCACAAGCGGGCTTGACCCATTCTCAAGAGATGAACTGCTTGACGTATTCACCTCCCTTAAAAATCAAGGCGTTTCCGTATTCTTCTCAACGCACATTATTTCGGATATAGAAAAATGCGCAGATGATATAATCTATATTTCGGAGGGCAGGATTGCCGCAGCAATGCCGAAAAATGAATTTATGAGCAGCTTCTCAAACGAGGGCGAATCCCTTGAAGAAACCTTCCTGCGACTTGAAAGGGGGGTACGCAATGGTTAATCTGCTGAAAAAAGAAATCAAGCTGAGCTCTTCCGTACTTTCCTTTCTTTTCATCGCATTCGGTCTGATGTTCTTCATCCCCGGCTACCCCGTTCTCTGCGGCGCATTCTTTGTAACGCTGGGTATATTCCAGAGCTTCCAGTATGCAAGGGAAGCGAATGATATCGTCTTTTCCGCATTGCTCCCCATCGCAAAGACGGACGTGGTAAAAGGCAAATTCCTCTTTTCCTGTTTTATTGAACTTTGCTCCTTTGCGGTAATGGCGGCGGCAACGGCAGTAAGAATGACTCTGCTTGCGGATGCAAAGCCATACGTAAATAATGCCATGATGAACGCAAATCTCTTTGCTCTCGGATGTGCGCTTGTAATATTCGGCCTATTCAATCTTATATTCCTGAACGGATTTTTCAAAACCGCCTACAAATTCGGAAAGCCCTTTGTGACGCATATCATCGTCACATTTGTCTTCATTTTTATCTGTGAAGCTCTGCATCATATTCCTCCCCTCAAAGCCGTAAATTCCTTCGGATCTGAAAATATCGGCTTACAGCTCATCCTGCTGGCGGCGGGAGCATTATGCAGCATCATACTGACGGCTGTCGCATATAAATCCGCCTGTAAACGCTTTGAAAAAACAGATCTGTAAAATTAAACCGACCGCAGACAGAAATGTCTGCGGTTTTTGATTGTAAACAGAGTTGCAGACGGCTGATGTAAATACGGATTATGGCTTTATACAGTCACATTTTGTCACAGAATGGCCGGATGCAAGGCGACCGAATGAGGAATATTTGAATATTCCGATTGAGGGCAACGAAGCAGACGGCTGCTATATGGCAAAATTGACGTAAAAAAAGGAAAACCGCGCTCACAGAGCGCGGTTCCTTAGAGGAGTTGTATATAGAGGGGGGTTGTTGTCTGTCTTAATCCTCGATACCGAGGAGATTGTTGAGGCTCAAACCGAGAACCTCTGAAAATGCCTTGAGTTCGTAATCGCTGACTCCGCGGATCTGACCTTCAATCTTGGAAAGTCCGGAAGCATTGATTTCGATGCCCTTCATGTGAAGCTGACTGAGAAGCTCACACTGCTTCATACTGATTTCCTTACGTCTTGCTTCAATCTTGCGACCTACGATATTCTTATCGCCGATATTCTGTTTTCTTATTCTCATCTTTCTGTCCTTTTCGATGTCGGCGTGCCCGGTAAATTACCTGAAATGCACATTTTTTCCCCCAACGGCATCGTTTCTGCCTGTATATTAGCATACTAAAGTACAATTTGCAAGTATTTTTTTCAGAAAATTTCAAAAAATTACAATTTGTTCACAATTATTAACATTTACAGGTATAATATTGAAAAAAACATGCTTACAGTATATAATAAAATGATTATTATTTATCGGAGGACTCAGTATGTACGAGTTTGATATCAAAAGAAATCTGACAATGCTTACCGATTTTTACGAAATAACCATGGCAAACGGTTACTTCAAGAGCGAATACAAGGATACCGTTGCCTACTTTGATATGTTCTTCAGAACGATTCCCGATAATGGCGGTTACGTAATCATGGCGGGAGTTGAGCAGCTCGTAAGCTATCTGCGTAATCTTCACTTTACTCCCGACGATATCGAGTATCTTCGTCGCAAGGGCTTCGGGGATGAATTTCTCAGCTACCTTGCTTCCTTCAAATTCAAATGCGATATATGGGCAGTTCCCGAGGGTACTCCCGTTTTCCCCGGGGAGCCCATTGTAAAGGTAAGAGGCCCCGTTATCCAGGCCCAGCTTATTGAAACCATGGTGCTTCTTTGCATTAATCATCAGAGTCTTATCGCCACAAAAGCCAACAGAGTATGCAGAGCCGCTCAGGGCAGAGCCATAATGGAATTCGGCTCCCGCAGAGCCCAGGGCTTTGACGGTGCAATCTACGGTGCCCGTGCCGCATATATCGGCGGCTGTGTAGGTACTGCCTGTACAATCAGCGACGAGGCCTTCGGCACTCCCGCTCTCGGTACGATGGCACATTCATGGATTCAGCTCTTTGATTCCGAATACGATGCTTTTAAGGCCTATGCGGAGGAATATCCCGACGCCTGCACCCTGCTTGTAGATACGTATAACGTTCTCAAGAGCGGTGTTCCAAATGCAATCAAGGTATTTGACGAGGTACTCAAGCCCCTGGGCAAGCGTCCCAAGGGAATAAGAATTGACAGCGGTGACATCACTTATCTTTCACGCAAGGCAAGGAAGATGCTTGACGAGGCGGGTTATCCCGACTGTGCAATCTGTGCTTCAAATTCACTTGACGAGTATATCATCAGAGATATGCTGCTCCAGGGCGCAAAGGTTGACTCTTTCGGCGTAGGTGAACACCTCATCACCTCTTCATCAAGCCCCGTTCTCGGCGGTGTTTATAAACTGGTTGCTGTTGAAAAAGACGGCGAAACCATTTCCAAAATCAAAATAAGCGAAAACGTTCAGAAAATCACCACTCCCGGCAACAAAAAGCTTTACAGATTTTATGACAAATCCTCAGGCAAGGCCCTTGCCGACCTGGTGGCATTCAATAACGAAGCAATAGATCCCGACGCTCCCTACGTACTCTTTGACCCGGATTACACCTGGAAAAAGAAAATCATTACGGACTTTGAGATAAGAGAACTGCTTGAGCCCCTTTTCGTCGCAGGCAAATGTGTCTTTGAAGAAAAGGATATCAAGGATATCAGAAAATACTGCGCAGAGCAGATTGATACTCTCTGGGACGAAGTGCTCAGATTTGAAAATCCCCACAACTACTACGTTGACCTTTCCCAGAAGGTATGGGAAAAGAAGCATCAGCTTATTGAAGAAAACAGAGGTTATTGATGATTACTTATGAAATATGGGGCAAGGTAAGGCAATTCCTTGCCAAAAGCGGCATTGCCTGTGAGGAACTGCTGTGGACAATCAGCGGCGGCAAAGCCCCCAAAGCGCTCTTTTCCGAAAGAGCTAATCCGGAAAAAATAAATACGTCCGTCAAAGTGCTGAAAAGTGACAGCTATTCAACGGACATCGCAAAATTTGACAAAGACGGAAATATTTCCGATGAGGATTTCGTTATACTCACAAGCACGGATTTTCATCTTGATGAGGACCCGGACCTCAACGCAAAAACCATCGGCAATTTCGTCAGACAAATCAAGGACAACAAGCCCGATCTGATAGTCCTTACGGGTGACATCATCCTTTCAAAATATCAGCAGGTTGACGCAATCAAATTTGCAAAGATGATGGAAAAGCTGGGCATTTACTGGACTGCCGTTTTCGGCAACCACGAGGTCAGAGAAGAAAAGGGCTTTTATAAATGGCTTCTGCTCAAGGGCTTTTCCGGTTATGAGCATTGCCTTGTGAAGCACGGACCCGAGGATCTTTTCGGCTACGGCAATCACACAATAAATATCATCGGTAAAGAGGGCAAGCTCCGTAAAACTCTGTTTATGTTTGACTCCGGCAGGGACATCACTCCCTCAACCCGTGCAGAATACGGCATTCCGGAGGAGCAGAGGGGATACGATTTCCTCAAAAAGGAACAGATTGCATTTTACGAAAACGAGATTAAGCGCCTGAGAGAAAAATACGGTGAAGTAAAATCATTCATGTATATGCACATTCCTCTGTGCGAATACCGTGAAATATTTGACGGCAGCGAAAAAGAGGGCTTTGTTCCCTCCGGCAAGGGAAAACTGCTTTACGGCAGAATGTACGAAAGCGTGGGCTGTTCCTCATATAACAGCGGTATGTTTGACAAAATAATTGAGCTGGGCTCCACTCAGGCGGTTTATTCGGGTCACGACCACGTCAACGACTGGGCCGCCGAATATAAGGGAGTTTATCTTGTATATAATCAGGCGGCAAACTATACCGAGTATCACCTCGGTCACAAAACGGATTTACCCGAAAGCGAATGGATGCAGGGCGTAACCCTTACCCGTATTCATTCCGACGGCTCGTTTGATTTGGTTCAAAGTCTCAACAGCAAATATCTGTAAGGAGAAACACGATGAAGGAAAAACACGACCTTAAAAAGCGTCCTCTCATACTGCGCATATTTACCGAAAACGGCTATTGCTGGCTTTCCGTTTTATGCACGGTAGGTATCATGATGCTGGTTTATTACTGCTACAATCTCTTCCCCTTCGGCAATACCACCATCCTGAGAATGGACCTTTATCATCAGTACGGCCCGCTTTTCGCAGAGCTTTACGAAAGAGTAACAAACCTGAAAAGTCTGATTTATTCCTGGAACTCGGGACTGGGTTCACCCTTCCTGGGCAACTATTTCAATTACCTTTCAAGCCCTACGGGAATAATAATGCTCATTCTCGGTCATAAAAATATGCCCGAGGCCATTGCGGGCATGATTCTCACAAAGTCAGCTCTTGCGGCAGGTGCATTTACATTTTATCTGAAGAAATCAAAGCACAAGCACGATTTCTCCACCGCCGGCTTCGGCATTCTCTATGCCCTTTGCGGATATTTCGTAGCTTACTACTGGAACGTAATGTGGATTGACTCCATGGTATTCTTCCCCTTTGTAATCTACGGTATTGAGCGGATTATTGACCGCCGCAAGCCCTCGGTTTACATTGTATTCCTGGCACTTACCCTGCTGACAAACTATTATATGGGTTATATGACCTGTATTTTCTCGGTCATTTATTTCTTTGTATATTTCTTTTCACACTACTATTTTTCATCACTTACGGACGATGCGGTATTTACCCTTGACATAAAGGGTAAAAAGAAATTTACCCCCAATTCAAAGCTGAAATCCAATGTTTTACTTCGCAGCGGCATTACCTTTGCTCTCGGCTCGCTGGCGGCGGGATGCATCGTGGCGGTTTCCCTTATACCCGTCTATATCTGTCTTAAATCCTGCTCTGCCACCTCGGGTACATGGCCTGAGGAAATGAGACAGTATTTTGACATTTTTGATTTCCTTGCAAATCATCTGGCAAGCGTTGACCCCACCATCAGAAGCAGCGGCTCTGACGTGCTGCCCAACGTTTACTGCGGTGTGGGTACCCTCATACTCGTACCCCTCTATCTTTTCTCAAAGAAAATTTCGCTCAAGGAAAAGATTGCCCACGTTTTCGCTCTGGGACTGCTGTTTTTCAGCTTCAATATCAATTATCTGAACTACATCTGGCACGGCTTCCATTTTCCCAATGACCTGCCCTACAGATTCTCGTTTATGTATTGCTTCATTCTTCTCGTTATGGCTTATGAAGCATATCTTCATTTGTACGAATACACGGGAAGACAGCTTCTCGGCGCGGGCTGTGCGGTAATTTTTGCCATTATACTGATTGAAAAAATCGGTTCAAAAAACGTTACCGATACTACGGTCATTCTCAGCATCATTTTCATCGTCACCTACACGCTGATATTCTATTTGTTGAAGGACGTTCAGAAGCAGAAATCCGCCGTTTCGGTCGTTCTTCTCTGCTGTATCATTGCGGAAATTTCCTGCGCAAATACGGATAATTACAGCATGAACCAAATCAAGGATACCTTTACGGGTGACTACGGCACCTTTGAAAAGCTCAAGGGCAAGCTTGATAAAATCGAAGGCAACGACGATTACAGAATGGAGCTTACTTATAACAGAGCGAGAATGGACCCCTCCTGGTTCAACTACAACGGCATTTCCGTCTTTTCATCCATGGCTTACGAAAAGATGTCAAATATGCAGAGTAATCTGGGACTTTATTCCAATTACATCAACAGCTACACCTATTACGTACAGACTCCCGTCTACAATATGATGCATTCGCTGAAATATGTAATCGATAACGACCCCTGCGTTGATATTGACACCGACTATTTTACAAAGGTCGCATCCGCGGATGATTTTACCGCATACAAAAATAACTACTGGCTTTCCATGGGTATAGCCGCTCCTGCCGCTCTGAAGGAATGGTACACGGGATATACAAGTCCCTTCTCCACCCAGAGTGAATGGTTTAATCTTGCATCCGGCGTAAACAAAGAGCTTTACTCCATGATGGAAATCTCCGATGTACGTACCTTCAATGTAAACGATATTACCTCGGGACTTGAAACGGGTGATATTTATTACGAAAGACCCAACACCGACGAGGGCGAGGTCACCTTTGTACTGAATACTCCGGAGGAGCATCATTGCTATCTGTTTGTAGATACCAAGGCATTCGAATCCATCAAAATCACAAAGAACAATGGCAACTACTATCAGGATATTGATGAGCCGTATATCTACGACCTGGGCATCATCAAGCCCGACGATCTGATTGAGGTCACCGCCACCATTGAAAGCGG
>JAKSQQ010000057.1 GCA_024404015.1 Clostridia bacterium
TTTCTTTTCTCTGTCGTAGCCGTAGGAATCTATTGTACCCGTAACAGCCATGGGAGAAGTGCGTACAAGGTCTCTCATGATGGGATTTTCAAACAGGCCCTCATAATAAGCCCAGTAAGTATTGCCCCACTGATAGCCGTCAAACTTGTCAAGGAGATACTCAATGTGGTCAAGCCACTCCGTACCCTCACTCTGACCGCCCCATTCGCCTACAAGCAGAGGAACGTCAAGGCGTTCCTGACTTCTTCTGTGTTCGTCAAATATACCGCCTACACGGGTATTGCTGGCGTATTTGTAATCGGGGGTGTCAACCATCAGGTCATAGGCGTGGGGAGCAAAGCAAAGCTGTTCCTCCCTCTTGCCGTTTACCGTAACGGGAGGGCAGGTATAGGGAATACCCATATTTGAGTAATAGGAATTTTCCATCATGATAATACCGTTGGAGGTTGCCTCACGGATTGCCTGGGCCACGCCGTTGATAAAGGGTGAATATTTATTCTTGTCAAAATCTTCTATCAGCTTATCACCGGCGCTTGTTACCTTTCTCAGCAGGCTGTAATCCGCAAAGGGCTCAAGACATCTGATGACGTTGCCCGAAAAAAGCTGCTTTGCAAGGAAGGGGATGGGAGCTCTCTTATCGGTTATGACGGTTTTTGCCACCGCGCCGATAAGCTTGCGGAATACCTTTCCTCCTGCAGTACCGGGGTAGGGCTCGTTCATGACGTCAAAGCCGAAAAGTGCAGGGTGGTCGGCAAATCTTTCCGCCACGTGCTTCCACATATTTCTGTACCAGGTCTGAAGGGGAGCACCGAATACGGTCTCATTATTCCAGAAGGCATCAAAGGATCTCTGAGTCGCCTTGCCCCAGAAATAGCCCTCTGCCCATACGAACTTGGGAGGATTGAATTTTGCACCCTGTGTAAGGCACGCCCACTTCGGTGCGCCGTCACCTGCAAGGTCCTTTTCGCCGTAATACAAATCCTGATGCATATCAAGGTAAAAATAGATGCCGTATTTTTCGCAGAGGTCCGCCACCTTTTCAACTCTGTCAAGGTATGCCTCGTCATAGCATCCGGGATGGGGCTCCACCGCGTCCCAGGTAAGACTCAGTCTTATGATTGTAAAGCCCGCCTCCGCAAGACCGGAAATCACCTTTTCGTCAAAGGGAACCGCATACTGTCTTTTCTTTTCGCCGTTTTCGTTGTTGCCTTTGTCGCAGAGATTCACGCCGTTGAAAATACGCTGTCTGCCTGCGGCGTCAACAAACCGTCTGTCTTCGGTTTTAATTTTAAGCATATTCTTTCCTCCGGTTATTTATCGGTTACCCTGAACCATACCAGCATATCGCTTTCGCCGTGATTGGCATATCCGTAATAGGGTAACATTCTTATTTCTTTTTCTTCGGTTTCGGCACAATCCAAATCAAAATAAAGCTCGTCGCAGGGCTTATCAACAAAGCCCTTTACCTTTGCTTCGTAGGTGCCGACCTCTTCGTTGAATATCAGCCCCGCCGAAAGATTGCGGTCAAGGATTACGTTATTCAGCTTAATATTGTCGTTAAGAACACTCTCCGCACAGTAAACCACGGGACCTCTGCAAAGAGCGGCTCTGCCCTCGTTTCCGTCAATGAGAGGGTTGGATGCCACAAGACGTGCCTTCATTTCAAACCAGAAATCAAGGAGCTGTTCATCCTTTGTTATATCAATGTAAGCATAGCCCTTTTCAACCCTTGCGTCAAGCTTTTCGCCGTTGAGGGAAACGTACTTTGTCCAGCCGGGAATACGGACAGCCACGGTCTTTCCCTTCATACCGCTTACGGTAATTCTGACACCGCCCTCACAGGGATATCTTGTCTGCTGAAGGACCTTAATGCCCTCAAATTCCGCTTCGCTCTCCATATAATGATGAATGTAAAGCGTATTCTCATCAATGGTATAGAGGAAATCGCCGATTGATGAAACGAACCTCGCAAGATTGGGAGGACAGCAGGAGCAGCCGAACACCTCAATCCTTTCGGTAAGCAGATTCTCCCGGCTTTCGTAAAACTTTTTCCTGACGTTGTGTCTGTCTATATTGATTTCAAGGGGATTAACGTAGAAAAATGCGTGACCGTCAAGGGATACACCTGCAAGCACGCTGTTATATATCGCTCTCTCCGCAGCATCCGCATATTTTGAATCGGGACATATTGCACTCATTCTGCGGGCAAAAAGTGCCAGAGCAATTGACGCGCAGGTTTCGGAATAGGCCACGTCGTTGGGAAGCACATAATCATCCGCAAAAGCTTCTCCGTGAGAGGAGGAGCCGATGCCGCCGGTAATATACATCCTTTTATTTATTATGTTGTCAAATATTGTATCGCAGGCATCAAAGAGAGATTTATCTCCCGTCCTTGCGGCTATGTCTGCCATTCCGCAATAAAGATATGCGGCTCTTACGCTGTGACCGTGAGCATCCTTCTGCTCTCTGACGGGTACCTCACTCTGGTCGTAATCCGACCCGCACCAATTCCTGCAGTTAAGGTCTTTTTCGCATCTGCCTCTCTGCTCAATGAAATGGCGGGAAAGCTCCAGATAACGCTTCTCCCCCGTACAGTCGTAAAGTCTGACCAGCGCCAGCTCTATTTCCTCGTGACCGGGAGTACAGAACGCGGCAGAATCCTCATCCTTGAAAATTCTCTCAATCAAGTCAATGTATTTGCACATGACCTTGAGAAATTTATCCTTTCCCGTTGCCTCATAATAGGCAATGGCGGCCTCCGTAAGATGACCTGCGCAGTAAAGCTCGTGATTATCTCTTTGCGTAAATCTGTTTTCCGGCTCAACGGAAAGGTAATAGCTATTGAAATAGCCGTCCTCCGTCTGATTTGCGGCAATCAGGTCAACGGTTTCGTCAATCTTTCTTTCCAGCTCACTGTCGGGAGTGTATCTGATACTGTATGCTGCCGCTTCAATCCACTTTGCAATATCGGAATCCCAGAAAATATGGGGCTTGTTGGGCATTCCCTCCCTCCAGTTACAGGCAACCGCATCAAATCTGCCGGTATCCTTGAATCTGTTGTAAACGGTATCAAGGGTGGCGGTTCTGTTGATTTCCGTTCTCCTGCCCCAGAAACCGTCGATTTTAACATTGCCGAAAGAAATATTTTTCATGTTATCCCCCTCTTGTAAAAAAGGGTGAAGTTTTCCTTCACCCCGTATTTTTACTCTGTTTCCTTTGCCTGCTTTGCGGCTTCCTTTGCTTTTGCGGCTTTTTTCATTTCTCTGCGGATTTTTGCCTTGCCGTCTTCTGTTTTATCAAAGATTTTTTCCGTTTCTTTCTTTGCCTTTTCGTAGGCCTTTTCGGCTTCCTTGAGTTTTTCGGAAAGCTCAAGAGTTTCGGTTTCGCCTCTGCTCTCCGCTTCGGAAAGCTCCTTACGGGCATTTTCGGTTTCCTTCTTTGCCTTCTTGGTGACTTTAAGGGAAGCTCTGTATTCCTTGTATGCCTGCTTTTCTTCCTTAACCTCTGCGTCACCTATGTCAACAAGCCAGAAAATTGCCGTCCATATTACAACACAGCCGAAAACTATAATCATTGCGTTCTGAAGACCGCAAAGGGCGATATTGAAGGTAAAGATATTGTCAAGTGCAACGCCCACAAGTCCCTGAAGAACGGTCTTCATTATTCCGCTTACCGCATCGGACGTGCCGAAAATCCTCTGTGAAATCCATCCGGCTACGTTGATTGTGCCGTCACAGAGAGGGGTTGCCCACTGTCTGAAAACGTGCATCATGCCGATTGTAAAGATTACACCCAGAACACCCGCAACAAAGATGGGTATTCTTCTGTTGCTGCAAATTGACCATACAATAACGAAAATTGCGGCAACAAGCATCAATCCGAACAGTACGGCAAAAAGGATGAGCCAGTTTCTTATGGGATTGAAAATTACGGGCCAGGAAAGCTTACTGCTTTCAAACAGAGTTGAAAGAGGGTCTTTTCCCGTAAACAGTTCGATAGTTCTCTTGATTGAAAATTCTTCAAGCAAGCCCACTCCGCCGCTGGGGAGAGGATCCGCCTGCTTTTTTGCGGCAAAGATATTGCCCACCTTGGAGATAAGCTCCCAGGCACTGTCGGTAAACGAAAGCTCTATTCTGAAGAAATTTACAAAGAATGCGGCTGCGATTGCGGCCGCACCCAGCAGTGCGTTTACGCCGCGATATACATATTTCATAAGCTTACCTTCCTTGAATCTTATTTCCAGGATGAATTGAGTGCCACGGTACGGTTAAAGATAATCTTATCATCGGTTGACTTCTTATCAACGCAGAAGTAACCGTTTCTCATAAACTGGAAGGTGTCACCGGGCTTTGAATCCCTGAGTGCGCCCTCAACAAGGCAGTTATCAAGGATTTTAAGCGAATCGGGATTAAGGTTGTCAAGATAATTGACGGTGTCGTCACCTGCGGGATTTTCCGCATTGAAAAGTCTGTCATAAAGACGGATTTCCGCATTGAAGCTGTCAACCGCACTTACCCAGTGAATTGTACCCTTGACCTTTCTGCCGTCGGGTGAATCGCCGCCCTTGGTTTCGGGATCGTAAGTACAATGAAGGCAGGTAACGTTACCCTCGTCATCCGTATCATAGCCGGTACAGGTTACGTAATAAGCACCTTTGAGGCGTACCTCATTGCCGGGATAAAGGCGGAAATACTTCTTGACGGGCTCAACCATGAAGTCTTCTCTCTCAACGAAGATTTCCTTTGAGAATTTTACGATTCTCTTGCCAAGCTCGGGCTTGTCGGGATTATTTTCAACCTCAACGTCCTCTGTCTGTCCCTCGGGATAATTGTCAATAACAACCTTGAGGGGATTGAGAACTGCCATTGCTCTGGGTGCATTGGCGTTAAGCACGTCTCTTACGCAGGACTCAAGCAGACCGTAATCCACTACGCTGTATGCCTTTGAAACGCCTATCTTATTAACAAAATCTCTGATTGCCTGAGCGGGATATCCTCTTCTTCTCATACCGCAGAGGGTAACCATTCTGGGGTCGTCCCAGCCGTCAACGATTCCCGTTTTAACCATTTCAAGACATTTTCTCTTGCTGGTCACACAGTAGTTGATGTTAAGACGGGCAAATTCAATCTGTCTGGGGGGCTCTTCAAAACCGATTTCATTGATAAACCAGTCGTAAAGAGGTCTGTGATTTTCAAATTCAAGTGAGCAGAGAGAATAGGTTACGCCCTCTCTTGCATCTGACAGAGGATGAGCAAAGTCGTACATGGGATATACGCACCATTTATCTCCCGTCTGATGATGATTAACGTGAGCGATTCTGTAAATTACGGGGTCGCGCATATTTATGTTGGGTGAAGACATATCGATTTTTGCTCTGAGTGTCTTTTCGCCGTCTTTGAATTCGCCCTTTGTCATTCTCTCAAAAAGGTCAAGATTTTCTTCTATTGAACGCTCTCTGTAAGGGCTGTTTTTACCGGGCTCGGTAAGAGTACCTCTGTATTCTCTGATTTCATCGGCTGTAAGGTCGCAGACGTATGCCTTGCCCTTTTTGATAAGCTTGATTGCGCATTCGTAAATGAAATCAAAGTAGCTTGAAGCGTAAAGGCATTTATTCCACTTGTAGCCCAGCCATTCAATATCTTCCTTTATTGCGTCAACGTACTCAACATCCTCTTTTGAGGGGTTGGTGTCGTCAAGACGAAGATTACATTCGCCGCCGTACTTTTCGGCTGTGGAAAAGTCAATGCAGATTGCCTTTGCATGACCGATATGAAGATAGCCGTTGGGCTCGGGAGGAAATCTTGTCTGTACACGGCTGTTTACACCTGCGGCAAGGTCCTCATCTATAAAATCATGAATAAAATTTGATGTGGTGTTAAGTTCTTCCATTGGTAACATATCCTTTCGGAACAGAAAATTTACTTGAGATTTGCGGCTGCATCCGCAAGGCGTGCCTTGATTTCATCGGCACCCAGAAGCTGCATGATTGAGTAAAGGTCGGGGGTATTTCTTCTTGATGTCAGAGCAATTCTGATTACAGTAGAAACATCGCCTACGTGACCTTTGAAGGCATCGGGATTTTTCTTGTATTCCTTGACGTTGGGAGTGAAGCCCAGGGGCTCACAGATATCCTTGATTCTTTGGAACCACATATCCTTGTCGTCATCAAGAGAGAAAACTTCCGAATACTTCTTAAGAATTGCCTCTGCATCCTCCTTGCCGATATTTTCGGGGAGTGTATAATCCTTCTGATAGAACTGAGGATAGAAATATGAAATATAATCCTTTACCTCGTTCCACTTTGCTATATCCTTACGGGGCTTGGGGTTTTCTCTGTCAATATTGAGAATTGCCGTTGTCCTTGCGGGATCGGCTGATATTACCTTATAAAATTCCCCGTCATATTCCTTTGCCCAGGCGGCAACTCTGTCATAAACAGTTGAAGCGCTCATGTGGCAGATAACGTTTTTGCTCACGTCATTGAGCTTCACAAGGTCAAACAGACAACCGCTGTTGCTCATCTTCTTGAGGTTAAAGGGATAATCCATTGCGGCGGCATCGGGATTTGCTCTGCGCCAATCCTCAAAGCCGGAGCTGATAAGGGTAAGCAGATACTCTATAAGACTTTCCTTGGGGAAGCCCTCAACTACAAAGTAGCTTACAGCGGCTTCGGGGTCTTTTCTCTTTGAGAGCTTTCTCTTTTCCCCGGTCTCTTCGTCAATCTTCATTACCTGGGGAGTGTGGGCAAACTTAGGCACTTTATATCCGCAGGCCTTGAAGAGAGCTATATGCTTGGGAACTGACGAAATCCATTCCTCGCCTCTGATTACGTGAGTGGTATGCATGAAATGGTCATCGCATACATGGGCAAAATGATAGGTGGGAATGCCGTCGGATTTAAGAAGCACCTCGTCAATGGTATTCTCGGGCATTTCGATTTTGCCTCTGATAACATCCTCAAAGGTGATTCTCTTGTCGTCGCTGCCGTCTGAACGGAAACGAAGCACCCAGGGCTTTCCGCTGTCAAGATTTGCCTTGATTTCATCAAGAGTGAGATTACGGCACTTTGCATACTTTCCGAAATATCCTCTTATGAGAGCGCCCTCCGCTTCCTGCTTTTCACGTAAAGCGGTAAGGTCTTCGGCAGAGCAGAAGCAGGGATATGCAAGTCCTCTTTCAACGAGAGATTTTGCAATAGTCTGATAAATTTCAACTCTGCGGCTCTGGGTATAGGGGCCGTATTTTCCCGATTCCGTATTAAATCCGGTGACGCCCTCGTCAAATTCAACACCGAAAGCGGAAAGACCGTCGGTAATTGCGGAAACGCCGTCGTCTATTTCTCTTTTTTTATCAGTATCTTCAATTCTCAGATATGCTTTGCCGCCTGAAACTCTTGCGGTAAGCACGTCAACGAGAGCTCCGAAAAGTCCGCCGATATGAAGGTATCCTGTGGGTGAGGGGGCGAAACGGGTAACTCTTGCGCCCTCGGGTAAATCTCTTGCGGGATAAAGCTCCTCAAAATAATCCGGTGTCTTGTCAATATCGGGGAAGAGAAGCTGTGCAAGAGCAATATTCATTTCCTGATTATCCAAAATTAAACTCCTTCTGCCGAAAACAAACATTCAGCCATTATCATAATCATACAATGTATATTATGACAGAATTTTACGCAAGTATCAAGTACTTATTTATAGATAGATAAAAAATAAAGCATCCGCTTTTACGAATGCTTTGCAAATATATTTTACTTTTCAATCTATGCTTTCGCTTTCTTTGACATCAGTAGCCAAGTCTGTTTTTATCTTTTCTTTATATTTCCCTTCTGCTTTTCTTTGCTTAAAAGTCTTATTAACTTTATGCTTTTCTATTTCAGCTTGCATAGCAGGTATTTCGTTTTTATAATCAGCAAGTCTGTTTTTTGAAATTTCAACATACTCAGGTGAAATATCAATTCCAATATAATCAAATCCTAAATAATCCGCACAAATCATCGTAGTGCCACTTCCACAATACGGATCTATAACAACTCCGTATTTAGATTTTAGTGTTGAAACAATACATCTTAGAGGTAACTCCACAGGAAAAGGAGCAGGATGTCTTTGAGCTCTTTCAGGTGTTATTCTCCAAATTGAAGTTAACAATGCGTCTTTGCTCTCTAATTCTTTACCTATGTGGTTCCCGTTAATTGGTTTGTATAACCAATATATTCTCTCATCTGTCTGCCAAAATCTCCAACCACGTATATTTGCCGCAATAGTTCTATCCCAAATTATTTCTTGACGGACTGTCCACTTTGTTTTCTCTAACCAACACATTGGGTGAATCATTTTTCCACGTTCCCACCTTGTTTTGTGATTGTAGAAAAAACTTCCTCCTGGCTTAATTACTCTATAAAGCTCGTTTAATACTTCTATTTGATTTTGCTGATATTCTTCTTCGCTTAAATTGTCTGTATAATTGGCATATTTTACTTGATCTACTAACCAGCCCTTATTTCCTCTCTTGTTGTACGGAGGGGATGTTACCCCAACATCAACAGTATCGGATTCGATTTTCTTTAATTCATCCAAAGTGTTTCCACAAATTAACATTTTTTCTCCTCAACCGTGCATTAACTCAGCTTGTATTTTTTTCTATATTCTTCAAGATCTAAAAAATTACTTGGATTCATTGTTGTGAATTTTGGTGACTTTAATCCCAAAATAGACTTTACTTCTGCTTTCGTTCTGTTCACGCAAATAACATCAAATCCATAATCAAAAACCAACTGAGGCAGACCAATACTTTGTGTTGAACGAACACCATTACCATTTTTGAAGCTCCTGACTTTTGACTCCAAAAATTCACCTATTTTAGAATTTTGCCCATATATCATAAACAAAAGGTCGCTTGCGTTTTTCCAAACCGCCAAGCACAAGAAAACGTTATTCATTTTGAAACAATCCGCTTTTTCAAAGGTGGTATCATTAAAGGTCGCTCCCCACGATTTTGCCGCAAACGAAGCGGATTTCACCTCTAAAAACACGTCTTCTTTTTCGCTTTTTTTACAATCAAATCCATGTTTTTCTACATTTACCAAATCATAACCAAGATAATATCCGGCCATAGAATCTCTAAGTTCATTTATAAAGGTATCCGTATCTCCTTTGCCCCAATTTTCCTGAACTCTCGCAACTTCCATTAAAACCTCATGACCTTCTGTCAAAAAAGACGTATCAATTGGTTTGAAAGTACCTTTTGATAATAAATCCACCATAATTTGCCTCCTAAGCCAACAACCTCTCAGGATAGTATAAAAGGGTATAAACAATTGTATATGAACTGCGATAATTATATCTCAATTTGAGATATATGTCAATATCTCAGTATGTGATGTTGTAATATCTAAGCAAATAACTCTATGGGGTGATTATTTGCGACTCCGTGACCTACGAGAAGACAATGATTTAAAGCAATCCCAAATTGCTGACATCCTTAATATAAAGCAAAACACTTACTCCCAATACGAAAACGGAAAGCGAGATATTCCAATAGACCTATTATGGAAATTAGCAGATTATTATCACACCACCATAGATTATCTTGTTGGTAGAACTGATAAAAGGTGACTTTATATTTCATTTATATTTTTAAGTTAAGTAAAACCCGCTCCCATTATTTTGAGAGCGGGTTTTATGTTTTTGCTATTCCTCTTATAGGAATGAAGCTTATTTTTTCCTTGACAAAAAGAATATCATAATATATAATTACACAGTCAAATGAAACGGTCGTTTAGCGCAGCTGGTAGCGCATCCGCTTGACGTGCGGGAGGTCACAGGTTCAAGTCCTGTAACGACCACCAAAGGACAGCATCCGTATCGGGTGCTGTTTT
>JAKSQQ010000058.1 GCA_024404015.1 Clostridia bacterium
GAGAAAGCGGTGAGGGATACGTCAGAGCATCCTACTGCTACAGTACGGACCACATCAAAGAAGCAATCCGTCGGACGGGTGTGTTTCTGAAAAAACTGAAATTGTAAATCAAGATTAAATATAAAACCTTTATCATTTCTGTCTGCAATTTTAATATATGCATAAAAATTGACAGGGTGTTATTCTTTTTGAATAATACTCTGTCAATCTGTATTTTTAATGTATTTAATTATGTCGTCAACGTTACAGTCAAGTATAGTACAAAAATCATCTATTTTCTGGGTTGTAATTCCGTTTCCCTTCTTGATTCTGTCAATGGTTGCACTGCTGATGCCGTGCTTGTTTATCAACGAATAGGTAGTTTCGCCCTTTTCTTTCAATGTCCGCCAAAACGGCTCATAACTAATCATACCATCACCGATAATATGATAAAATGTAATCATATTATTGACAATAGTCATAATTATGACTATAATAGACACATCTATTAGATTTTCTGAATCATTTATTGAAAAAAGGTGGTTGATACTAAAAATCTGAGCAAAACTCGATGTTGTATATCCTATGTTAAATCTATACTAAAGTGAAAGGAACAAAATGAATGGGTGACTGGTATTACAGAGATGGTTTTGTAGTTAGTGGAGACTATAGTGGGCTTAGTGTGTATAGGCAAGACAATTTTTCATTTGTTATCGTATCTAACGACGAAAATGGAAAAATTAAGATCAACAGCATATTCGCAACAAATTTCACAACAAAAGAAGAAATATCAAAAGATACAGTTGATCACTACGAAGAGGTAAGTTGCGTTAAAACCGACGCAAACCCCAACGCAATAGCAGAAGGACTGTTTTGGGCAGGTCCGCTTGGTGGATTATTAGGTGCAGCCATGAGCAAATCCGAATCCTATGACTTAGCAATATACTTCAAAGATGGCAAAAAATCTTTGATTAGAATAAATAATTCACATGCTTATCAAGATATAAAAAGAGTCTTATTTAAACTATAATATATCACACCCTAATACACCAAAAGGAGTTTTTATGAAAAAATCAATTATTTTTATTATCATTATTTTAGTATTCTTCTTTGTTTTATGTGGATGTAGCTCTTCTGTATATGAATCAACAACAGAGGATTATTATAATAACGACTACGATTACAATTATGGAGGATCATATTCTTCTAACGACTATGATTATGATTATAATTATAATTACAACTATGATTCTAATGATGCAACATATAAACAAGACGACCCTTACTATAAAGCAAACGACTATAACAATGACGGAAAACTGAGTCAGGACGAATTTCAAGGTGCTGTAAATGATTGGATGGACTCTCACGGATACTAAATGTTGAAACGGAGATAAATATTTATGGGATATGTTTTTTTATTTTGTTTGGCTATTCTCATTTTAGCGGGAGTTGCCGATGGAAATGTAATTTGCATTATAATTTTAGCTTTAATTGTTCTGGGTGCAATAGCATTAGGAATATATACTATAATTACAAAATATAAGGAATCAGAAAAAGCAAAACAAGAAAAAGACATTGAGAGTATAGATAAAGAAAAAAGAGCATATGTAGGTAGGATTATTATATTTGTCGTTGCTGTAATACTTATTGTTGGTCTTGCTGTTTTTTTTGCAGTCGGAATCGAAAGTGAACCTAAAACGCCTCAAGCAAAATACGATGATGTTATGGCTGGGTATGATTGGGGAGATAACTATTATTACAGTAAAAAAAGTCACAAGGTAGAACGCATTCCTTGGAAATAATTGATAGATTTTGCAATCAGTTGTTTTATGAATATAACTTAACAGCAATTAACAATTATAAAAATAACGACATATGTCATACCTCAATTAAACTTACCTGCAATTACAAAACAGCACTTGCTTAATTTCAATCAAGTGCTGAATTTTTTATAATCGGAGCGAAGCGACCCTTAACTATTCACTCTTCATTATTCATTATTATCAATCGGGATATCTCACCGTTCTGCCTGTGAAGATTTCAACGAAGAATACGGCGATTCTTTGAGCGATTTTTTCAAAGAAACCGAGGAAACGGACTTTTGCGACAAGTGACGTGTTATTCGCTTCAACACTGCCGTCAAAGAAATCGTACCAGTGAACGACCTTTGTTTCATACTCCGAGGGATTACTTTCATCCACCGTAATCATACGGTAGCCGTACTGGGTTGAAAAAGCGTCACCGTTAAAACGTGTGGAGAGAGAATTGACAATATCAATGCCCTTGTACTTTACACCGAAAGCGTTGGTATGGTCGTGTCCCGTGAACATGGCGAGCACGTCTCCTCTTTCAACCATCGCTTCAAACTGACCGTGGTTAAGGTAACCCGGGCAGGGCATTTCGTGGAGCATACCGTAGTTGCATTCCGCATCGGGATCAAATTCATAATATCTTTTTTCGTCATAGATACGGGGATAGGAATATGCACCGTGAAGCTTTACTTCCTTAAGTGCATCATAAATCTCGGGAACTATAATATGCTGAAAAGCAAGAGAATATACCTTCTCTCCGTTTTCGGATTCAAGGGCTTCGGATTTCTTTGTGTACCATTCAACCTGCTCTTCAAGAACGTTGGCATAACGATGCTCGCTGTCATAATCTCCGGAATCAAATACCCAGAGATTGAATTTAACCTTATCGCTGTCGGAGGCGAGAACGGGAACGTTATAGGTTCCGCATCCGGGGAGAAGGTCGCCGTCATCAACGGATATTGAGCAATCAAATTCGTTGTAATGTGCCATAAGCTCTTCACGGGAAACGGCACCGTTTTCGGAGTCGTGATTACCGAAGGTTACGGCAACGGGAATATTTCTTTCTTCAAACACGTTCATGAGAGCATCCGTTTTGCGGAATACCTCCTCGGCATCGTCAGCCATGGCGACGTCGCCGGTAAGTACGACTACATCCGGCTTTTCCTTGTCGCAGGCAAGCCCGATAAGATAAACGCTGTCATCAAGATTCTCTGCCGACAGATGAGTATCCGTAATGTGCATGATTCTGAATTTTCCGTCAGAATTAAAGCGAAGTGTCTCCGCGGTGGTACCGTCATCCGAAGCAAATGCGCAAAGGGGAAGACAGCACATCAAGGCGAATACGCATATAACTGCGGTAAGTTTTTTTATTGTTTTTTTCATATTATCGCTTCCTGTTACTATATATTTATACTGCGGTTACTTACCACTTAAAAATGCTGAACAGAGTTCTGAAGAACCAGACGATTATATCCCAGAAGGTATACGAAACCGTCACTTTAACTTCAACCGCAGTATCCGTTCCTTCAACGGATACTGTCACGGTGGCTGTTCCTCTGCCGACTGCGGTCACGTTGCCGTTTTCATCAACGGTAACGACCTTTTCATCACTTGACTTATAAGTCGCTTTGCCCGCGCCAGATTCCGCATTCAAATTCTTTGATTCCTTGTAGCCGAGAGCAATATCACCTTCGGGAACCGTCAGACTCTCAAGCGTCTTTCTTTCGGCAATCTTATCAAGAGCATCCTTACGGGCAGAAGCAAGGTCTGTCATATTTGAGGCGGAATTGATTTTTTCAATACCGTCGGAAACAATCTCATTCATTTCCACGGATGCATTTTCGCCTGCCGCCGCTTTCAAAGCGTTGATTGCCGCTTCTTTTTCGTTTGCAAGTGCCTTGTCGGCTTTTTCGGCATCGGTAAGACCTGCGGATTTAATATCCGCAACAGCAGTAAGATTCACTGCCTTATCCACGTCGGCAATTGCACTGTCAATAATCTCTTTTGCTTCATCGGAAGCAGCCGATTTCTTTGCTTCTTCAAGAGCTGACTTTGCATCCGTCTTCGCCTGCTCAAGCGCCTTATCGGCTTTTTCGGCATCATCAAGTGCCTTATCTCTTATTGATGCAAAAAGGTCGGAATCCGCATCTGCAATTATCTTTGCAATTGCTTCGTCAATAATCTGCTTTGCTTCGTCGGAAACACAGTTTTTCTTTGCTTCATTCAATTCTTCAATTACACCGTCAAGGGATTCGTGTCCTTCGCAGACGGTAAATTTCAGATTGTTTTCCTCTGCGTACGTTTTTGCACAGCTTTCATCCGAATCGGAACAGATGCAGGTTTCAACCGGCTCGGCAGCCAGCATTTCTTCCTTCTGCTCCGCGGTTATAATCTCTTCTTCATATAGGGACATGACCATTTCTTCATAAGTCTCACGGTCAAATCCGATAATCTCTTCGCCGATTTCGGTTACGCTTGACGGGATATGGAGATAAGCAAGTTTCGGGCAAAGGAAAAATGCATAACCACCGATTGTTTCCGTGCTCTCGGGGATTACCGCCTTTTCAAGTGCGGTATAAATGAACGCTGCCGGAGAGACTGTCTTCAAGCCCTTGCCGAAAATAACGTTTGAAAGATTGAAGCAGTATCCGAAAGCATATAAGCCGATAGACTCGACACTGTCCGGAATAATGATTGTTCTGAGTGAAATACAGTTGTCGAATGCTTCGTCGCCGATTGTTTTCAGACCGTTTCCGAAAGTGACGTTTTTAAGGGAAGTGCAATTTGCAAACGCATACTGCTCTATACTTTCGACCGCATTGCCTATTGTCAATTCGTTCAAGGAGATGCAGCCCTCAAAGCAGCCCCCCTCCAGAATCTTAACGCCGTTTCCGATAACCGCGCTCTCAAGGGAGGGGCACTCTCCGAAGGCAGATTCGCCCAGAGAGGTAACGCTGTCGGGGATAATCGCACCCGTCAGTTTTTCGCAGGAGTAAAACGCATCTTCGCCGATAGTTTCAACCGTGGAAGGAATCGTCACATCGGTAATAAGATTGCAATATTCAAATGCATTGTCGCTGATGGTTTCCACGCCCTCGGGAATAACAACGTTACCCGATGCGGAATTTTTACACTTTATAAGTACCTTCCTTGAAGAATCCTCATATACCAGATTTCCTTCAATGAAGCCGTTTACGTTCCGGGCACCCCAGGGACTGCCTGCGGCTTTCATATTTTCGCCGTAGCTTATATTAGGAACAAGATAAAATGCATCCTCTCCGATAGTTGTTACGTTATCGGGGATCGTAACGTTACAGATATTACTGCAATAGCCGAATGCCGTTTCACCGATTTCTTCCACACCGCTTCCGATGATGACTTCCTCAAGTCCGTTACAGGACAGGAATGCTTCTTTACCGATGGTCTTTACAGAGTCGGGAATCTTTATTTCGGTTAAAACAGTACAGTTATAAAACGCTTTGTTGCCGATACTCAGAACTCCTTCGGGAATCGTCACCGAAGCAAGTTTTCCACATCCGTAGAAGGTAGAATCATCAATAACGGTTACTTTAGCGGGAATGTTTATATTCTGAAGAGATTCGCAGAAACAAAACGCTTCCATACCGATATTTTCGATGCTGTCGGGAAGAGTGATGCCGGTAACGGAAAAACAGTAGTAGAACGCCGATTGCGAAATGGAAGTGACACCGTCGGGAACGGTAATATTTCCCTCTGCTTTATCATAGCATAAAACAAGATTCTTCTTGGTTGAATCGGAATAATACAAATCGTTTTCATAGAAGAAATTAACGTTTCCGGCTCCCCAGGGGCTGCCCGTGGCCTTCATGTTATCGGAATAAACCACGTTCGTTACGTCCTCAAACGCCTGACTGCCGATGCTTGTAACGCCATCGGGAATCGTAAAGCTTCTGCAGCCATCACAGCAGTAGAAAGCATACGCGCCGATTGAGGTTACGGTGTCGGGAATATTGACGCTTACAAGATTTCTGTCAAGTTCAAAAAGACTTTCGCTTATTTCGGTAAGTTCTTCGGGAAGAGTCACACTCTCAAGGGCTTCGCAGGAACGGAACGCACTTTTTGAAATAGTGGTTACATTATTGGGGATTACCACGTTTGTGAGAGATTTACAGCCGCAAAATGCCCACGCACCGATAGTCGTTACTTTTGATCCTATCTTCAGCTCGGAAAGGCCTTCGCAGAGGTAAAACGCCTCGTCTCCGATTTCTGTAACGCTGCCGGGAATCGTTACGGACGTAATTTTTTTACATTCCCTGAACGCACGGTAACCTATTGTCTTTGTACCGTCGGGGATAATAATCGCACCCTCGGCATCGGTATCACATTCTACCAGATTTGTTTTTGCGGAATCGGAAAACATAAAAAGTCCGTCATATACGGCATTTACATATTTTGCACCCCAGGGACTTCCGGTCGCCTTCATGTTTTCGCTGTAACAAACGTTTACCACGTTTTTGAATGCATCTTCACCGATAGTCTTTACGCTGTCGGGAATCGTTACGGTTTTTATTTCAGCACAGTCATAAAATGCATTTGCGCCGATTGATTCAACGGCGTTTCCGATGGTAACGTTTTCAAGATTACTGCATTCGGCAAAAGCCAGACGCCCGATGATTTTGACACTGTCGGGGATTATGATATCCGTAAGGGATTTGCATTTATTAAACACTCCCTCTTCCAGCGATTCTATTCCCTTTCCGAGAGTGACCGATCCGAGAGCCGAACACCCGGCAAAAGCCGCAGTTTTCATATCAGTTACGCTGTCGGGAATCACGATACCCGTAAGGGATGAACAGCCGTAAAAAGCCCCTTCACCGATACTTTCAACGCCTTCCGGGATTACGACTTCCGTAATACCTTCACAGCCGTAAAAAGCCATGTTTTCGATGGATATAACCGTATCGGGAACGGTAATCTTTCCCTCGGCGGAATCGCTGCACTTCGTCAGCTTTGTTTTTTCCGCATCGGCGAATAAGAAGTCACCGTCATATACTCCGTTAACCGTCAGAGCACCCCAGGGAGCACCGGTTGCCTTCATTTTATCGCTGTAACAAACGTTTGGAATACCGTAGAAAGAATCTTCGCCGATATAAGCGACGCTGTCGGGTATATTTAAGCTTTCAATACCACGGCAATTATAAAACGTTTTCTCACCGATAGCGGTTACACCGTCAGGTATAATCACCTCTGTAATATCATTGCGGCCGAAAAAGACGTAGCTGTCAATAACGGTAACGGGATAGCCGTCAATCTCGGCAGGAACGGTTACCTTGCCCTGAACGGTACTGCTGCAGTCAAATATTCTGACCTTACCGTCTTCAATTACGTAGTCCAGCCCTTCATACGTACCGAATTCTTCGGCACTTGCCTTAACGCCGAGCACTGCGGAAAATTCGCTGCCGCTGACGGCAACAGAGCCCAGTACCATAAGGACACAGAGAATTACGGACAGTATTTTCTTTGCCATTTTCATATTTTTGCCCCCAAAAATTTCTAAAATAACATACCACTTTGATTATATCAAAAACTAAATAAAATACAATAGAAAATTAAAAAAAGCGGATGCCGGATAACCGACATCCTTATATCGTTTTTTCAGCTCCAGTGGGGCGGGTCGTCGTTATCCCTGATAAGGTATCTCTTTCCGAATTGCCTTTCTATCTCCCATCCGTTGTATTTTCTGTTCAGCTCATCGACTGGTTCATGGTGGAGGGCAATATGCAGGGTCGCGGAATCGGCTCGGGCATCTTTGCCGACGTGCGTGCCGCACTCAAGGGTATGGGATATAACCGTATTTCTCTCGGTGCGGTCAAGGAAAACGAGCAGGCCGTTGCCTTCTGGAAGGCACAGGGTTTTGAAGCCACCGGCGAGGAAGCAAAAAGCGGAAAGCACACGGTAGTGACCTACTCAAAACAGATTTAATCAAAAAATACACCGGGAAGAGCTGATTTGCTTTTCCCGGTGTATTCTATTATTCGGTGCCGGTGGGTGGTGAGTGTTTTTTATTCGGCCTTGACAAATCCGGATTCTTCCGTCTGATTCTCAAAGGAAGTGTCGGCGGTATCTGTTTCCATACCGTTTTTTTCGGTTTTATTATCCTTTGCGCAGCGGCAAATCCTGACAGTGATGATTCCGAAGCACGAGGTCAGCATGCATCCTGCCATTGCGCCGAGCATTGCGGGGAAAAACTTTCCGAAAAAGCTGCTGTTATCCATTGCGATTCTCCTTTCCGATAACGTAGATGTGAGGTGTTATCAATTCCGAGAGGGGTTCCTTACTCTCACCAATATCATACCTGCTTATTCCGTAATTTCCACCGCCGTAAACGAAGAAAAGCGCTTCACATCCGTGAGTAAAACGGTACATTGCCGCTTATCCGTGAATGAAAAAAATATCCGCTCCGTTCCCGGAGCGGATTTGTTTTATCAGTATCTGCCCATTTCGGATATGGGTAGGTTTTCAAAACCGGGTATTTTTTCAAATACCTTTGAATTTTCCTTCAGCGTGTAGTCACCTTCCGCGGGCGAATTGAAAATGCCGTCAAGCTTTGTGAGTCTGTAAACCGCATTTTCGCTTATATCGCTGTATTTGTCCGCCTTCTCCGAAATCGAGCCGATTTTTCCTCCTGCGTTTACAATCAGATTTCCCGTAACGCTGCTGTATGAGGGATTGGGTGCAAAATCCGGGTCATCGGTATTGTTGAAATCATCCTTAAGCCGTGCGGTGCCCGGATAGGTATTCTGCCACAACTCCGTTTTCCAGGGTGAGGCATAAAGATTTTCCCATATTGAGCCCGTGGGAAGTGATATGGTAAACCAACCGCCGAATACACCGTCAATGGCACGCTGATCATAGGAAATGGGACGGTCATTGCTGTTGATGATTATGTTGTTATGTACCTCAAGATCACGTCCGCCGCCGAGATGTAAGCCGATTTTCGGAATGTTTATCAGCAGATTTCCGTAAATCGTCTGTCCCGAAAGGGCATCGTCCATATATATTCCGTCAGGGGTATGTCCGTCAGAGCCGAGATTATAGATACAGTTGTAGCGGATTACCGTTCCGTACCAATCCCATCTGCGTCCGGCATAAATTGCACCTGCATCATCGGAGAGAAGACAAACATCGTGAATGACATTATACTCAATCAGATGATTATTTCCGCCGTAGGTTATTGCCTCGTGAGGCGAATTGTAAATTTCATTGTGCGAGCAGATATTTCCGACTCCGTTAAGCGTTACGGCGGGCTGATAGGTCTGATATATTTCCGACCAGTCATGGATAAGATTATTGTCCGCTTTGCTGTTTCCCGGGGTGAGAGTTACCCTGTCACCGCCGCTTATGATGATTCCGCCCCTGCCGGTATGGGTAATTTCGTTTTCACTGATAAGATTATTATATCCGTTTATGACCGCCGCATTACCTGCTACATTCTTGATAAGGCAGTTTTTCACCGTCACGTTATTGCCGATAACGTTTACGGCATCCCCTCTCGTGCCCTTAACCGTCAAGTCCGCAAAGGTAAGATAATCCGCATTCGCATTGATTATGGGCTTTACGGTAAGCGTAAGGTCAATTGTTGCCGAGTCAAAATTTTCGTCGGGATAGATATAAATAATTCCGCTGTCACGGTCAAGATACCATTCGCCCTCGCTGTCAAGCTCCTCAAAGACGTTGAAGAAATAGTAGGGCGCTCCCTTTTTAGTACCGTACATACTGACGAATTTCGGCGAAAGCTCTTTTTTATCGTAATCAAACGAGCCGATAAGGGTTGAAGCATCCGCCCAGTCGTATTTCCAGAATCCGAACATCCAAACGACGTCAAGTGTCGCCCAGCCATTGATACAGTCCGCAAGCTTGCCGCTGATTCCGTAAACGTCACTTTCGGGGTTTCTGATATTGTCCCATCCCGGCACGGTGGTTGCCGCTCCGTCGCTCTCTCTGCCGAGGCCGGTCTTGATAACCTTTTCGGTATAAAGA
>JAKSQQ010000059.1 GCA_024404015.1 Clostridia bacterium
GAAAGAATTGAGGTAACAGAATATGACTCATGAAAATTTAAGAAACAGAGTAGCGGTTATCACGGGCGGCGGCGGAGTTCTCTGCAGCGGATTTGCAAAGGACCTTGCAAAGCTGGGTATCAAGGTTGCAGTTCTTGATTTAAGACAGGAAGCGGCACAGCTTGTAGCGGATGAAATCACGGCTGACGGCGGTGTTGCCATTGCCGTAGGATGTAACGTTCTTGAGCCCGAAAGTCTTGAAGCCGCAAGAAGCGAAATCAATTCAAAGCTGGGCAAGTGCGATATTCTTATCAACGGTGCAGGCGGAAATAATCCCAAGGGCACCACTACCAAGGATATCTTTGAAGAAGGCGATCTTGATAATAAGGTTGAGGGTGTAAAGACCTTCTTTGACCTTGATGCAAGCGGCATTCAGTTTGTATTCAATCTCAACATTCTGGGTACTCTTCTTACAACCCAGTGCTTTGCAAAGGATATGATAGGCAGAGAGAACGTCAGCATTCTTAATATTTCTTCAATGAATGCTTTCTGTCCTCTTACCAGAATCCCCGCATATTCGGCAGCCAAGGCAGGCGTTTCCAACTTTACACAGTGGCTTGCGGTTCACTTTGCCGAGGCGGGAATCAGAGTTAACGCCATTGCTCCCGGTTTCTTTGCAACTAATCAGAATCATGCCCTCCTCTTTAACGAGGACGGTTCACTTACCGCAAGAAGCGAAAAAATCATTTCCCATACTCCCATGAGAAGATTCGGTACTCCCGAGGACCTCAGCGGTGCTCTTGCATTCTTCTGTGACGAAACCTATTCCGGTTTCATTACAGGTGTAATTCTTCCCATTGACGGCGGATTCAATGCATATTCGGGTGTCTGATTCTGAAAGGAAATAAATATGAAAAAATCAGTATCGGTTATTATGACCATAGTTCTTATTCTCGGTATGCTCCTTTGCTCCGTATCAGCTTTTGCGGAAGAAAACGATACTCCCTTCAGAATTTCCGTTTCGGTTAACGGAAACACCTCTACCACAAGGGGATTTTGCTGGTACACAAGGACGGAAACGGATTCTCTTATTGAAATTGAAGGCGGAAATGCTTCACAGCCGGAAATAAAATATGATGACGTTTTTGAATGGGAAGGCAATTATTGCCACAAGGCCCTTGTAACCGGCCTTGAGCCCGGCAATGTTTATACCTATACTGTAGGCAGTAAGGACGTAAGAAGCGAGGAAGGTACCTTCGTTACCG
The DNA here is from genome assembly GCA_024404015.1 of Clostridia bacterium. Classification (GTDB taxonomy): domain Bacteria; phylum Bacillota; class Clostridia; order Oscillospirales; family Acutalibacteraceae; genus CAG-177. Next base: position 1,245 of record JAKSQQ010000059.1, read on the forward strand.
ATAACGGCGACGACAGCTTCTCCTTTATCGCAGTTGCAGATGTTCAGGCGTCATCGGCAGAGAATTTTGAAAAAGGCGCAAATACCCTCAAAGCAGGTCTTGAGATGTTTCCCGATGCCGAGTTTTACGTAAACTGCGGTGACTTCACCAATGATTCCACAAACGAGGAATGGGATTATTATGCAGACAGCTTTGATTCAATCAATATGTCAACAACCATAGCTCCCGTTGCGGGTAACCACGACGGTCTGGGTGTATGGAACTGGTTTAATAATCTCTTCAATATGGATACGAGTGAGGCCGTTCAGACACTTAACGGTGTGAATTATTCCTTTGATTACGGTAATGCGCATATTGCCGTTATCAATACGAACGATATGCTTTCCACCTCTCTTTCACAGCTTGACTGGCTGAAAAAGGATATGAATTCCTCTGATAAGGACTGGAAAATCGTTTGTATGCATAAATCACCCTATACCCTCGGTAAAGACGGCAAATGGCCTGATGCCCTTTATCTTCAGGAATCCCTTGCATCCGTGCTTGATTCCTGCGACGTTGACCTTGTTCTCAGCGGCCACGATCATCAGTACGTACGCACAAAGCCCCTCACAAACGGCAAGCCCGCAGAGGATGGTGTTACCTACGTTCTTGCAGGTACTGCCGGCTCAAAGAGATATGAGGTCCGTGAATTTATGGCGGATCAGTTCCTTGATAACGATAATATTGCCGCTCTTACCATTCAGAAGGACGGATACGGCAATTATTGGAACGGCGAAAACTGGGAAAACACCAAGGAAGAAAATATAGGCGGCTGCTTTAATTCCGTCAGCATTGAAGGCGGTACCCTCACCTTCAATTCATATATTCTTTCCGATGAGCTTACAGACGACAACGGCGGCAGACTGATTACCAATATTGATTCCTTTACTCTTACCAAGGAAACGGGCAAGGGAAAGGTAACTTATACCGGTGACAAGACCACCTCCGAAGCTCTGTATGCTTTAGGTGTAGTTCCGAGCTTTGTATCTCTTGCAATCTACACCTTTGCAAGATGGCTTCCCCAATTTCTGTGGATTGTACCCAAGATGATAGTTGCTCTCATTAACGGAGCATCATTCTGATAATCGGAGTTGAATTTTATGAAAAAAACAATAAGCATAATACTTGCGTTAACGCTTGTATTCGGTTTTTCCTTTTCTTCCTTTGCGGCAGAGAAACAGAATTGGGATGCCTACTGGGAGACCGAAGAGGCACAGGCAGGCGTTACCATGTTCCCCGGTTCTGACGAAACGGGAAGAAATTTCAGCTGGTACAGTGAAAAAGAAGGCAAATCCAAGGTAATAATTACCGACGTGGAAGCCGGAACGGAAAATACTTTCACGGGTACGGCTGTAAAGACCTACTCAGGCGACTATGCCAATAAGGTAAGCGTTACGGGACTCGAAAAGGGCAAAACCTATACTTATAAGTGCATATCAGAGGGTTATACCTCTGAGGAATATACCTTTACTACTTCTGAAGGAAACGAATTTTCCGCAATGTACGTAACCGATGTTCACGTTTCATACAACGAAGAGGATGAAAACGGTCTTAAGAATAATGCGGAGCTTTTCGGTAAGGTGATAGACCAGGCAGAGGGCAAGCGGGAAATAGACCTGCTTCTTTCCTCGGGTGACCAGGCAAGCATGGGACTTGAATGCGAATACAAGGGCTTTACCTCTTCTCCCGCAATCAGAACCATGACGGTTGCCACCGCTCTGGGCAATCACGACCGTAAGGGCGTTGATTACAGTACTTTCAAGAATATGCCCAATGAACAGACCAAGGGAATCTGTACTACCTACAATACGGGTGACTATTGGTTTGTAAAGGGTGACGTTCTTTTCCTCGTTCTTGAATCAAACAACGGCTCGGGTGTTGACCATCATAATTTCCTTAAATCCGCAATCAATGCCAACAAGGACGTTAAATGGCGTGTAGCCGTTATGCATCACGACCTTTACAGCGGACGCATCATTCACAGAGAAAGTGAAAACGACTTGCTCAGACTTCTCTGGGGTCCCATGCAGAGTGAATTCGGCATTGACCTGGTGCTGACCGGTCACAGCCATTACTATACCGTTTCCCATGTTCTTTATAACGGTAAAGTCACACAGAAAACAGGCGCAAATGCGGTACTGAATAATCCCGAAGGAACAGTCTATATGGTTTCCGGCTCAATCAACAGACCGAGAAACGATAAGAGCGATGACCTGGGACTTAACGATACCGTGGGCTATTATTACGAGCAGCAGGAAAATCAGGTGCTTTACAATATTATTGATTTCAGCGAGGATTCAATAAAGGTAAGCTCTTATTCATACGATACGGGTGAAGTATTCAATACTCTCACAATTACAAAGGACAGTCAGCAGGGCGGTCATCCTCAGAAGCTTCCTCTGTTCTATTCCTTTATTGTGAATTTCCTGGGCACCGTATATCAGTTCTTTAATAATATCAACGTTTATACACGCCTTAAGGATGAAGGACTTGACGTAAATTTCTTTGAAATAGTTTTCAGTCGTAAATGATAATTAAAGATAATATCGGGAAAGGAGTACCTATGTTCGTTATATCTCACAGAGGTGCAAACAGATTCGCACCCCAGAACACCTTAGCCGCATTTATCAAGGCGGCTCAGCTTGGCGCAGACGGTGTTGAAACAGACGTACGTGTCACAAGGGACGGACACATGGTGCTCTGTCATAACGAAACGGTAAACGGCACCTCCGACGGCAAAGGCAAGGTAAGGGACCAGTATCTGGGCGAGCTTTTCAACTACGATTTCGGCTCCTGGTTCGGAGGCAAATTTGAAAATACCGTTATACCCACAATAGATGATTTCCTCGGGGTAATGAAGGAAAATCCCGTTGATATTCTTGACATTGAAATAAAGCCCAACAAAAACGAAAACGATTTTGTGGAGCGTATAATCAAAAAGGTCAGGGAATACGGAATGATTGAAAAGCTGATTGTATCAAGCTTTGACGAGGGAATACTTAAAAAGGTAAAGGAAATTGATTCCTCCGTCAAAACGGGTTATCTTTATCCCAGCACCGTCAACTGGGCGGTTACCAAAGTTTTTGACCCTGTTAAAAAAGCAAAGGAGCAGGGCTTTGACTTCCTGCTTCCTCATTCCTCCTATGCATCAAAAAAGCTTATTGATAAAGCCCACGAACAAGGCGTAAAGGTGGCTTGCTGGACTGTCAATAAGCTTGAAACCCTGGACAAATTATACAGCTGGGGTGCTGACGGAGTAATAACGGATTACCCCGATATAATGAAAAACAAATTGGAATCATATTAAATCAAAAAAGAGAGGATGCACCGTTGTGCATCCTCTTTTGCTTTTACTGTGCGGCTGTTTCCTTGATTACCTCAAGGGACGTAACGTAGACGATTTCAGAGGAATTCAATCCCTTGTCCGAGAACTTGGTGCTGGTATTCCATTTGACTATTTCGCCTATCTGGGGTTCTGCGGTAATATCAACAAGATATCCCGAAATCTTTACGTGATCACCTGCTCTGAGTTTTTTAATCTGAGACGTGACGGAGTCGGTCTGACCGATAAGATGATTTAATGATGAGTGCTTGATAATTTCAGATTCCTCAAAGCTTGTGGTGGAACTGAAAGAATAAGCTCTGTCGGTAATTGTCCATGCGAAATCGGTTTCGCCGTTGTTTTCTGCGATGCTTCCCCATGCAAGGACAACGTCAACGGGAGAAATTCCGTTTTTGATGCCTGATTCATTGTATTTTTTCGAATTAACTACAAGAGCATCCGTCTTGAATCCTTTTTTGTGATTGAACGTAACTTCGTATCCGGTTACGTCACGCTTATCGCTGCCGGTTCCTTTGCTCAGGGTAGGGCCGGGAAGACCTGCGATGGAAATCTGCTTTACAGCGAAAAACTGAGTGTAGGCAAAAAATGCCACGGCAACAACAAGAAGCACGCCGAGGATTGCTCCGAAAGCACCGCTTCCCTTGGTTGATTTAATAAGTCCGAATCTTTTTCTCATATTGATTCCTCCCTTTTCACCTATAATGATATATCAATTGAACGCCGAAATTGTGAATAAATCAAAAATTTTTCGGCTGATTTATTGGTCAAAAGTAAGTATTTGTGTGAATTTTTATATTTTTTCGTCAATGGGCATCGTTGCGAAGGCATTGAGGTCAAGGGATGCCCTGTTACCGCTTTTGTATTCATAATATGCCTGAGCGCCTACCATTGCGCCGTTATCACCGCATAAATCAAGACGGGGCATATACAGCTTGTATCCGTTCCTCTCACAGCGCTCTGTCATTTTGGCTCTGAGACGTGAATTGGCGGAAACGCCTCCGGCAAGGGCAATTTTCGTGAATCCGAATTCCTCTGCCGCTTCCATTGTTTTGCCCGTAAGTATTTCCGCAACGGTATCAATGCAGGAAGCACCCAGGTCGGGAACATTTATTTCCTCGCCTTTCTGTTTTGCGTTGTGTACGGTATTCACTACTGCGGTTTTAAGTCCCGAAAAGCTGAAATCGTATTTACTGCCATCTACCTTCGGGTGGGGAAATTTATATGCTTTGGGGTTACCCTCTTTACTCACTCTGTCAAGATTTACGCCGCCGGGATAATCAAGCCCCATTGCTCTTGCGGATTTATCCATACATTCACCTGCGGCATCGTCTCTAGTTTTGCCTATAATAGTGAAATCCGTGTAGCTGTTTACCGCAACTATGTGACTGTGTCCTCCCGATACAACAAGGCAGAGAAACGGCGGCTCAAGGTCGGGAGAGGTAATGTAATTAGCGGCTATGTGGGAACGCAGATGATGAACGGGAACAAGCGGCTTCCCCAAGGAATAGGCAAGTCCCTTTGCAAAATTCAAACCTACAAGAAGTGCGCCTATAAGACCGGGAGCGTATGTAACGCCGATTGCCTCGATGTCGTCAAGAGTACAGTTTGCATCTTCAAGTGCCTTTTTTACTACACCGCTGATTGCGGTTGCGTGCATTCTTGACGCTATCTCGGGTACCACACCGCCGTAGATTATATGGTCTTTTACCTGCGAAGCGACTACGTTGGAAAGTACGGTTCTGCCGTCCTCCACTACGGAAGCGGCGGTTTCATCGCAGGATGATTCAATTGCAAGTATTTTCATGATTATTCCTTCCCGAAAAATAAAGTATATAGTATTGCATCCTCGGTGGGATTTGAGTAAAAATTCTTTCTTTTGCCCACGGCTTCAAATCCGAGGGACTCATAAAGGGAAATGGCGTGAGCATTGCTCTCTCTTACCTCAAGGGTAATGAATTCGCATTTTCTTTTCTTTGCGCCGTTGATTGCTCCGTTCAGAAGTGCTTTCGCGATTCCGTTTCTGCGGTAAGAGGGCAGAACGGCAACGTTGGTGATATAAGCTTCGCCGCAGATTTCCTGCACGCCTATATATCCGGCAACTGTATTTTCGGCTACCGCGGTAAGAAAGTGGGAGGAGGAATTTGAAAGCTCCTGTGCAATTCCCTCCCTCGTCCAGGGAGAGGAGAAGCATTCTTTTTCAATTTCCGCGATGTCGTCGATACTGTCGGCTGTCATTTCGGTTATAATATAGTTCATGGCTTAATCCTTTGCGGTGTACCAGGTTTTACCCATACCTACGTCTGCCTGCATGGAAACGTTCATCTTGACTGCATTTTCCATTTCACGCTTGAGAATGGCTTTGACTATGTCCGCTTCTTCTTCGGGTGCTTCAACTATAAGCTCATCGTGTACCTGAAGAATAAGCTTTGCCTTGAAATTCATCTCGTCAAGTGCTTTCCATACCCTTACCATTGCGATTTTGATGATATCGGCGGCAGTACCCTGAACGGGCATATTCATGGCAATTCTTTCTGCGCCTGCCCTTACCATGCCGTTGGAGGCGTTTATTTCGGGTATATATCTCCTGCGGTTAAAAAGAGTTTCAACGTATCCTACGGATTTGGCATTATCAACCACGTTTTTCATGAAGCTCTTTACACCGTAAAAATTATTCAGATAGTTTTCAATATATTCCTTGGCTTCTGCTACGGAAACGCCGGTATTCTTTGAAAGCGAAAATGCGCCGATACCGTAAACGATACCGAAGTTGACCGCCTTTGCACGGCTTCTCATGAGAGGAGTGACCATCATCAGAGGCATATTGAATACCTGGGAAGCGGTAATAGCATGAATATCGTCACCTTCATTGAAGGCGGAAATCATGTTTTTGTCATTTGCCATGTGGGCAAGCACCCTCAGTTCAATTTGGGAATAGTCTGCGTCAATAAGCACACAGCCCGGTCTTGCGATAAAGAACTTTCTCATTTCCTTGCCGAGAGGTGAACGTACGGGAATATTTTGCAGATTCGGCTCGGATGAGGAAATCCTGCCGGTCCTTGTTTCCGTCTGATTGAGTGAGGAATGAATACGTCCGTCTTCCCCGATTACTTTGAGAAGACCGTCACAGTAGGTGGATTTCAACTTGGAAATAGTTCTGTATTCAAGGATTTTTGCAACAACGGGGTAATTTTCCGCCAGGGATTCCAAAACCTCCGCATTGGTGGAATAACCGCTCTTTGTTTTTTTCTTTGCGGGCAATCCCATCTTTTCAAAAAGTGCTTCACCCAACTGCTTGGGAGAATTGAGGTTAAATTCATATCCCGCTTCTTCATATATTTCTCCGGCAATGGTGTTGATTCTTTCGGCAAGCTCTTCACCGAATTTTTCAATACCCTGCGCGTCAACGAGAAATCCCTCTTTTTCCATTGAGGAAAGTACCCTTGCAAGAGGCATTTCCATTTTATCCAGCAGGTCACGCTGACCGTTTTCGTCAATGATTTTATATAAGCTCCTGAAAGCGGAGGGAAGATATGCGGTATATACGGAATCGGAAACTTCTTCGTTTGAAATGAACCCCGCAAATTCCTCACATACTCTTTTGAGAGTGCAGTCGGAGGAAGGATTGGCAACATATGCCGCCAGCATGGCGTCACCGACTATATTGTTTATTTCAACGTCATTTCTGTAATCATAGAAGAATGAATACAATGCTTTTACGTTATATGTGTATTTTTTGATTTCCTTATCAAAAAGGAAATCCTCGCAGAATTTCAGATAGTCTTTGTTTTCGGGATTGAAACGGGCAACACCGTTGGGGGTACAGATATTGAAAATGCCGTATTCAAAGGTGAAATATGCTTCACCCGCCTTGCGCAGATTATTATACAGCAGTATGCCGTCCTCCGCATCGTAAACGTCGGTGTTGATTTTTTCGTCAACTGCGGTTTCCTTCTTAATGGTAACGGGTTTAAGGTTAAGGCGCTCAATCATTTTGAACATTTCAAGCTCTGAGAGGATTGAAGTAAGCGCAAAGGCATCCGCTTCGGCGGGAATGTATGTATTGTAATCTGTGTCAATGGGTGCCTGAGTGCTGATTGTACCGAGGGTGCGGCTGAGATATGCCATATCCTTATCTGCCGCCAGCTTGTCGTGAACACCTTTCTTTATGTCAAGGGTTTCAAGATTTGCATAAATATCGTCAATACTGCCGTATTTTGACACAAGCTCTTTTGCAGTCTTTTCACCTATGCCTGCAACTCCGGGAATACAGTCAGAGGTGTCTCCCTGAAGGGCCTTGATATCAATGAGCTTTTCGGGAGTATCAACAAGGTAATCCTCTGTGATTTTTGCTCTGTCATATACTACGGTGGTGGGAGTTCCCATCTTTGTGGCCGCAAGCAATACTTTTACGTTATCTCTTACAAGCTGAAGGGAGTCTCTGTCACCCGTTGCAATGAAGCATAAGTCATTGCTCTTGCAGGATGCCGCAAGAGTACCGAGTATATCGTCCGCTTCCCAGCCGGGAGCTTCAATAAGCTTATATCCCATGGCTGAGAGTATATTTTTGAGTATGGGCATCTGAGAGGCAAGCTCGGGAGGCATACCTTTTCTGTTTGCCTTGTAGCCGTCATACATTTTATGTCTGAATGTGGGCTGTTTTACGTCAAAGGCAACCGCAACGGCGTCGGGCTTCACGTCGGCAGTCAGCTTGAGCAGTATATTGAGAAAGCCGAAAATGGCATTCGTATAGTATTTTCCGTCTTTTGTGGAGAGAAGCTTCACTCCGTAAAAGGCACGGTTTACTATACTGTTTCCGTCAAGTGCAAGTAATTTCATAATACATACCCTCCGTAATTACATTATTATATCACATATCAAAAGAAAAATACACTATATTTTCAATTATATCCGTATTGACTG
>JAKSQQ010000006.1 GCA_024404015.1 Clostridia bacterium
ACAAATTCTGATTTGTCCGTATTCCGTAAAAACGTATCCGACCGGCGGATTATCCGTCCGCAGAGCTTTTGTCAGTTGTTTTCAATCTTCTGTATTCCGAATATGTTTCGGAAAAATGCTATTATTACAAGGAAGAAATTTTTGGTTACCGTTATATGCTCGCTGTCACATATTTCGTTTCCGTCCGCATCCTTGATGGGATTTCCTTTGGAGTCCACAAGGGTTGCTGTTACGGTGTAATCCGAGTCCTCAATAATATAAATCTGAGGGCCGAGAATATCTGTGTCTTCAATATTTACGCTCCATTTGATTGAGCAATCCTCCGTGGGATTTTCTATGTTTGCTTTGAAATGAATGTAAGTGCCGTATTTTACGCTTCTTGTGCCGTGATTATTTTCAATGTGAACGGATGGTACGGCTTTTACGGGAATTTCTTCTGTGCGGATTGCCTCGCCGCAATCTGCACAGCATATATCCATTGTACCCGTTTCCGAGTAGGTTGCTTCTTTACGTATGCGGGTGAATCCTTCTGTATGCTCCGGGCAGAGAGAGGAAATCTCCTTGCCGCAGATATCGCATTTATATCCGTTTTCGGTTTTGCTCATTTTGTGGTTACAGCTCGTATAGACCTGCATGAAAACGTCACAGAGACCCAGGGAGGAAAGATAACCGCAGGTATCAATGAATTCGTTTATGCGTGAGAGCTTTATGAAGCTTTGTCCCTTTGCACTGTTGTAGGTACCCGAATATCCCTTGAATACGGAATAAGTGTTCTGCTCTGTGGGAATATATATCTTACAGCCGTTTGCGTCCGAAAGAGAGATGCAGACGCTGAATTTTTCACCTTTTGAAACGTTTACACCCTTCGGCAGTTCGATTGTTCTGAGGCCTTCACTATCAAGCGTTTCCGTGTATGACAGAGCAAGGTATCCGCTTTCCGGCAGACAGTCACCCCCGGGAAGATTTTTATAGATATTGACAACTGCCGTAACCCGGGAAATCTGACCGTTGGTTTCAAGATAGAAGCCCACACGGTCAATTCTTTCATCTTCCTTTGCCGTAAATATATTAGCAAAAGAGGGATTAGTGTCCGAAATCAGACCGTTTCCGCCTCTTTCGGCGTAGGTGTAATTATCGAGAACGTTGTTATCCTCACGGGCCGTCATTCCCGCATAGTAGGAGACGTACTGACCGTATGAAAGGTACATATAGTCCTTATCATCGCCGAACCAGGAATTTTTGATTATCCAGGCACCGTTAACGGAGGGGACGGAATTGCCCCGTTTGAATTCGCTTGCAGGTACGGTATCGTCCCAACCGATGATTGTAACGCCGTGATTTGAGGATTGAGGAGTTACGGAATAAATCATTTCCGCGTCGTATTTCTCACTGTGAACGCTGTCATAATCGGGTAAGCTGTAATAGTAAGCGCTTATGGCACCGTATTCCGTAATATACCTCTTGACCGCATTCATATCGGTGTAAACTAAAGCATCGTCAAGTATGAAGCCGCTGCCGTGATTGTATCTGTCGCTATCCGTAAAACGGGGACTGAAGGTATCGGTCTTATTGGGAAAATCCTCACGGCTTGCGATTCCCTCATAGTTTGCAAGTGCCATGGCGGCGTAGTAAGCGTTGCCGCCTCCGTTCCATACGTCTTTAAGAACGGGACCCTCGCTTGAGGGATTAAAGGCGTAATTGCACAGATGAGATTTTGAAAAATGATTTACACCGTATCCGCGCACTATGGCATTTGATTCAAGAGACGATATTGAGGCGTAAGACCAGCAGTCTCCGAAAAACTGCTGCTCGGGTTCCGTAACACAATTACGGTCTCTCAAATCGTATTTTGAGGGCAGGTCGCTTTCCGTTATGTCATCGGTTGAAACAGAGGAGGTCTTTCTTTCCGAGCCCTTTATGCGGATATCCTGACCGTCAAAAACATATTCGGTTATTTCAATATCGGATATATCCGGCTTTTTGACCGTTTTATCCGAGCAGAAAGCAAACGCCGAAAAAGGCGTAAAGGCAATCACACCCGCAAGAAGTACGGATATAAGCTTATCCCTTTTTTTCATTTTGTTTTCCTCCCGAAACAGAGTATATTTTTATTATAATCTATTTGTAATTTACGTGTCAATGGAAATACTGTAAATTATCTTGTTGGTTGTTCTGCACAATCATCTTTATATTTTTTGCAAAAAACTATTGAAATTCATCAAAAAAGCGGATATAATAAAGATGCTGATATGAATGGAGGTAATATTATGAAAAAATTACTCAGCATTACCCTGGCACTTGTACTTGCTTTAACGGCATTATTCTCTCTTTCGGCATCAGCCGCAGAAAACAGAAGCGAAAAGTTTATAAATGATTTATTTTCAACAAAAACAATCAGCGTAACCCTTGATGATTCCGCATTCAACGGTTTACTCAAGGACGTAACCCTTAATGTAAAGTTAGGTAATTCAATCCAAATTGCGGGCAGCGGTAAAGCACTTGGCTTCATCAAAGTCAGACTTTACGGCGGCGAAGCAGGACTTGATGCGTATATCGGCTCACTCGGTCTGTTCAGAGTTGATATTTCCGAAATTATAGGCGGCAACTTGGAATTTGCAGGTATTACGGAGCGGATTTTACCCGTTCTTGAAAAAGCGGAAACCTTTAAGAAGTATTTAAAGCTTGATACCGAAAACAGTACTGCGAATTGTGATAAATTCGTAATTGACAAAGAAGCAGCCAAAAACGATTTTATTGATCAGACAGATTTTGACGCAGCAGGTCTTACAGATCTCGGCATCACAAAGGAAGCTCTCAAGGAAAAGACCTTTGATGAAATCCTTGTTATGCTTGACCAACTCGGCAACGACGAAATGAAGGCACAGGCGCAGGCAATCGCAAATATCGCAAAGAGCTGGATTGCTTTCAATTATTCCGGCGATAAGCTTGTAGGTATTGACCTCAATTTCTGTGACGAAAACGGTGAGGTTACCACCGTGGGTACCGGTGATATCGGTTTTGATTTTACCTCGATTTCAACCGGTGTGGCCGATTCCGCATTCATTGCACCCAGAGTAAGCATTGACCTTACGAATCTTCTCAAGGGTATAATCAGCAAATTTGTGGGCTGAGGATATAAAGTAAAAATGTCGGGCACGCCTTGGCGTGCCCGCTTTTCTTTTACAGATAATCTTTTCTGAACTGTGCCAGACTTTCTTCGGGGCTGACTGTGGGGGAGTATTCAAGTCCGCAGTATCCCTCGTATCCGGCTTTATCAATTTCCTCAAAGATGAATTTGTAATTATTTTCACCCTTTTGCAGTTCGTGTCTTCCGGGATGTCCCGCACAGTGAAGATGAGCAATCAGGTCAAGATTATTCAGTATGTTGGGAATGATATTTCCCTCCGTAATCTGCTGATGATAAATGTCAAATACAACCTTTACAAAGGGACTGTCTGTTTCCCTTATGATATCAAAGGCCTCACGGGATGAGGTAAGATAATACCCCTTGTGGTCAACGATTGTATTAAGGGGCTCTATCATCAGAGTAACGCCGTATTTCTCAAGTACGGGTTTCGCGGCGGTCAGACCGGAAACAATGCTTTCGTGCTGATATTCTCTTTCCTTTGCGGTATCCGCACCCACCTGGGTAATGAGCATATCGGCACCCGCCCGATTTGCCGCCTTACAGCTTTCGTCAAGACAGCGGAGCCAATGCTCTCTGTTTTCCGGCTCGGTAAGATTAAAGTCGGATGTACACATGCTGATGAGCTTTACGCCTGCTTCATCGCAGGTGTTTTTTACTTTTTCAAGGTCAAGGGTTTTCCAATCGTAGGTTTCTGCCGCGTCAAATCCCGCTTTGCCGATTTCTCTTATTGCATCACAGAAATCAAGCTTTCCGTAAAAGCAGGGAACGGGAACGTCAAATTTCATATTATCACCCCACGTAAATATACCATAAAGGAATTTTTTCTGCAACAAAAATGTCCCCGCCGTGTGGCAGGGACTTCAATATTTTATTTATCTGCCTTTTCCGCTGCCTTTTCATCCTCAATCATTTTGTTGAGGTCTTTGGAACCGGAATGAAGATAGGGCTTGATTGTAAGCACGATGAACATAACGATTGAGCCGACTGCGTTGAGAATTGCATCGGTCATTGTGTCCATTATGGCAAATCTCATCTTCTGCTCTTCACCGCTGAAGCCCTTAAGAGGAATGAAATTGAACAGACCGTTAAGGTCGGCTGAATCTAAGGGAAGACCTGCTTCCACAAGCGCATTCCTGTAGCTCCAGTGCTGTGCGTCAAATCCGAACCACTGATCCGTAGTGAATTCAAACAGCTCCCAGGCGGCGGCAAAGATGAATGCGATACCTACCGCGTAAACAACGGCAATGTTTTTGGGAACGGTAACCTTGTCTCTTCTCTGGATTGCTCCTACAAGCTCGTAGCCCATGAATACCGCAAGAGCACAGCCCGTTGCGTGAAGGACCTTGTCAAAGCCGGGGATTGAATAGTAGAAGTTACAGAATGCTCCGCCGAAGGAGGTAAGGAAAAACTGGAGTGCCGAGAAATTCTGATAGTATGCCGGCAGATATCTCAAAGCGGATTTCTTTGAAAACATCTGGCTGATTTCAAATGCAAAAAGACCTACCAGATTGGCTGACATCTGAAGCGCATTGTAGGTTGAAAATTCGTAAACGCCCTTTTCAATATTGAATTTTACCTGAGGAGCGAATGCCCACGTATCGTGAACCACGTTTGCGTCAAGTCCCTGAGCGTTTGCCTGTGAATAGAGAATGAGCGTAGTGATTATGCCGCCTATCATTGCAAGACGCATAATCCACCAGAAAATCAGTTCTCCTTTTGTAACGGAGGAAAGAACACGGTCAAAATATTTTTTAATCATAAATTTACTCCAAATCAAAATTTGCGGTATAATTCTATCATAGCAGGGAACATTATGTCAACAACGTAAATGTTAATATTTCATAAAGATGCTTTCGGAAATACAGTCATTTATGGCAAAATGTTTGTTGACAATTCAATGGGGAATTTATATAATGTCATTGTAAAATAGGGGAGTATAGTGATTTATTTATCAACCGTACCCGCCCATACAGATTCCATTGAAAAAGGAGATAGATTTTATGGCAAAGCTTGATCTCACAAAGTACGGTATTACAGATTCCGCTGAGATTCTCCACAATCCTTCTTATGAAGTTCTTTTTGAGGAAGAAACCAAGGAAGGCCTTGAGGGATTCGAGGTAGGCCGGGTAAGTGAACTCGGTGCAGTCAACGTTATGACCGGTGTTTACACAGGTCGTTCACCCAAGGATAAGTACATCGTTATGGATGAAAATTCAAAGGATACAGTTTGGTGGACATCCGATGAATATAAAAACGATAACCATCCCATGAGTGAAGAAGTATGGGAGCAGATGAAGGATATCGCAAAGAAGCAGCTTTCCGGCAAGCGTCTTTTCGTTATGGATGCATTCTGCGGTGCTAATAAAGACACCCGTATGGCTATCCGTTTCGTTATGGAGGTTGCATGGCAGGCACATTTCGTAAAGAATATGTTCATCCAGCCCACAGCAGAAGAGCTTGAAACCTTCGAGCCCGATTTCATGGTATATACCGCTTCCAAGGCAAAGGTTGAAAATTACGCTGAGCTGGGTCTTAATTCCGATACCTGCGTTGCATTCAACATTTCCTCCCGTGAGCAGGTTATCCTTAACACCTGGTACGGCGGCGAGATGAAGAAGGGTATGTTCTCCATGATGAACTATTACCTTCCTCTTAAGGGCATCGCTTCAATGCATTGCTCAGCCAACACCGACATGGACGGCAAGAATACCGCCATCTTCTTCGGACTTTCCGGTACAGGCAAGACCACACTTTCAACCGACCCCAAGCGCCTTCTTATCGGCGACGATGAGCACGGCTGGGATGATAACGGTGTATTCAATTTTGAAGGCGGCTGCTATGCAAAGGTAATCAACCTTGATAAGGATTCAGAGCCCGACATCTATAACGCAATCAAGAGAAATGCTCTTCTTGAAAACGTTACTCTTGACAAGGACGGCAAGATTGATTTCAACGATAAGTCCGTTACCGAGAATACCAGAGTTTCATATCCCATCAATCATATTGAAAATATCGTACGTCCCGTTTCATCGGCTCCCGATGCAAACCAGGTAATCTTCCTTTCGGCTGATGCTTTCGGCGTACTTCCTCCCGTATCAATCCTTACTCCTGAGCAGACAAAGTATTACTTCCTTTCCGGCTTCACCGCAAAGCTTGCAGGTACCGAGCGCGGTATTACAGAGCCCACTCCCACCTTCTCGGCTTGCTTCGGTCAGGCATTCCTTGAGCTTCATCCTACCAAGTATGCAGAGGAGCTTGTTAAAAAGATGCAGAAGAGCGGTGCAAAGGCATACCTTGTAAACACCGGCTGGAACGGCACGGGCAAGCGTATCTCCATCAAGGATACCAGAGGAATTATTGACGCAATCCTTTCCGGTGCCATCAACGAAGCACCCACAAAGAAGATTCCATATTTCAACTTTGAAGTTCCCACAGAGCTTGAAGGCGTAGCAACAGATATTCTCGATCCCAGAGATACTTATGCAGACGCATCCGCATGGGATGAGAAGGCAAAGGATCTTGCTTCCAGATTCATCAAGAATTTTGCCAAGTATGAAGGCAACGAAGCAGGTAAGGCACTTGTAGCCGCAGGTCCTCAGCTTTAATCAGCACAGTATATAAAAACGGCAGGCATCCGATTTCGGGTGCCTGCCTTGTTTTTATTTGTATCTGAAATTTTTGAGAACGTGGGAAAAAAGTATGGCGGCCGTTTCACTGAGCTGGTCTTTATATCCTATCAGTGCTTCACCGTCACCCTTTTGCGTGCCGTAGCTTCCGAAAAGCGAATGGTTGCCGCCCGCTATAACGTGCTCGGTCATATAATCGGGCAGATTTGTTTTGTACTTTTCGTACTTACCGATGTTGAGTATTTTATCCTCACTGCCGTAAACAGAAATTACCGACAGTCCCGAATCCGAAATGTCTTCTTCGGAGTATGAGCCCAGCAGGACTACTCCGTTGAGCTTATCCGCATTTTCAAGAGCATATTCTGCCGCCGCAGCTCCGCCCTTACCGTGACCGCCTACAAAAATATTATCGTAATCTGCGTATTTTTCCACGTAGGTATCTGCGGAATTTTTACCGAATGCGGACTGATGCAGAGGAATTTTTACGAGTACGGAAAGAATTCTGTATTGAGCACAGTAAATCATCAGATTTTCGTATGCCTTAAAATCAATTCTGTTTTCGGGGTAAAAGATAAGCACCGCCATGGGATTATCGGGAACGAAAATCAGCGAGCCGTCCTTTCCCGTTTCTACGGTAATACTTTCGGGAATACCCTCGGGATATGATGAGGGACGGGTATAACTGTTGAAATAAAGAATTGAACCGCATACTATTGCAACTGCGAGAAAAAGAGAAACGGAGGAGGCAACAGTCTTTTTGATTTTTTTCTTTTCATCCGCAAATTTCGGCTCTTTGATTTTTATTTCCTTCTGCTTTTTCGGAAAGAGCGGTTTTCTCTCCTTTTTGTATTTATACTGCATTATATCAATCCTTAAAAAAGTGCCTCCCGAAATTTGTACACGGGAGGCATTGTTTGATTTACTGATTCAGCGGATATTGATATCCTCGTCTTCCTCTTTTTCTTCATTCTGCTTTGCCTGCATCTTTTCAATGAGTACGATAAGAATGCACCAGAATGCGGCAAGGAGAAGGAAGAGAATGCATACAAGCACAAGATTGGACGTTGCAAAGCCCACAAGCTTGCCAAGACCGCCCAGACTGTAAACCGCCTTACCGAAGATATCTTCGCTGGCAACGGTGAGAGAAGCGGTGCTGGCGGAATCGGCATTATCAATAACTATAAGGTCAAATCCTTCGCTTGTTTCGTTACCGATGGAAATTACCTGATAGACATCGCATCCCGATTCGTCTGCGGGAACGGCAACAAGGTCACCGGATTTATAATCCCCGGCTTCAACCTTCTTTGATACGATGAGAGCGCCTGCCTTTTCGGGGTCGCCGTTCTTTGATGAAGAAATGGCGGCATTGTCTTCGGCAAGACTTGAGAAGGTGTAGCCCGCAAAGGATGAATCCTTATTATCATAGAAAATCGTGATAAAGCATCCGAAGATGAAGAACAAAAGGGTGAGTGCGAGCATTACGATTGATACTATTTTACCTGCAAGGAAGAGCTTTGTTCTGTCCTTATTATCGCTGTTTTTGTAGTAATCATCGTCATTGTCGTCGTCCTCAAATTTCTGGGGCTCGTATACGAAGGGCTTGACGCTTGAGGAATCCGTCTTTTCCGTTTTGTAAAGAGAAACGGGAGGAACTGCGGCCGCAACGGGTGCTGCGGGAGCAGGGGGAGTAACGGGAGCTGCGGGTGTCTGAGGTGCGGTAACGGGGCCGGAGCTGAAGAAATCAATTTCAATCGGCTCTTCAACTGCGGGTTTGCTCATTTCGGGAATGAGCGTTTCTTTCTTTTGCTGAGGAACGGGAGCCGGAGCGGGAGAAGCTTTGGCGGCTCTGAGCGCCTTGACCTCGGCGGCAAAGTCCTCATCAAATTCATTTATGCTTCTGAGCTTGAATTCGTCCATATATGTGAACTCACTTTCATTTAATCGGTATGGGCAATTATTTGTTTGCTTTGAGACTGTCGTTTTCGGCCTTGAGTGAACGGCAGATTTTCTTGAGCTTTTCGTTATCGCTCATGATTTTTGCTGCCTGGTCATATACCTTCTTATATTCGGCCTTGAGGTTATTGATATACTTTTCCACTTCTTCGCAGGAATAGCCCTGTGCCTCGATGGCGAATAAATCTTTGATTTCCATAGTTACGGACTCCTTTCGGAATATTATTGTCAACAGTTTATCACAACTTATATAAAAATACAACAAAAAAAGCGAAATTTTTATTTCGGAAAATCCTGACTTTTTCGAAAAATGTCCTTGACAAAGTCGGAAAAATGATGTACTATGCAGGTGTGATATCACAGATAGTACAGTTATCACAAGGAGGTGCAGCACTTGATCACCGTCGATAAGCAGAGCAGGGTGCCGGTATACGAGCAGATAAAAAATCAGATTATCACTTTCATCAGACTCGGTATTTATCCTGCCGATTCAAAGCTTCCCTCTATCCGTCAGATTACCTCGGAAACCTCGGTCAACGTGAATACCATCAAAAAGGCGTTTGCGGAGCTGGAGCTTGCGGGTGTCATCTACACGGTACCGGGTATAGGAAGCTTTGTCAGTAAAAAAGCACTTGATAATGAAGCGGTTACCGCGAAAGTCAAGAGAGAGATTACGGACGCCTTCAGGACCGCGGCGTCACTGGGTGTATCAAAGGAAGAAGTAAGCGAAATACTCAATAAGATTTATAAGGAGGGGGATAAATGATTTCCATAGACCGTGTAACAAAAAAATACGGTGATTTCACCGCAATAGAAAATCTTTCAATGCAGGTTCCCGAGGGCTCGATTTACGGACTTGTGGGATATAACGGAGCCGGTAAGACCACCTTGCTCAAAAGTGTGGCAGGCGTTTACGGAATCTGCTCGGGCAGTATCACGGTAAACGGAAAGAATACGTTTACCTCACCCGAAATCAGGCAAAAAATGTTTTACGTTCCCGACGAAATATATTTTGAGCCCTTTTCAACAATAGAAAAAATGGCAAAGCTTTATGCGGGCTATTATCCCGGCTTCAGCTTCAGTACAATGGATAAGCTTTGCGGCGTATTCAAGCTTGATAAAAAGGCAAAGCTGAATTCATTTTCAAAGGGTATGCAGAGACAGGCGGAGATGATTCTGGGTATGTCCACCATGCCGGACGTATTGCTTCTTGACGAAAGCTTTGACGGGCTTGACCCTCAGAAGAGAAATCTCATGAACGGCATGATAGTAGATTATGTTGCGGAGAGAAACTGCTCCGTTATCATCTCCTCTCATAATCTTCACGAGATATCAGATATCTGCGACCGCGTTGCTCTTATCAACGGTAAGAACATCGTTCTTGACTGCTCCGTTGATGATGTCAGCGCAAACAGATGCAAATTCCGTCTTGCCTTCGCCGAGGAAAAAACTCAGGCGGATTTCAGCGGATTTGACATAAAGAAATTCAAGGGCGACGGCAAAATCGTAACCCTTTCCCTCAGAGGCAATGAGGAAGAGAATGAGGAAAAACTCAGACAGATGAATCCTCTTCTTCTTGAAAAATTCCCCCTTACCCTTGAGGAAATATTCCTTGAAGAAATGGAGGATTCGGATTATGACTTCAAAGAAATCTTCTCTTAATCCCTTCAGATTTACATATCTCAGAAACATTAAAGGCAAATGGCCTGTGGGTGTTTCCGTCTTTATCATAATTGCAGTAAACTGCTGGGAGATTTTTTCGGTTATCAATCAGTATAATTATGCAATCAAAAAAAATCTCATTACAGACCCGGCAATAAATCTGAAAAACGAATATAAGTTCATTTTCAACTCCTACGTTAACGATTCCGAAATTGACTGGCTGTTTTTTGAGATTCTTCTGCTTGTTTTGGCAGGTATTCTCGCCATCATACTTTTCAAGTATCTTTTGAGCAAGGCCGCGGTCAACGTTACCTTCAGTCTGGGAATTTCAAGAAAGAAATTCTTCCTTGCAAAGTATCTTGCAGGCGCCACAATCCTTTCAGCCGGCGTTATACTTCCCATGCTTGTTGCCTGCGTCGCAAATGTCTGCTTCTTCGGAAACAGCAGTGCGCTGTGGATTTCCGCAGGATATATTTCTCTGAAGATTATTTCCGCGATGATGTGGATATTTACCTGCTTTGCTCTTACCATGACTCTTGTGGGCTCTGTCCTTGAAACCTTTATTATGGGTGCGGTGGTGACCTTGTCGCCCGCATTCATCAGCAGGATTTGTTCCGCACTTACGGCAATTTCCGCAAACGGCTCTCCCTATTCCTTCAATACGGGATTATTCAGCTGTTTCGGCGGACTTGTGGATATGAAGGGTGAACCGATTAACACGGATATCACCATTCTGGATTTCTCAAAATATCTTACTCCCATGTCGGCTGACCTGAATGAAAGCGTGCTTTATCTTCCCAAAAACGTTGCTTATGACAGACCTTACGTATTTTTCTCCCTTGTTTTTCTTGGGACCATAATCGCTCTTGCCGTTCTTTCAGCTCTTATTGTTGCAAAGAGGCCTGCGGAAAAAGCAGGATTTATGGGTACAAGTCCCGTGCTTCAGGGCTTCTGTGTTCTTACGGTAGGTCCCTGGCTGGGCACGCTATGTGTTGAAATTGCAAAAGAAGGCAACCTTACAACATACAGACTGCTGTTTGTCACATTTATTATTGCCTCTCTCATTATTATGGCTGTGGGCTACTCCGTAGTGGATCTGATTTGTATTCGCTCCTTCAAAAAATACAGAAGCAGAATCAAATATCTGCTTATTGAGTGTGCGATATTTGCGGTGCTTGTGGGTGCGTTTGCCACAGTTGCCAATATCAGATATGCAACTGTTCCCAAGACGGAGGACGTTAAGAGCGTATCCGTTTCAATTCCCGATGCCTACGCTTACAGTGATATGTCCTATATGAGAATGGGCTTTTATGACGGCAGTAACGAAATCAGACTTGACGAGCTGCTTTCCTCAGAAACCAATGAAAACGTTCTGATTGAAGATATTACCGACAGCAACGTTATCGATAAGATTATCGCTATGAATAAGGAACTGAAGAAACGCAATAACCAAAAAGCCGGAAACGTATATAACGTAAGCGGCTTCGGCAACAGAGTAATCCCTTCAAGGATAATGATTATTTATACTCTTCGTAACGGTAAACAGGTTAAGAGAGCATACAACAGAATGACCGATGAAATGCTCATGACGGTTTCCGACGAAATACTTAATACGGAGCAGGCGAGAAAAACCGTCGCATACAGATTACGCAGCAACGTTACCCGCGGTTACGATATTGCTTACGTTTCTCCCAACGGCTCATCCTTCACTCTTTCAAAGGCGTTTTCACATAACGGAATGACTCCCATTAAGCCCGGATATTACTCTGAGGGCGAGGAGGAAGCAATCGTTTCCGAAAATAAAGCACAAAATGAGCTTTACAATGCAATTGCCCTGGATATCCTTGACGGTACTCTTCCCCTTAATATGAAATCCGATGAGGAAATCATGGGTTACATTTATAACACCTCGATGGAAGAAACCGACCTTGATGAAATCGATATGATTCCCTTAGATACAAGCAGTCTTTTCCCGGTTTACCCTTCAATGAAGAATACTCTTGCGGTGCTTGAAAAGTACGGCGAAAAGGACGTGTTTGAAAATACGGCTCATCCCGTAAGAATTACCTATACCACGTATAATAGTGACACCGATTTCATGGATTCCGAAAATGCAGGTATGGTTGGCTCAATGAGAGTGGACAAGGTGGGCAAAAACGGTGAAATCGTACTTTCGGACGGAGTTGTATATCAATATGACGGTGCGTTTGAAGGCGAATACGTACACGATTACAAAGTAATCAAAATGGGCGAAAAAACCGTAACGGTTACCGATCCCGAGGAAATCGCAGAGATTGAAAAGACGGTATGCCTGCGTTCTCTTACCCGCTACGGCGGATACTACGCAAGAATGGATTATGAGGACGGCTCCGCAGTATTCTGCTACATTCCCTCATACAACCTGAAATAATCAGCTCAAAAAAGCAGGTGCCTCGTTTAACCGAAGCACCTGCGATTTTTATTTATTTGATTGTAATGTAAACTCCTTCACCGGGCTGAAGGGTCAGATGATATTTTTCAATTCCGCTGTATGTATATGCTTTTCCTCTTTGGTAAACGGTAATTGTTTTTCCTTCGGGAACGTTGAGAACTGCGGCGGCGGTAACCTCGTCATTAAGCTCCTCCATGTTTGTTATGACGTATGCCTTGCCTTCGTCACCCGTGAATGTACCCACAAGCAGACCGTTTTTTGTGCTTATGTCAAGATGCTCGTCTGCATCGTCACATATCAGCTTTCCTAAGTCAAGTCCTGCAACCTTCATAGGATTTATACAGTATGTGCTTGTGTATTTGTAATTGCCGTATTCCTTCGCAAAGGGAGCAATATAACTGTCGGTTTTCTTTACCGCATCGTAGGTGTCGGTGGTGTTTCCGTTCTTGTCTATCATATGGGAGGTTTCGGGATCCCACCAGCCCTTTGCCGCAAATTCCGCGTGGATAATTGCCTTCGCACCGAAGCACATTGAAGCAAATGCCTGCTGGCTGATATCCGCAAAGGTGTCACAGTGCCTTGGATTGTCACTTTCCTCCTCAGTAAGGGTCATGCCTGCCGCCTGGGTGATAATCCAGAAATCACGGTTTGTTCTCTTGCAGGCATCCGCAACCTCGTCAAGGTTTCTCAGCCATTTGCTGTCTGTGTATTTAATCGTATTTCCCTTTGAGTCAAGCTTTGCTCTCATAGGGTAATAGTCAAGACAGATATAGTCGGTATCAATGTTGTTTACATAATCTGAAATATACTTTTTATACCTTATTGAATAATCGTTGCCGGCGTTGCTGGTAAGCAGCATTATTTTAGCCCATATCGACATTTCGTTGGTTTCGTTGAGCTGGTCTACGCTCGCATAGTTGGGAAAAAGATTGATAAGTGCGATTTTTCCCTCTGTCTTTTCATAGTATGCGCTTGCGGCTTTGCCGATACCCGGGAAGCTGTTTGCACCGGGCTCGTCTATCATGTCGTCGCCCCAGAGCGCAGGGTGGTCCTTGTATTCCGAAATATCAAAATCAGACCATCTGCGTTCTTCATTTTCCGTAAAGTCTCCGTAGCCCCTTGAAAGGTTGTAGCCCCCTGCAATAATGCCTATTCCGTATTGCTGACACAGGTCGAGGGCTTCCTCTGTAACGGAGGAATCAATAAAGAATTCAATTCCCGCTTCCTTTGCCAGCTGCAGCTTATCGTAATCCGCATAGTAAGCACCTATAAGAAGCTTGTCGTTGTCAAAGCAGTAGTCCTGCCTTGTTGCGTTGATGGGATTACCGGGGGTGTAGCCCACCGCACTTTCGGAAACACCTGAAAGTGCAAAGATGATTGAGGTAAAGAGTGCCAGAATTTTTGCAAACAGTTTCATAATATCGCTCCTTTTTAAGATACGGTATCAGTATTCCTTACCGTTTTTTATAAATACTCTGATATAGGCGAAGGTTTCCTCTTCACCCTTTTCCGACAGCATTGTAAGCAGCTTTTCAATGAAGTCCGAGGTTTCGGGGTGAATGGTCCTTCTCTGCTTGCCCCTCATAAAATATTCAAGGGGATAGCTGTCGTTATAATTGTCGCCTGCATAAATCTTGCTTGCGGCAACTCTGTCACAAAACATTTCCGCTACGTATTTTGCGGGCATTTTGACGGGCATTACTTTTTTGACTGTCGGATTGTAATCGGTCCAGTATTCAAAGTGGTGTCGGTTTCTGCCCTTATGATGAAGCCAGGCGGCTGAATAGCCGGACTGCTCTCTTTCCATTTCGTTGGGACTTCTTGTTCCCTGGTAGTATTTTGCACCGGGGATGAACTCCGCAGGGGAGTATTTGCTTAAATCGTGTCTCAGACCCTGAAAACCGATGCCTGCCTTGAAGCAATGGACTATTACCTTGTTTCTGTGCTTTGTGATGGTGTTGAAATGCTTTATGGGATGAGCCATGATTTATCCCCTTTCACAAAATTACACTTCTAATATAATCCATTTCGGCGGTATATTCAAGCAGACAAATGATTATTCTTATATTGAATTTGACTTTCCGTTGTGTTAATATTTATCCAATCCTATTACGAGGTGATTTTATGGCATATATAAGAGAAAAAACAGAGGAACGCACGGGCTATCAGAACGGTGCTTTTTTAACACCGGAAATTGACAGTCAGTGCGATTTTGTTATGGTTTACCGTCTTGACGAAACCTCTGCAGAGAGGGTAAAGCAATACAGAGACGCCGGCTATGTCATTCATTTTATGACGGGCATTTCCTGGGGCGGATATCAGGATTATCTTTACGGCAGATATGACGGAATTGACCACTGGGACGAAGCCCAGGAGGATCGCTACGGCAACAGAATCCTTCATTCCCGTGACGTACCCTATATGGTACCCACCGTCGCCTTTTCCGATTATCTTACGGAGAAGCTCAAGGTCATAGTGGATATGGGTGTTGAGGCAATTCACGTTGAGGAACCCGAATTCTGGGACAGAGCCGGTTATTCACCTGCCTTCAAACGTGAATACGAGCTTTATTACCGCACTCCCTGGGTAGCTCCCCACGAAAGCGTTGATGCCAAATTCAGATGCTCAAAGCTGAAGGCGTATCTTTTTACAAGATGCATTGATAGAGTAAGCTCTGCCCTTAAAGAATACGCAAAGGTCAAGTATAATAAAAATCTCCGTTTCTATGTTCCCACCCATTCTCTGCTGAACTATACACAGTGGAAAATCGTCAGCCCCGAGGGAAAGCTTTCCGATATTCCCGCTGTTGACGGCTGTATCGCTCAGGTATGGACGGGTACCTCAAGAGAAAAGAACTGGTATAACGGTGTCTTTGCCGAGCGTACCTTTGAAACCGCTTTCCTTGAATACGGCGTAATGCAGGAGCTTGTTAAGGGAACGGGCAGAAAAATGTGGTTCCTTCACGATCCCATTGAGGACAATCCCGAATTTGACTGGGACGATTACAAGAAAAACTATTTTGAAATCGTAACCGCGTCATTGCTTCATCCCAAGGTAAATACCTACGAAATCTGCCCCTGGCCCACCCGAGTATTCAACGGTAAATATCCCAAAAACTCGCCGGATGCGGTAGGTATTCCGGGCGACTACGCCACCATACTCAATAACACCTTCCATACCCTCGGTAATATTGAATGTGATGCTTCCTTTAAGGGAGCAGGCAAAATAAGAACGGGTATTCTCTGCGGTGACAGTCAGCTTTATCAGCGTGAATATCCCGACTGTGAATTTCCCGACAAGCCCGTTGAGGAAGTGGGAACGGTACTTGTTCCCAAAGAGAACGAAATCAACGAAATAAGAGAAAAGCTTTTCGGCGGTGAGGATAACAAACCTCTTATGCTGAAATATATGTCTTCAAACGCTCTTCCCTCATTTTACGGTCTTGCAATGCCTCTTCTCAAAAAAGGTATTCCCGTAAGACCCGTACTTATTGACAACGTAAAAAGATATGCGGGTTATCTTGACGATTATGACGTGCTTGTAATGAGCTACGAATATATGAAGCCCGAATCACCCGATGTAAACGCCTGCCTTGCGGACTGGGTAAACAGAGGCGGTACACTTATCTATGTAGGTGACGGCTTCGACCCCTTCCACAGTATTGATTCCTGGTGGAGCGGAAAGTATAAGACAAGCGCCCATCATCTGTTTGAAATGACGGGCATTGATGCAGATAAAGAAATTCAGAGTGCGGCATACGGTAAGGGCCGTATCGGATACTGGAATTATGCTCCCTCAAAAATTCTCTGGTCAGGTGAAAATGCCGATAAATACAGAGAAATCTATGCTTCGTTCCTTAAAGATGCCGGCTATGAAATCACCTGGTCGGATAATTTTGAAATGCACAGAGGCGATTACGTCATTGCCGCTGTTCTTGATGAGGAGAAAAATGCCGAATCCCTTGAGCTTAAAGGCGTTTATGCCGATATGTTCTCTCCCGATTTTGAAGTTAAGAGGGATTATACCGTCAATGCGGGCGAATGTGCATTCCTTCTTGACCTTGAAAAAACAGAGGATATTATTCTCGGAACGTCGGTACGCATAACCTCCCTTGATATGAGGGATTACGGCTGTGAAATCAGCTGCCGCGGAGCAGGTGATTTTACGGCATCAATCAGACTCCGTCTTCCCTTTGACGCAGATTATTCAACTGTTGACGGCGAAAAAATCAATCTCGTCAAGGATGAAATCGGCGGCTCCGTTTTGCTGAGGTTTGAAAGCACAGACAAAGAAAGAAATATCCGTATTTACCGTAAGAACTGAGGAAAAAACCATGGGAAAAGAAAGAACACAAATATGTATTTCGTCCGTTAAATCCACCCTGCTGAATTTGTTCGGCTTTGAAAAAAGCCCCGATAACGCCGATGCGAATCCTATCATAACAGAGGCGGGGGAGGGCAAAAAGGTTGACCGTGCCGTTATCTATAATCCCGATGCGGTAGCCGTCTGGCTCTATGATAAATATCCCGAAAAATTCGCAAAGGCAGAGGAAAAATCGGATATTTCCGTTTCTCTGCGTTCCGTAATGCCCAGCGTTACTCCCGTCTGCTTTGCGTCAATGTACACCGGTGTAATGCCCGAGGTACACGGTATTCAAAAATATGAGAAGCCCGTTCTCAAGGCTGAAACTCTCTTTGACAGAATGCTTGCACAGGGTAAAAAATGCGCCATTGTTTCCACCGAGGGAGACAGTATTTCAAAGATTTTCCTTGAAAGGGACATGGACTATTTCATTCTCCCCAATATCCGCAGGGTAAATAAAAAAGCCATGAAGCTGATTGATGAGGATAAATACGACATTATCGTGATTTATAACGGAAACTACGATTCGAATATGCACGCAAAAGGCCCCGAGAGTAAGAAGGCGCTCAAGGCCCTTGATATGAATATTGAATTTTACTCAAAGCTTGTTGATAAGCTGAAAAGCAAAACCGAGCATACCTATTTCTACGGCTTCTGTCCTGACCACGGCTGTCACCTGATTGACGGCAACAGGGGCTCTCACGGACTTGATATGGAAGAGGATATGAACGTTATCCATTTCTACGGCTTTACGAAATAACATAAAGATTCAGCCAATCCGAAGGGGTTGGCTTTTTCTTTCACGGTGAATTGTTTTCGTTTATTTGCCGAAATCTTTTGTATATTATTATATATTTACTTTTTGATGTCATTATGGTAAAATCTCTTCTGTATAATGAGTAAAACTGCGGTTTCTTACAGGAGGAAACTATGGACTTATTTGATATACTGAAGCTCATATGGGGGCTTGCCCTTTTCCTTTTCGGAATGAACGTAATGGGTAATGCCCTTGAAAAAAGAGCGGGCTCCAATCTGAAAAATCTGCTGGGCAAGATTACGGGCAGTAAAGCCGGAGGCGTTGCAACGGGTGCTGGTGTAACCGTTGTTACCCAGTCCTCGTCGGCAACCACAGTAATGATAGTCGGCTTCGTAAACTCCGGAATCATGACACTTGCTCAGGCAATCAACGTAATAATCGGTGCAAACGTGGGTACTACCGTTACGGGCTGGATTCTTTCCCTTAACGGCATCGGTGAGGGCGCAGGCACTTTGCTCAAGCTTCTCAAGCCCACCTCGTTCACTCCCGTGCTTGCCATTGCGGGTATGGGAATGCTCATGTTCGCCAAAAAGACGAAAACAAAGGATATAGGCACTATCCTTATGGGCTTCGGCGTACTCATGATGGGTATGACCGCCATGAGTGACTCCGTAGAGGGCTTAAAGGATATTCCTCAGTTCGGTGAGGTGCTGCTGATATTTGACAATCCCCTCATGGGTGTGCTTATCGGTACTGTGATTACGGGACTCATCCAGTCCTCGGCCGCTTCTATCGGTATTCTCCAGTCCCTTGCCCTTACGGGTCAGGTTTCCTGGGGGGCGGCTATTCCCATAGTAATGGGTCAGAATATCGGTACCACCGTGACCGCTTTGCTTTCCGCAATCGGTGCTACAAAGAACGGTAAGCGGGCTGCCTTTACCCATTTTTTCTTCAATGTAATCGGTACGGTGATATGGGTTGCGGTTTTCTGCGTCCTCAAGGCGTTTGTCGCTCCCTTTGCTTCGATTATCGAGAATGCGATACCCATTTGGGGTGTAGCTCTTTGTCATACCATATTCAATCTGCTCACAACTGCTTTGATTCTTCCCTTCACCGCGCTTCTTGAAAAGCTCGTTACAGTTCTTATCAAGGACAAGAAGGGTATCAACGAAATCGAACTTGATGAGCGTCTTCTTACCACTCCCGCCCTTGCTCTTGAGCGCTGTCGCGTTCTGACGGTTGAGATGGCTTCCCTTGCAGTTGAGTCCCTTAACGATTCAATCAGATGCCTCACCGATTACAATGAACATAGAGCGGCAAATATCCGTGAGGATGAAGAAAAGAGTGACCACTACGAGGATATTCTCAGCTCCTACCTTGTAAAAATCAGCAGGTACGATATAAGCAACCGTGACTCCCGTGAGGCGGCAATGCTCCTTAAAATGATAGGAGATTATGAGAGAATTTCGGACCACGCAGTCAATATTCTGGAATCTGCCGAGGAAATGAGAGATAAGAATATTTCCTTCAGCGGACCTGCTCAGCACGAGCTTAAGACAATTACCTCCGCTTTGAGCGAAATCATCAATCTTGCATATCTCAGCTTCGTAAACAATTCCGTTGAAATCGCCGTTACGGTCGAGCCCCTTGAGTCCGTTATCGACGACCTGAAGGATAAGCTGAGAGTAAATCACATAGAGCGTCTTCAGCAGGATGCCTGTTCCATTGATGCGGGCTTTATCTGGTCTGATTTGCTTACCAACTTCGAGCGTACCTCCGACCATTGCTCCAATATTGCAGGTACCGTAATCGACGTTGCAAACCACAATATGAATCTTCACGAATCCGTCCGCGCTCTTTCGGACAGCGAAGAATATGAAAGAGAATATGCCGCATATTCGGAGAAATACGCTATATAACGGAGGCAAAAAATGAATTTTATACCCAAAGCCGATTTCCTCGAGGGCTTCTGCCTGATTAAATCCGTGGAAAAAAAGATGACCGCCAAGGGCTCCACCTATCTTGATATGGTGCTGGAGGACAATGACGGTGAAATAGTGGCAAAGCTCTGGGATTACAAGGAAACCCCGGGTAACCACTTTGAAAAATATGATTTTGTCAAGGTAAGGGGGCAGATGAATCCCTTTAACGATACGATTCAGTTCCGTGTTGACAGAATCCGCAAGGTTACTCCCGAGGACAATGTGAATATAGATGATTACGTTCCCTCTGCCTGCCTTTCCGGCGAATTGATGTATGAGGAAATTGAAAATATCGTTTTTGATTTCAGAAACGATGAGCTGAAACGTCTTGTAATGGCGATTCTTGAAAAGTACAGGGAAAAACTTGTTTATTGGCCTGCCGCAAAGAATCTTCACCACGCGGTAAAGGGAGGTCTGCTTATGCACACCCTCTCGATTTTACGGCTTGCAAATCAGGTCTGCAATATTTATGCCTATGTCAATTATGAGCTTCTCTGTTCCGGCGTCATCCTTCATGACGTGGCAAAGATAATGGAGATAGAGTCATCCGAAACGGGTGTTCCCGGGGAATATACCGCAAGAGGCAACCTCGTAGGCCATCTTGTCATGGGTGCGATTGAGGTTGACAGAATGGGGCGTGATTTAGGCACATCCGAGGATACCCTCATGCTTATTGAACACATGCTTATTTCACATCACGGCATTCCCGAATACGGTGCCGCAAAGCTTCCCATGTTTATTGAAGCTCAGGTGCTTTCAATGCTGGATGATTTTGATGCGAAAATGTATGAATTTTCATCCGCCGTGTTCAATGTTGAGCCCGGCAGCTTCACTCCCAAGCAGTGGGCACTCGATAACAGAATACTCTATAATCACGGTCGTTCCGAAGAGGGCGGCGTTACGCTTATCTGAAAGAGGTAAATATGGCTGACTGGACAGAAATTAAAATTACCGTTCCCGCCGATGACGTGGACAGGGCAGGGGACATAACACAGATGGTTGTACCCTACGGCATCTATATTGAGGATTACAGAACTCTTGAGGAAGAGGCATGGGAAATCGCAAGGATAGACCTTATTGACGAGGATTTGCTTGCAAAGGACAGAACCAAAGGCATAGTTCACGTTTACATTTCTCCCGAGGAAAATCCCGCGGAGGCGATTTCGTTCCTCAGAGAAAGATTTGAAGCGGAAAACATCAGCTACGAGATAGACGACAGTATATGCAGGAATGCGGACTGGGAAAATAACTGGAAGGCATATTTCAAGACGATGCCTATAGGTGATCGCCTGCTCATTCATCCCGTCTGGGAGGAGGAATACGATGCAGGTGACAGAGTGGTAATTGATATTGAGCCGGGACTTGCTTTCGGCTCCGGCTCTCACGACACGACCCGTCAGTGCCTTGAAACCATTGAAAAATACGCTTATCCCGGTAAAACCATGCTGGATATCGGATGCGGAAGCGGTATACTTTCCGTTTGCGGTCTGCTTCTCGGTGTTGATAAGGCAACGGGTGTTGATATTGATGCTCTCGCTGTCAAGACCGCAAAGGAAAACGGCCTTAAAAACGGCTTTGACGAAACAAGATACGAAGTATTGCAGGGCTCACTTACCGATAAGGTAACGGGTAAATTTGATATTGTTGCCGCAAATATAGTGGCAGACATTATCATGATTCTCTGTAAGGACGTCAAGCAGTTCATGAAGGAGGATGCTGTTTTCATTACGTCGGGTATTATCCTTCCCAGAGAGCAGGACGTGCTGAATGCCTTTGAGGAAAACGGACTTGAGGTTATTGCCCGTCACGAAAGCGGCGGTTGGCTCTGTTTTGAGGCAAAAATGAAATGAGTATTACCGAAGAGTTAAAGGAATATCTTCTGGGTGAAGGCGCAAGTGACGTGGGCTTTTTCAAATGTGACGACGGCCCCATGCAGTACGGTGTCAGTATCGTGCTTCGTCTTTCCCGTGAAATCGTGGCAGAGATAAATAACGCCCCTACACTTACCTACTTCAATCATTACCGTCAGGTCAATGCTTATATTGACCGTCTGCTTCTTCAGACAGGTCTGTTTCTTCAGAAGAGGGGCTACGGATATATCACCGTTGCCGCTTCACAGAGCATGAATGACGACGGCTGGAATTACCACGGCAGATATTCACATAAAAAAGGTGCCTGCCTTGCAGGCCTGGGAGCAATCGGAAAAAACTCCATGTTTATCCACAGTGAATACGGCAGTCTTGTGCGGCTGGGTACTCTGTTTACCGATTGCCCTCTCGAATATAATACGGCAATAGCCGAAAACCCCTGCGGCGGCTGCAGCGCCTGCGTTGATGCCTGCCCCTCGGGCGCAATCACGGGTAAGGATTACTATGTGGGTATTCCCCGTGAAGAAATCTTCAATGCGGAAAAATGCAGTACGTATATGAAGAAAGAATTTCAGAAAATAGGAAGAGGCGCCGTGTGCGGAATATGCATGCGCGTCTGTCCCTTAAATAAATTACCGGAAAGGAAGAATTAAATGCTTACTGAAAAACAGCTTGGCAGAATGTTCAAAAAGCTTGACAGATTTCAGCAGATTCTCGATCCGCTTCTTTTTAAGAAAGTGGATTCAATCGGCGACATAGTCAAATATGAAACCGCAGACCGACTTTATGAAATCCCCGAGGACTCCAAATTCGGCCCTGCCGAAGTGGGCAGCAAATGGGGAGGAGAGGAAACCTTCTGCTGGTTCAAAACAGAATATACGGTACCTTCGGAGCTTGACGGAAAAGACCTTTTCGTTATGCCTCATTTCCAGGGTTACGAAGCTCTGCTTTGGGTTGACGGAAAGCCCTTCGGCACCTTTGCCACAAAGATAGTATTTACCGGTCACGGCAACCATTATTGCGACCTTCTCAAACAGAATGTCAAGGCAGGAGAAAAAATTCAGATTGCTTTTGAGGTGTATTCCGGTCACTCATATAAGGGCTGTTCACCCCTTGAGAACAATCCTCTCCTTGACTATGATTTCACATACAGCGGAATTGATATCTGCCTCAAGGATTATGAGCTTATGGACTTCTACTTTGACCTGAGAGCAGTCAATGAGCTTTATGCGTCTCTTCCCGACAGCTCCTTCAGAAAGGGCGAGCTTATCAATGCCCTTTATGAGGTGCATTCGAGAGTATATTATTCACCCGAGGATGTTGACGAAGAATCCTTCAGAGCCGCCATTCGTGAGGCACACCCGTTCCTCAAGGAAGTGCTTGCCGTAAAGAACGGCCTCGATGCTCCCTCAGCCGCAATTATCGGTCATTCCCACATGGATACCGCCTGGCTTTGGAAATCAACGGAAACCATCAAGAAGTGCGCAAGAACTTATTCAAATGCTCTTTCACTTATGGAGCAGTATCCCGAATATATGTTCGTTCAGTCCTCTGCCTGCCACGGCAATATGCTTCTCAACCATTATCCCGAGCTCTTTGAGAGAATCAAGGAAAAGGTCAAAGAGGGCAGATATGAGCCCAACGGCGGTGTATGGGTTGAATGTGACTGTAACATCACTTCAGGTGAATCCATGGTCCGTCAGTTCCTCTGGGGACAGAGATTTACAAGAAAGCATTTCAATTTCACGTCAAATACCTTCTGGCTTCCCGATACCTTCGGCTATTCAGCCGCAATTCCTCAGATTATGAAGGGCTGCGGTGTAGATTATTTCTGCACTACCAAGATTGACTGGAACGATACCAACGTTTTCCCCTACGATACATTCTATTGGCAGGGACTTGACGGCACAAAGGTATTTACCCATTTCAACAGAACTCATATGTGGCCTGCACCCAAGGGTATGATGGACACTATCGTTACTCCCTCTGAAAGAGGCATGTCCGTTAAGCAGAGAAGCGTAACCAAATCACGCCTTATTGCCTACGGTTATGGTGACGGCGGCGGCGGACCCCAGTACGAAATGATTGAAATGGCACGCAGATGTAAGGACTTCAACGGCTGTCCCAAGGCAGAACACATGCTTGTGGGCGACTATATGAAGAAAGCCGAAAAGGAAGCAAAGAATCCCGATACCTATAACGGTGAGCTTTATCTTGAGCTTCACAGAGGCACTCTTACAAATCAGCACAATATCAAGAGACATAACAGAAAGTCTGAGCTTCTCCTCAGAGACCTTGAAATCCTTACGGTTTCCAACGCCGCAAAGAAGGGCGAAATCGCTTCCGATAAGGATATTCATCCTCTTTATGAAACACTGCTTCTTAACCAGTTCCACGACATCCTTCCCGGCACCTGCATTCCCTCTGCTCATCAGCTTTCACTTAAGCAGACGGGCGAGCTTATGGAAACAGCGAAGAAGCTGATAAAGGAAGCCACAAAGGGCGAAGGCAAATGCGTTACAATAACGAATACTCTTTCTTTTGACAGAAACGACCCCATCTTTATTGAATGCGAAGAGGGACTTATTGCCGATGCGGATTGCAGACAGCAGAGATACGTAAATCTTGACGGCAAATCCGTTCTTATTCTCAGCGGTATTACCGTTCCCGCTTTCTCAAGCATTAAGCTGAATCTTGTCAAGGGTGAAATCAGCTCCGACAGCGTGTTCACTCTTACTGATAAATCACTTTCCGGTCCCAAGGCAGATATGACCTTTGACGACAAGGGATATATTTCATCCTATGTTGACAAGGAAACCGGCCGTCAGGTTAAAGGCGAGGGCTATAACTTCAACACCTTCCTCATGGCAGAGGACCTTCCCGCAGATTGGGATAACTGGGACGTTGACGCCGACCTTGAGCTTAAATTCAAGGATACTTCCGCTCTGCTTGAAAGAGAGGTTATCTCTCTCGGCAGCGTTGCCGCAATTATCAGAAGCAAGTATTCTGTTTCAAAGAAATCAACCATTACTCAGGACATGATCTGCTTCGCTGATTCAAAAGAGGTAAGATTCGATACTCTTATGGATTGGCAGGATGACCATCGCTTCCTCAAGACGGCGTTTGATACCAACGTACTTTCAAACTTTGCCCGTTACGAAATCCAGTACGGTAACGTTCTCAGACCTACCACAAGGAACAGCTCCCTTGAAAAGGCAAACTTTGAAGTTGTAGACCAGAAAGATACCGACCTTTCCGAAACGAGATACGGCGTATCAATTCTCAATGACAGTAAATATGCCATTTCCGTTGAGGGCGGCAAGATGCGTCTTTCACTTCACAAGGGCGGACTCAGACCCGACTTTACGGGTGACCACGGTCTTCACAGAACGGTTTATTCATTCCTTCCCCATGACGGCGGATTCTGTGCCGAAAACGTTATCAGACCTGCTTATGAGCTGAATATCCCCGTAATCGTCAGCGAAGGCGAATATGATATTCTTCCTCTTGCAATTCCTCAGGTGTCCAATATTATCGTAGAGGCAATCAAGCCCTGCGAGGATAACGAAAAGGCATTCATCGTCCGTATGTACGAAGCAGAGGGCACACTCACAAATTGTGACATTAAATTCTTTGAAGGCGCAAAGAAGGTTGAAATCACCAATATGCTTGAAGAAGTTCAGAGTGAGCTTGACGGCAGTAAGGCAGATTTCAGACCCTTTGAAATCAAGACATTCAAGGTTACGTATTGAGGTGTGGTATGCAGGTTTTTACATTAAATCTTACCAATGAAAACGTTACCCTTACCGCATATATTCCCCAGCAGTCTCCCGAAATGCCCAATATGGCAAAAAGGAGAGCCGTTCTCGTAATTCCCGGCGGAGCATACAAATTCTGCTCCGACCGTGAGGGAGAGCCGATAGCCCTGAGTTTTCTTGCGAAGGGCTATGCCGCTTTCGTTCTCCGCTATTCTCTCAATGAAGCAAGTGCTTTCCCCAAGCCCTTAAACGATGCCGAAGAAGCCCTTGAGCTTATCAGAAAGAATGCGGATGAATGGTTCGTTGACCCCGATAAGATTTCCGCAATCGGTTTTTCCGCAGGCGGTCATCTTTGCGCAGCTCTTTCCACAATGGGCAGGGTAAGACCCAACGCACAGATTCTCGGTTACCCCTGTATCCTTGATACCATCGGCGATATTCTTGCCAATCCCATCCCGAGTCTTGAAAAGGAAGTGGATGAGCTTACTCCTCCCGCGTTCATATTCTCCTCAAGTGAGGACGGCTGTGTTCCCATTATGAATTCAATCGAATATTCCGCGGCTCTCAATAAGCAGGGTATTCCCTTTGAAATGCATATTTATCAAAAGGGATATCACGGCTTTTCCACTGCGGAAAAAACGGTTTTTGCAAGGAAAGAGGATTATGAATATAATTCTCACTGCGCAACCTGGTTTGATATGTGCGTAACGTGGCTTGATAAACTGTTTGATTAAAAATAATATTATATACAGGAGGCAATTTCATGAGCGAAAAATTATCTGTAATCACAGGTGCAAAAGGATATGTAGGTCATACTCTCGTTGAGGAACTTAACAAGCGCGGAGAAAAGGTACGTATTTCCCTTCACTCCGAGTGCCACGATTTTGATAACTGCGACTGTGAGATTATTTACGGTTCCGTAACGGATATGGACCACCTTATGGAAATCTGCAAGGGCGCAGATATTGTTTATCACGTAGCAGGCGTTGTTGATATTACCGGCACAAAGGATAAGCTTGTATGGGACGTTAACTATGAAGGTACAAAGAAAATGGTTGAGGCCTGCAAGGCCTGCGGAGTAAAGACTCTTGTTTACGTTTCATCCGTTGACTGTATCCCCGCAGACGAAGGCGATGCTCTTATGACAGAGCCCTCAACCTTTGACCCCGAGCCCATTATCGGCGCTTACGGTAAATCAAAGGCAATGGCAACCCAGTATGTAAATGACGCAAACTGCCCCGAACTCAAGACGGTTTCCGTTCATCCCAGCTGCTGCATAGGTCCCAACGATATTTACGGTACAAACAGCGTATGCACAATGATTACGCTTTACAATATGGGCTTGTTCCCCGTAACCCTCAATTTCGGTGGCTATAACTTTGTTGACGTTCGTGACGTTGCAAAGGGCATGATAGGTGCTGCGGAAAACGGCAAGGGCGGCGAAAGCTACTTCCTTTGCGGTGACAGACTTACCGTTGATGAATTCATCAAGACTCTTGCAAAAATCAACGGAAAGAAGGCACCCAAGATTGCACTGGGCAAGGAGCTTCTTCTTACACTTTGTCCTCTTATTGAGAAGATTTTTGATTTGGTTAAGCTTCCTCAGGTGCTTACTCCCTTCTCAATCAATAAGATTTGCGAAAACTGTAATTTCAGTTACGAAAAGGCAGCAAAGGATTTCGGCTATGCTCCCATGACTGCGGAAGCATCTCTTACCGATACCGTCAACTGGCTTAAGGAAAACGGCGGCAATCCTCTCCCCTCTGATATTGAAAAGGCAAAGAAGGCAGCCGAAGCACTTGCCGCAGCCGCAGGCGCTGCTGTTGCCGGTGCCGTAATCGCAAAGAAGTTAAAGAAATAATTTTTACGGGCGGATGCATTTTGTATCCGCCTTTTTACTCTTTTGGAAATTACTGTTAATAAACTGTGAAATATGATTTTTTCACTTGATACCCCGTGTTACTGTATGATACTATAATGGTGCAAAATGACAGAATGGAGTGGGATTATGGTATTGTTTAATTGCGCACTTTGCGGCAGGCCCATAAACTACGAGGAAAAGCATTATTGCTACTCAAAAGGTCTTGACGACATCTGTCCCGAATGTTTTGAAACAAAAAATGTAAAAAAAGAAGATTATACCTGCCGTATTAACGGTAAGTTTTATTTCTCCGAGGAGGAAATCCGCCGGGCAGAGGAAGCCATTGAAAGCGAAAAAAAGCGCATGGTTGAGGCAAGGCAGGAGAGAGAGGACGAATTCCGTCAGGAGCAGGAAAGAGCCGCTCAGGAACGCGAAGAAGAAATGCGTAAGGTGGAGGAGGACAAGCGCAGGATTGCCGACGAGCTTGAGGAGGATAAAAGACGTTACAATTCTCAGCTTGAGGCAGTCAAACAGCAGGCAGACGAGCAGCGCCGCCGTATTGAAGATGAAATCGCCTATGAGAGAAGAAAGGCGGAGGAGGCTTCCGAGGAGGCAAAGCGCAATGCAAGAGAGGCACTTGACCGTCTGAATTCCGAAACCGAAAGGGCAAAGCGTGAGGCAGACGAGGAATACGCGGCAGTTCAGAGAAGAGCGGAAGAAGAAAAACAGAGAATCGCACAGCAGATGGAGGAAAACAAGAGGGAGCTTGAGTCCCGACTTGCTTCCGACAGACAGAGAGTTCAGGAAGAAAGAGACCGTATTGACAGAGACGCGGAGGAAAGAAGAAGAGAGCTTCAGTCCCGTCTTGAAGCCGAGAGGCAGAGAAGCGAGGAAGAGAAGCAGAGACTTTCCCGTGAGGTTGAAGAAAGCAGACAGGCCATTGAATCCGAGCTTGAAGCCGAAAGACAGAAAGCTGAAGAAGAGAGACGTAGACTTTCCCGTGAACTTGAAGAAAGTAAGGCAGAGCTTGCTTCGACCATAGAAACCGACAGACAGAAGGCCGAGGAAGAAAAGCATAGACTAGTTTCCGAGCTTGAAGCAAAGCAGCAGGAATTTCTTGCAAGCATTCAGGCGGAAAGACAGAGAGCCGAAGAAATCCGTGCAGGTCTTGAAAAACAGCTTGAAGCGGAAAAGAATAATACTCAGCAGCAGATTGATGAAAACGGCAATAAGCTTTCCGATTACCGCAAATCAATAGGTGTTGACGGCTACTGGGAATACACAGCTCTTGATACAAGAGCTATTTCCCCCGAAGGCGTGGCGCAGAAGCTTAACGAACTCGGTGTATTGGGCTGGGAACTGAAAGCATCCCGTTCCGACTCCTTCATCCTTGCAAGATATAAAAAAGACTGATTTTGCATATATCCGACACAGAGACAAAGACGTACCTTCATAAAGAAGATACGTCTTTTTTGTTGCTTTTTGTGTTTTTTGTGTATATAATAAAAATGTTATGACAAATCTGTCTAATCTGTAACATACGGAGGCAATTATGAATATAAATGAAGCGATAACCGCTCTTGTTGATTACGGCGTAAAGGAACATCTTATTTCCTGTGAAGACAGAATTTATACCGTAAATGGTATTCTGGGAGTTCTTTCCCTTGATTCCTATGAATATGTAAAGCCCGAAAAGGATTATTCTCTTGAGGAAATTCTCGGTGCGATGCTTGAATACGGAGTTTCAAACGGACTTTGTGAGGATTCCGTTGTTTATAAGGACCTTTTTGATACAAAAATCATGGGCGTTCTCACTCCCAGACCCTCCGAGGTTATCGGTGAGTTTAAGAAAAATTATGAGGTTTCTCCCGAAAAGGCAACTGAATATTACTATAATCTCAGCCGCAAGACCGACTATATCAGAGAATACCGTATCAAAAACGACATGAGATGGGTAACCTCCACACCCTACGGCGATATTGATATCACAATCAATCTTTCCAAACCCGAAAAG
Source organism: Clostridia bacterium (assembly GCA_024404015.1). Lineage (GTDB taxonomy): Bacteria > Bacillota > Clostridia > Oscillospirales > Acutalibacteraceae > CAG-177. The sequence goes on from JAKSQQ010000006.1 coordinate 29,423, forward strand.
GACCCCAAGGCAATCGCCGCGGCAAGGAATGCAAAGCAGAGCGGATATCCTAAGTGCCAGCTTTGTCCCGAAAACGAGGGATATTACGGCAGAGTAAATCATCCTGCCCGCGAAAATCACCGTATCATTCCCGTAACGATAAATAATGAGGACTGGTTTATGCAGTATTCACCTTACGTTTATTATAACGAGCATTGCATAGTCCTGAATTCAAAGCATACACCAATGGTAATTGACAGGGCCGCTTTCAAAAAGCTGTTTGATTTTGTCAAAATGTTCCCTCATTACTTTGTGGGTTCAAATGCGGATCTTCCTATTGTAGGCGGTTCCATTCTTTCTCACGAGCATTTTCAGGGCGGTAACTATACATTTGCCATGGCAAAGGCCCCTATTGAAAAATACGTCTTCTTCAAAAATTATGAAGACGTTGAAACGGGTATCGTAAAGTGGCCCATGTCCGTTATCCGTCTCAGAGGTGACGATACTGACAGAATTACACGCCTTGCGGAAAAAATTCTCAACGCATGGAGAGAATACACGGATGAGGAGGTATTCATTTTCAGCGAAACCGAAGGTACTCCTCATAACGCAATCACACCTATTGCAAGATGCGTTGACGGAACTTACGAGCTTGACCTTGTGCTTCGTAATAACATTACCACAGAGAAATATCCCGACGGTTATTATCATCCCCATCCCGAATATCACCACATCAAAAAAGAGAATATCGGTCTGATTGAGGTTATGGGACTTGCCGTGCTTCCCTCACGCCTTAAAAAGGAAATGCAGTTGCTCAAGGAGGCAATGCTTTCCGGTGAGGATATAAGAAAGAACGAGCTTATTTCCAAGCACGCCGATTGGGCGGATATGATTAAGGCGAAATATACGGTAACGGCAGAAAACATTGACGGTATTATCCGTGATGAAATCGGTATCGTATTTGCCGCGATTCTTGAGCAGTGCGGTGTATTTTCAAGAGATGATTTAGGCAGAGAACACTTTATGAAGTTTATTGAATCCGTAAAATAAGGATGTGAATCTATGCAGTATGTCGTAATGGATCTGGAATGGAATAATACCTACGCCAAAAAGACGGCGGGATTTATCAATGAGATTATTGAAATCGGTGCGGTGAAGCTTGACGAGCAGTTTGATACGGTTGACGATTTCTCCTGTATCATCCGTTCCCAGATAGGCAGGAAGCTCAGAGGAAGTGTCAAGAAGCTGACCAATCTTACAAACGATGATATCTCAACGGGTATGCCCTTTACCCAGGCATTTTCTCATTTCAGAAAATGGATAGGAAACACCGATGATACAGTAATCCTCACCTGGGGTGACGGTGATATCAGAGTTCTTATTGAAAATTATTCCTACCTTAACGGCATTACACAGATTCCCTTCCTCACTCATTACTGCGACCTTCAGAAATATTATCAGAAAAGAGCAAACCGTAACCGTGCTGACCAGCAGGCGGGACTTATTACCGCCGCTCAGGAGGTGGGAATTGACCCGGAAATATATACCCATCACAGAGCCCTCGGCGACAGTATGCTTACGGCGGATATTTTTGAACTTATCTACGATAAAAAATCCTTTGAAAAAGAAACGGTGGTGTGCAATGACGAATACTATGCCCGCCTTCTTTATAAAGCAAAGGTATTAAAGAATATTGATAATCCTCTCATTGACAAGAAACGTCTTGAGCATTACTGCGACACCTGCGGCAAACAGTGTGAGCTTATTTCCCCCTGGAAATTCAGCTGTCAGTTTTTCAGAGCCCAGTTTAATTGCCCCGAATGTAATACCACCTACGGTGTAAGGGTAAGATTCAAGAAGCTTTTTGACGGAGTGGACTTCAAAAAAATAGTAACGGTTATCAGTCCCGAATTAGATTCCGAGGAGGATGATGACGAATGAAAATCCTGATTACCGGAGGAGCCGGTTTCATCGGTACGAATTTTGTGAATTATATGCTCAGGGAACACCCCGATTACGATTACGTGTGCCTTGATTGTCTCACCTATGCGGGTAACCTTGCAAATCTTGAAAACGCTCTTAAGCATAAGAATTTCAGATTTGTAAAGGGCAGTATTTCCGACAGAGAAACGGTTGACAAGCTTTTTGCAAAGGAGAGTTTTGATATTGTCATTAACTTTGCCGCCGAAAGCCACGTTGACCGCTCCATAGAAAATCCCACGGTTTTCCTTGAAACCAATATTATGGGTACCGCCGCTCTTCTTGATGCTTCAAGAAAGTACGGTGTCAAGAGATATCATCAGGTTTCCACAGACGAGGTTTACGGTGACCTTCCCCTTGACCGTCCCGACCTTTTCTTTACGGAGGAAACACCTATTCATACCTCCAGTCCCTATTCGTCCTCAAAGGCATCTGCGGATTTACTGGCTCTTGCCTATTACAGGACTTATGGTCTTCCCGTAACGGTTTCAAGATGTTCAAATAACTACGGACCTTATCAGTTCCCCGAGAAGCTGATTCCCCTTATGATTAGGAAAGCTCAGCTGGGAGAATCCCTTCCCGTTTACGGAAACGGACTCAACGTTCGTGACTGGCTCTATGTTGACGACCATTGCAGAGCCATTGACCTTATTATCCACGGCGGTACGGTGGGTGAGGTTTACAATATCGGCGGTCATAATGAGAAGCAGAATATTGAAGTTGTAAAGACCATTCTTGAAAGAACGGGTAAGAGCGAGGAGCTTATTACCTACGTTAAGGACAGAGCAGGTCACGACCGCAGATACGCCATAGACCCCACAAAAATACATAACGAACTGGACTGGCTTCCCGAAACGAAATTTGCCGACGGCATTCGTCTCACCATTGACTGGTATCTTGAAAATACAAAATGGATGGACGATATTTTCTCGGGAGAATACGCTTCCTTCAATGAAACCGAGGGCAGTAAATATACGGTATAAAAAGCAAATCGGCAGTGTGATTTTACACTGCCGATATTTATTATCTTACGATTTTTTCTCCGTCAAAGACGATTACACCGCAGCCGTAGCCCGTTTTATTGCCTGCCGTCATCCAGTCCTTGTATGCCTTGCGAAGCTTGGTATCTGCAGGTCTCTGCTCAAGGGGAAGCTCAGCGTCTGCATTCCAGATACGCCATGCATCACCGAAATTGTCCCTTTCCTCCCATTTGTAAATCTCAAAGTCACGGTAGAATTTAAGAATGTTGGAGTCCTTATAGAGCATTTTTTCGTGACCGGGGAAGAGAAGCCAAGAGCCGCATCTGAGAATGAGATAGCCCTCGGGAGTACGGCAGTCCTTAAAGAATTCATAGGCCTTTTTGTAGGAATCAAGTCTTATTTTATCTGTAAGGGGAACGCCCGATGAGGGAATATGGAAGTTGATAACCTGCTGACCTTTTTTGATATGAACGCCTGCTTTTGTGATGAAATCAAAATCGGCGGTGTCATATTCATACTGGAATCTGCCCAGAGCGAATCTGTTCATGTGCATGAAGCCCCAGTTCCAGGTTTCAACAAATGTTCCGACAACCTGCTTACATGCCATGCACTCCAGCATCTTGCATCTGAAATCGTCAACGCCTCGCCAAAAGATTTCATCACTGATTCCCTTTTCCTTATATCTTTTGTGGAGCAATTCGCTGCAAACGATAAGAAAAACAAGGTGAAGGGTATATTCGTTGACCTTATATTTTTTGGCAAGCTTGTCAAGGAGAATGAATACGTTTTTGTTGCTCATTCTCTCCGATTTTGAATTCATATAGCGAAGACGAAGCTTTTCAAATGCGTCTGCGAATTTTTTGTTTCCGTCTATCACAGATGCTGTTTCTTCAAGTGCTTTAATTGCTTCTTCGGGGTAATTTCCTCGTTTTTCGAGTTCTTTGAAGTGTTCTGAAAGATATTTCATATTGTTATTCTCCTGAAAAATTTCTGCCATAATATACCCCATGTTGCCGCAATTTGCAATAATCAATTCGTCTTAATTGTCTGTATTTTTTCTTTGACTATTGAAACTCTTACGTTACCGGAGTCCGTATTTATTTTACACATACCGCCGGAAAGTGACTCGGGAATGTTTATCTTGCCGGATTTACTTTCAACCGTATAAATCTTCGGCGATGTGAATTCTGCGTTGACGTTACCGCTTTTTGAATCAATGACGAAAATATTTGCATCGGACTTTCTGATTTTTATGTTTCCGCTGTTTTCTGTAACGTTAACGGCAACCCGTGAACAGAAGTTTTTAAGATATTAGTCGCATTTATCCGATTCTGCAATAAGGTTTTCGCATTCAACGTCCTCGGCGATGAATTCTCCGCTTTCGGCTTTAAGGTTTATTTCACCTTTTACGTCGGAGCCGGTAAGTGATATTTCTCCGCCTTCGATTTTAACGTCTGCTGAGTCGCATTGCAGACCCTTGACGGCTATTTTGCCCTTTTCATTTTCAATGAAGCACTTTCCCGTTGTATTCATGCAGTAACTGATTTCACCGTTTTTCGTAACAAGGGAAGCGTTGACGGTTTCGGAAAGGAAGAAATCTTCGGCCTCAATTTTGCCGTTTTCGGTAATAATCGCAACGTCACCTAATTTCATATAGGGAATTGAAACGGTTATGTCCGGAGCATTGTCTTTTCTGAAATCAAATACCGGGTTAAATATCGTACCCGTTTTTTTCTTCTTTTCGCTTATGACGGTAAGACCCTTTGACGATACACCCACGGTATCTTTCGCTGTTCCGTCAATGCAGGTGACGGTAGTCCTGCCGTTTTCGGATACGATGAATCTTACATCCGCGTCCTTCGTTTCAACGTATATATTTGAGTATTCGTCTGAAATGTCGTAGGTTTTTATTTTTTGCTTAACGTCGTTCAGCTCTACGGGGTTAAATTTTATCTTGATGAAAAGACCCAGCAGGAGAATTAGACCCGCTCCCGTAACCGAAGCACAAACTATGAGGATTTTCTTTTTGAGTGAACTCATTTCTCTTCCTCCTTTGTGATTGCGGTGATTTTTTCCTTCAGCATTTTTGTAACCTGAATTGCTATGGAAACAAATTTTATTTCACCCATTATGCAGACGGGGACAATGCCGAGGGAAACAAGTCCCGTACCCAGATACAGCAGACCCTGAAGGATGCGGTGAGATATGAGCAGCTTTATGCCGATACCTATACCGCCGATACCGCATACCGCAAGTGCGATGCATATCGCGGCAATGGTGACTGCGGCAAGCCAGGCCTCACCTATGCCGATTGAATATCCCGTAATCCGTAAAATGCCCTTTGCGTTTATTCCGGATTTCTTTTTCTTTGCCATTATATTGCCCTCCGTGGAAATAATAACATGGTTAATATACTACTTACTTCATTTATTGTCAAAGCTTTTTGCCTAACTGCCAGAATGCCACTGCGGAGGCGGCGGCAACGTTCAGACTGTCCACGCCGTGTCCCATAGGTATTTTGATTACGTAGTCGCTCATTTCTATGGTTTCGTCTTTAAGACCTTCGCCCTCGGTACCGAGAATTACCGCAATTTTTTTTTCACTGTTCAGTTTTTCGTCATCAATATCAACGCAGTTTTCCTTCAGTGCCATTGAAGCCACCGCAAAGCCGTGTTCTTTCAGCTTTGTGATTTCATCGGGCCAGTTGTTTCTTCCGAGGATTGTCCAGGGAATCTGAAATACAGTCCCCATACTGACTCTGATTGCTCTGCGGTACAGAGGATTACTGCATTCAGCCGTCAGCAGTACCCCGTCAAATCCCAGAGCGGCGGCGGAACGGATTGCCGCACCTACGTTTGCGGGATTCATTACGTCCTCAAGCAGGGCTATGCGGGATGCGTTTTCATATACGGATTCGGGGGAGGGTAAATCTTTTCTGTGCATGGCACAGAGTACACCTCTTGTAAGCTTGAAGCCCGTAATCTGAGTAAGTATATCAAATTCAGCCGTAAATACGGGAATATCTCCCGCTTTTTCAATTATTTGCTTTGCTTCGCCGTCAATATGCTTCTTCTCAAGGAGCATTGAAATCGGCTCGTATCCGGCGTCAAGAGCCCTTTCAACTACTTTGGGACTTTCGGCTATAAAGATGCCGTCCTTCGGTCTGTCTCTGTTCAGCAGCTGATTTTCGTTGAGCCGTGCATACACGTCAAGACGGTTGTCACCGAAATCCTTTATTTCAATTATGTTCATACCTTACTCCGAAAAATGATTTGTATCATTATATCACAATCATCCGAAAAATGTTGAAAAAGTTTTTATTTGGTTTATAATTAAATCATATCTTTTATCGGAGGACAGATATGGAAATCAAAAAAGTACTTGTCATCTATAAAACACACCTTGATATCGGCTTTACCGACCTTGCCCGCAACGTCATTGAAGGATATAAGAATAATTACATTCCGGGTGCTCTCAAAACCGCAAAGGGGCTGAGAGACAGCGAAAGCAGTGCACAGTTCAAATGGACCACCGGCTCCTGGCTTATCCGCGAATATCTTGAAACCATGCTCGAGGATAAGGTCAAAGAACTTGAAGAGGCAATCGGAAGAGGGGATATCTGCTGGCACGCCCTGCCCTTTACCACCCATACCGAGTTTATGACAAAGGCACTCTTTGAGCACGGCATTTCAATCAGCAGAAAGCTTGATGAAAGATTCGGCAAAAAAACCATTGCCGCAAAGATGACGGACGTTCCAGGTCATACAAAGGCGATGATTCCTTTGCTTGTGAAGAACGGAGTTGAACTTCTTCATCTCGGTGTAAATGAAGCATCTGCAGTCCCCGAAGTACCGGAAATTTTCAGATGGAAGGCAGACAGCGGCGAGGAAATCACCGTTATTTACAGCGGCGGCTACGGCGGATACACTCCCATCGGTGACAGCGGAGTTGCCCTCTACTTTGCCCATACCTACGATAATAAAGGCGCCCAGACCGTGGAAGACGTGGAAAAGATTTTTGCCGAGATTCACGAAATGCTTCCCTCTGCCGAAATAGTTGCCGCCGACCTTAACGACGTGGCTCTTGTTGCCCGTGAGATAAAGGATTCTCTGCCTCTTGTTACAGAAGAAATCGGAGACAGCTGGATTCACGGAGTAGGGTCCGACCCCGGCAAGGTTTCAATGTTCCGTGCCCTTGAAAAAGTATATGAAAATCTTCCCGAGGGAGAGGATAAACAGATTCTCGGAGACGGGCTTATCATGATTCCTGAGCATACCTGGGGACTTGATGAAAAAACCTTCCTGAATGATAAGGTGAATTTTGTCCGCAGAGATTTTGAAGCACACAGAAATGATGCAAATTATAAGAAATTTGAATCCTCCTGGGAGGAGCAGAGAAGCTTCCTCTATGAAGCGGTTGAAAAACTCAGCCCCACCATTCGTGAAATCTGCAAATCTGCCATGGCAGAGGCACAGAGAGAAAAATCCGATGTTACGGGAATGAAGGAACTTCAGCCGAGCGAAAAAATCACGTTGGGTGATTTTACCCTCTCCGTTGACGAAACGGGTGCGCTCAATTATCTTAAAATCGGCGAAAAACTTGTTTCGGATAGTGAGCATAAGCTTTTCACGCCTCTCTATGAGCAGTTTACCTACGATGATTATATCCGCTTCCACAAGCGTTATCACCGTATAGAGGATGACTGGGCGTGGCGTGATTTCACAAAAATCGGCATGGAAAAAGCGGTCACAGAGGATTATTCCTGCTCAACGTCTGCAAAGGCATATACCGACGGCGAAAAGGCGGTAATCAATTTTACCTTTGATAAGAAAGCCGTTGAATTTATGGGTGCTCCCGCTTCGGCACAGGCGTTAATCACCTGCGAAGAGGGTAAGCTGATATATGATTTCTGCTGGTACGATAAGCCCGCAAACCGTGTGGCAGAGGCAATCTGGTTGGGCTTTAAGCCCCTGCTCAAGGGCCTTCGTATAGGGAAACTGGGTAAAAAAATCAATCCCTATGAGGTGGTTTCAAGAGGCAACAGAAATCTTCACGCCTCCGACAGCGGAATTTACTATGACGGCCTACAGGTGAATATGATTGACTGTCCTCTTGTTTCCCCGGGTATTCCTCATCTGTGTGACTATGTGAATACGGTTCCCGATGAAAGCGAAGGAGTTTTCTTTAATCTCTATAATAACACCTGGGCAACCAATTTCCGTATGTGGTACGATGAAAATGCCCGTTTCAGGTTTGAAATCACGGTATAAAATTGTGCTTGAAAAGTAAAAAATACTGTGTTATAATCTATATATGGGGTTAAGCTGAGGAGTATGCGATATTTCGGTACAAATCGGCTTAACCTATATATTTTAATTTCGGAGGGCTCTATGTCACAGAATAAACGCAGAGCGATAACGGTAATATCGGCTGGGATATTTATCGTTGCCATGGTAATGAGCTTCATGCTTACGCCTGCACTTGCTGATACCGCATCCGGCGAGACCGGAACAAGAGCAAATTACGGTTCCGTATTTTACGCAGACGGCTTTATTCATGAAGCAAAATTCAATAATTTCAAAAAGACCTTCATAATTGATATTTCACAGTATCAGACCAATGTTGATTTCAATAAGGTCTATGCCGCAGGTATTGACGGCGTAATTCTCCGTGTCGGTTACAGAGGATATAAATACGGCGCATTCAATGCGGATACCTCGTTTGATAAATATTATACACAGGCAAAGGCGGCGGGATTAAAAGTAGGTGCATATTTCTTCGGTCAGCCGGATTCTCTTTCCGATTCCACCGATGAAACAAATTACATTCTCGCTCTCCTCAAGGGCAGAGCTCTTGACCTGCCTCTTGCCTATGACCTTGAATATGCCACCAACGATTCGGGTTTGACGGGACGGCTTTATGAAGCAAAATTTACCAAGGCGCAGCTTACTTCCATAGTCAATAATTTTTGCTCAATCGTCAGAAACAGGGGATATGAACCCATGCTCTACACGGGTTGCTCCCTTCTTACAACCAAGATGAACGGAGCCGACCTTACCTGCTCCGTCTGGATTGCAAGATATAATGAGTTTGTGGATTATAAGTGCAACTACACAATGTGGCAGTTCACTTCAACGGGAAAGGTTGACGGTGTCAACGGCAACTGTGATGTTTCGGTGCTTTATTCCGAATACGATAACGGTACAGGCGGAGTAGTTCCGGGTGAGCCCCTTACGGACGATACCACAGCGTCCACGTCTCCCTCTCAGCCCGCTACTCAACCTACTCAACCGAGTCAGCCCGTTACTCAGCCCTCAACACAACCCACAACTCAGCCCACTCAGCCCACGGTTCCCGTAACCGAGCCCACAGCTCCTGCCGATCCTTCACAGCCCGTAACACAGGAGCAGATTCCCTTTATTCAGATGATACTTGACATCCTGCTCAAGGCAATCGCTCTTATCGCCGCATTCATTCCCAAGATAGCGGCACTTATAGCGGGATAAAATGTTAAAAAACGGCCTGTCTTCTCAAGCGGAAGGCAGGTCGTTGTATTTCGTCTGATTGTTAATTTTTTTCTCAAGCTTGTTTCTGATGATTACGTAGCATATAAACTGCATTACGCAGGTGGCTATCCAGGAAACAGGGTAGGAGAGGAAAAGGAATCTGATGCTTCTCTGCATGGGGAAGATGCAGTATATCCACAGTATTCTTACGCCTACCGTACCTACGATGGACAGAATCATGGGAACGGATGAACGCCCCATTCCTCTCAGCGCACCGGGAATACAGTCCATGTATCCGCAGATAAAGTAGGTTATGGCAGTGTATTCAAGCACCTGCGCTCCGTAGTCGAGTACGGTTTTATCCGATGAATATATGCCCAGTATGGTGTTGCTGAAAAAGTATGCGATACAGCCCATTATAAGGCATACGACGGTTTCAAGCAGAATGCAGTTTTTCAGTACCTTTCTCATTCTGTCGGTTTTTCCCGCACCGAAATTCTGACTTGTGAAGCTCATGCATCCCTGGGAGATTGAATTTACGCAGGAATACATGAAGCCGAAAATGTTGTTTGCGGCTGTGTAGCCCGCCATCGCAAACTGACCGAAGGTATTGACCGAGGACTGAAGCAAAACATTGGAAAAACTGATTACCGCACTTTGTAAGCCCGCAGGCAGACCAATGGCGAATATTTTGCCCATTATTTTGAAATCTATCTTCAGCTTTGATACGTACAGTCTGTAACCCTCGGGGCTTTTGAAAAGGACCGAAAGCACCAGTATGCAGGAAATTATCTGGGAAATGACCGTTGCTATTGCAACGCCCGCCACGTCAAGGTGGAAAAAGATGACAAGTATCATGTTCAGAACGGCGTTTATGATTCCCGAAGCGATAAGGAAAGCCATAGGTCTTTTCGTATCACCTACCGCACGGAGGATTGCCGCGCCGAAGTTATAAAGCATTACAAAAGGCGTACCGATAAAGTATATCCTCATGTACAGTACAGAGGAGTTGATTACGTTTGAGGGGGTGCCCGTCATGGTAAGGGCGGTACGGCAGAATATGATACCCACAATCATCATGGTGATTCCCGTAATCAGAGCCGTCGTTATAGAGGTATGAACAACCTTGCTCATTTTTTCGGTGTTATCCTGAGCGTAATACATTGCAACGCAGACGTTTGCGCCCAGCGATATTCCCACAAACAGATTTACGAAAAGATTTATGAGCGAGGAGGTCGCTCCCACTGCGGCAAGGGCATTACTGCAATCAGAGGCAAAATGACCCACAACCACCAGGTCAACCGCATTGAACAGCAGCTGCAGGAAGTTTGACAGCATAAGGGGAGCTATAAAGGATATCAGCTTGGCCATCAGAGACCCCGTACACATATCTATTTCATATTTATTGTTTTTCAAACATTTTCACTTTCCCGTTTTATTTTTCACGTGGATTATAGCACAAATGAATTTTACTATATACAGTAAAATTCAACGAAGATTTAAGTGAGGTGTATTATTTTTTTCGCATTGTACCTATATGCGCGGCTGAAATTTCAGCATCCTTTGTCTATATAATAACATAATGGAAAATTTTGAGGAAAATCAGTTGATATCATCCTTGCTTTATGATAAAATTCAATAAACATTTTTTGGAGGACAGATAATGAAAACAACAAAATCAATTATTGCCGCTTTACTTGCGGTCCTTATGCTTTTCAGCGCATTTTCCGTTTCCGTATTTGCAGACCTTCCACCGCTTACCGACCTTAAATGGAATGACGATTTTTCCGCAAGCTTCAGCTTTG
>JAKSQQ010000060.1 GCA_024404015.1 Clostridia bacterium
CAACCGAAGGGTAAATAAGTCTGTTATAAGCATCTGAGCCCGCTTCTCTTACCGCTTCCGTGGTGGGTGAACCGGCGGGATTGAGCGTAACGCTTGTAATAACGTTGGACGCTTTTACAGTGTCTATCGTAACGCTTACTTTGAGGAATTTTTCCTTTTCGCCTCTGTCAATGGCAAGAATTCTGTGACCTGCAATCGTCTTTACGGGCTCGGAATAATCGTAATACATGGTGTATACGCTCTGGGCATCCTTGTCCGCGGCGGTAACGGTGACCGTGCCGATGACGGTAAAGAGGTTGCGAAGTCTCTTTCTGATATCGGGGTCGTCGGAAATATTCTCCGCGATAATATCAAGAGCACCCTTGAGTGCATCCTCAGCGGTTTCAACGCCCTTTTCGGGGTCAATATATCCTTCGGCAAGCTCAATAGGTGAGGGCGAATCCGCCTGCTGTGCATAGATTGCGTCCGCCAGTGGCTCGAGCCCCTTTTCTTTCGCAACGGAAGCTCTCGTCTTCCTTTTGGGCCTGAAGGGTCTGTATATATCGTCAATCTCCGTGACAGTAACCGCCTTGTCAAGAGCGCCTGAAATTTCGTCCGTCAGTTTTTCCTGAGCCGCTATAAGTCCTCTGACCTCTTCGCGGCGCTTGTCGAGATTTCTTAAATATTCAAGTCTTTCGGAAAGCTCACGGATAACCTGGTCGTCAAGCGTTCCGTGCTGTTCCTTTCTGTATCTTGCGATGAAGGGAACGGTACAGCCCTCGTCAAGGAGCTTTACTACGTTCTCTGTCTGCCATTGCTGAAGATTTAATTCCTGAGTAAGTTTTGCGATAATGTCCATGGTTTACCTCTTATTCTGATGCTTTGATTTGCCTGATATCCCTGCCCATAAAGCACAGGGGAGTGTAGCTGCCGATTATTCTTGAAGTGATACGCTGGTCGTATTTTTCTTCAAGCTCTTTATCCGAAAGATTTGTGGATATTATTACCGGCCTTCTGAGATTTATTCTCGTATTTATAATGTTCAGCAGCTTATCTACGGTGAAGCGGGTGGTGAATTCGCTGCCCAGATCGTCAATAATCAACAAGTCGGCTTCTATCAGCTTATCCTCGGTTTCACTGCTGTTATAATTGGAGAATTTATCTCTCTCCATAGCCGAAAACAGATTTTGCGCCGAGCCGTAAACTACGTTGAAGCCCTTGGCTGCCACAATATTTCCGATGGCAAGTGAAAGATGTGTTTTGCCCAGACCCGTTGCTCCCCTCATGTAGAGAGAGCCGGATTCCTCGTCAAAATCCTCTGCATAGCACTTGCAGTATTCAAGTATTTCCTCCATTTTTTTCTGGGGAGAAATACCGTAAACTGCATCGGGAACGTCGGGATAATAGTCAAGTAAAAAATTATCAAATCTGCAGTTTTGCGCCGGGGAAACCTTCCTCAGGTCGTTTATTGAAAGCTCGTTAAGCAGTTTCTTTCGGCAGGAACAGATTTTTCCGTTTTTGAAGCCCACGTCTTCACATATTTTGCAGGTGTAGGGAATTTCCAGATAATCCTCGGGATATCCGCCCTTAACAAGTGCATCCTTTATGCATTGCCGGATTTTTCCGTTGATTTCCGACAGCTCCTCGATATATTTATCTATGTCGCCGTCCATATCAATGGCCTTCAGCACCGCAACTCCGGTTTGAGCCAGCTGATATTCGTACTGTGCGATTTCGGGAATCTTTTTTACAACCTCGCTGTGACGGACATCGTGAATTCTTTCCGCCTTAAGCTTTCTGTCCGCAATCATCCGTGTGGCGTATTGCAGATTTTCCTTAGTGTAACTCATTTCTTATCCTTCTTTGTATATTTTAACTTACTCTTGATTGAATTCTGAGTGTATTCATTAAGGTCGTAGGAGGGATTTTCAGCTTCTTTACTCACGTTTTTCTTTGCCGCGTCGGATTTTGCTTTCTCATCGCTGTCTATATCCGAGGGCTTTTTGTATCCCTTGGTCTTCCAAGCGGAAAGCACCTTGGTCATGTAAGAAAAACTGATTTTTCCCGTGTTCTCCACCGTAACGTCGTATGCTCTCATGACCATGTCATAGCTCATGTTCATTACGCAGAGCCAGTTTTCAATCTGCAGTGCCTGCTTGAGGGTGGGCTTGGGATTCTTTACACCCGTATCCACCGTGAATTTTTTCCAGAATTTGTCCACCGAATTGAAAGCCGCAATTTTTTCCGCCGCTTTATCAATGGAATCTATTTCCTGCTCACTCCAGGTCTTTCCCACGGATTCAATATATGAATATCCGGTTTTTCCCGCACTGACGCAGTATTCCACCAGCATATAGATTACGTCTGCCGGCAGACCGAATCTGTCATAGAGAAGCAGGAAGGTACACTGACCGTCATAGCCGATGGTTTTACCCAGCTTTTGCTGAATTTCATCAAATAAAAGACGCAGTTCTTTTGATTCGTCAAGACGTATTGCGATTTCGGAGGATGAGGGTCTTGAATACTCCGGTTGAGAAGCTGCCTGCTTTATCTCCGGCTTGGGCTCCTCTTTCTTTTGAGGAGGAACGTACTTTTCCGGCTGAGGAGCTTCCTCGCCTTCAAGCAGTATACCCGTGTTGATCCAGTATTGCAGATAGTCCTCAACGTCGTTTACATCACATTTAAGTGCCTTTGCGATTTTGTTTTCGTCAAGCTTGTCGGCACCCTTGCGGAGTATGAGAAGCAGTACCTTTATTTGCTCGCCGCCGGCAATTCTCAGATGCTTGTCGACTATTTCGTTTGGAACAGAAAAAGCGGAGCCGAGACGCTCACTGTTTACTTTGAATGTCATTTTATCACCGTTAATATAAATATTAACATGGTCATCCAGCTAAAGATATTTCGTATTATACACCAAATTACATTCAATGTGTAACCTTTTCGGCAAGTTTTATATCCCCCCGACAAAAACACAAAATGTTGTGGCCTGATGTCCACGCCGACTACTAATGAATTGTGAAATATGTAAAATATTATTTTCTTTATATATGTTTTGACAGTGAACGGGCTTGCATACCGCCGATATTTACCTGCCCCGGCAAAAGAAAAAGAGACCGCAAAGCGGTCTCTTAATCATCTTCACTTAAACGGCTCTTGTAACCTTACCGGAGCGAAGGCAACGGGTGCAAGCATAAACTCTCTTGGGAGTTCCGTTTACAACGGCCTTGACTCTTTTAACGTTGGGTTTCCATGTTCTGTTGGAACGTCTGTGTGAATGGGATACCTTAATGCCGAATGCTACTTCTTTACCGCAGAATTCACATTTTGCCATGATTCGCACCTCCTTTTAGTCATTAACAAGGGATATATTAACAGACTTTCATATAAAATGCAAGCATTTTTTTTCTGAATTACAATTTATTTTTCACCGGGGTGAAAATAATAGGAAAAAAACAAAAAAAGTTAAATAAAACTATTGATTTTTATTTTCAAAAGGTGTATAAAATAATAGTAATATTCATATTCGGAGGTCAAAAACTATGTCGGATAAGCAAAAAGCATTAGAAACAGCTCTTGAAAAAATCGAAAAGGCCTATGGTAAGGGCTCAATTATGCGCCTTGGTCAGAATTCCAGTCTCAATATCGAAGCAGTATCCACCGGCTCAATTTCTCTTGACGTTGCCACCGGTATCGGCGGTATGCCCCGCGGCCGTATCATAGAGGTCTACGGACCCGAATCATCAGGTAAAACCACTCTTGCCCTCACCGTTATTGCCGAAGCACAGAAGCTTGGCGGAGAGGCGGCTTTCATTGATGCAGAGCACGCTCTTGACCCCGTATATGCAGGTCATCTCGGAGTAGACGTTGATTCCCTTCTCGTTTCTCAGCCCGACGACGGCGAGCAGGCACTTGAAATCGCCGAAGCACTTGTCCGTTCCGGCGCCATTGATGTTATCGTAGTTGACTCCGTTGCCGCCCTTGTTCCCAGATCGGAAATTGAGGGTGAAATGGGCGACAGTCACGTAGGCCAGCACGCCCGTCTTATGTCTCAGGCAATGAGAAAGATTGCCGGTGCGGTTGCCAAATCAAATACAATTCTTATCTTTATCAATCAGCTTCGTGAAAAGGTGGGCGTTATCTACGGCAGTCCCGAGGTTACCACCGGCGGCCGCGCTCTTAAATTCTATGCAACCATGCGTATTGAGGTACGCCGTACCGAAGCAATCAAGCAGAACGGCAGCGAAATCGTAGGCAACAGAACTAAGGCAAAAATCGTCAAGAATAAGGTAGCTCCTCCCTTCAAGGAGGCAGAGTTTGATATCCTTTACGGCAAGGGCATTTCCAAGGTTGGCGAGCTTGTTGATCTGGGCGTAAAATATGACATAGTCAAGAAGAGCGGCTCCTGGTTCTCATACGAAGGCAATAAAATCGGTCAGGGCAGAGAAGCGGTCAAGGAGCTTTTCACTAACGATACCGCACTTGCGGCTGAAATTGAGGAAAAGGTACGCGCAGCCATCAAGGCAGAGTACGATGCAAGAATGGCTCCTGCAGTAAAATCGGCTCCCGTATCCGTTCCCGCTCCCGAAGTACCCGCTTCAAAAGCAGGTGCAAGAGCGAAGCTTGACATAGTTGTTGACGAAGACGAATAATGGAAATCAGTTATTCACAGGGAAAGCAAAATAAGATTCACGTTTCCGTTGACGGGGAATATATGTTTACCGTTGATGCGGAGTATTGGTACACCTGCCCCTACTGTCGGGTAAAGGAAATCACCGACTCCGCCGAATGTGATAAATTCTTTACCGAAATCGGCTCGAGGTATGCTTTTATCTCGGGCCTGCGGTTTTTGTCCTATTCCGATAACAGCCGTAAAGAACTGAAGCTTAAGCTTCTCAATAAAGGACACAAGCCGCAGTACGTTGAACGGGCTCTTGACAATCTGGAAGAATACGGATATATTAACGATGTACGGTTTGCCCGTAACAAAGCGGATTTTCTTATAAGAAGGAAGCACATGAGCAAAAACGGTATCAAATCCGAGTTGCTTCGTCACGGCGTTTCATCCGATATTATCGGTGAGGTGCTTGAAGAACTTGAGCTTGACCCCGTTGAGGATATTGCCGCGCTTCTCTCAACCAAATATAAGAGATACCTTAATGATGAAAAGGGTATACGAAAGACTGTGGCAGGGCTTCAGCGGCTGGGCTACGGCTGGTCGGATATAAAGACCGCCCTTGACAGATACAGTCCGGATACGGAGGATAATTATTGTGACTAAAATAGGTATGATTTCTCTCGGCTGTCCCAAAAATCAGGTGGATGCGGAAAGAATGCTTGCAACCCTTGACCGCAATTCATTTGAGATTACCGATTGCTATGACGGTGCGGATGCCGTTATCATCAACACCTGCGGCTTCATTGATGCCGCCAAGGAGGAAGCGATTGAGAATATTCTTGATATGGCTTCCCTTAAAGCAGAGGGCGTAATCAGCAAGATTATCGTAACGGGATGCCTCAGCGAAAGATATAAGGAAGAAATATTTGAAGAAATGCCGGAGGTGGATGCCGTCGTAGGTATCGGAGCCATCGGACATATTGATGAAATAGTAAACCGTGTACTTGCAGGGGAGAGATTTACGGATATTCCCGATAAAACGCTTCTTCCTCTTACGGGCGAGCGGCTTCTCACCACCCCCGAATACTGGGCTTATCTCAAAATTGCGGACGGCTGTTCGAACCGCTGTACCTATTGTGCAATTCCCGGTATCAGAGGAGATTACAGAAGCGTTGAATTTGAAACTCTTGTTGAAGAGGCAAGGCAGCTTGCTCTTGCAGGTACAAAGGAACTGATACTCATTGCCCAGGATACCACCGCATACGGCAGGGATTTATACGGAAAGCTTCGTCTTCCGGAACTGCTGAATGCTCTTTGTGAAATTGAAGGCATTGAGTGGATAAGAATGCTCTACTGCTATCCCGATAAAATTACGGATGAGCTTCTTGACGTAATGAAAAATCAGCCCAAGGTGCTTCATTATATTGACCTTCCCGTTCAGCACGCCGATGACGGTGTTCTCAAGAGAATGAACAGACACGGTGACAGCGCACTTCTGCGTGACGTTATTTCCCGTATTCGTGAGGCACTTCCCGATGCGGTTATCAGAACTACGGTCATGGTGGGCTTCCCCGGTGAAGACGAGGATGCATTTGACAACCTTGCCGAGTTTATCAATGAGGTTGAGTTTGACCGTCTTGGATGCTTCTCATTCTCACCCCAGGAGGGTACTCCCGCCTTTGATATGGACGGAGAGGTTGAGGAGGATGTCAAGGCACGCCGCGGCGAAATTATCATGAATGACCAGCTTGAAATCACCGAACTCAAAAATCAAGAAAAAATAGGCAGCGTTTATTCCGTGCTGGTTGAGGATTACGACGGATATTCCGACAGCTACACCGGCAGAACCTACATGGATGCTCCCGAAATTGACGGCACAATCAAATTTACGTCAGCCCGTAATTATAACCCCGGAGATTTTGCTCAGGTTGAGGTTATTGATTACAATGAATATGATTTAATAGGAAAAGATATTAAATAGTATCTGCTTTTATTATTATGAATTTACCTAATAAACTTACAGTTATAAGAATAATTCTCGTTCCCTTCTATCTTGCGGCAATGGTCATTGATTTTCCGTTTCACTATCTTGCGGCGACTTTGATTTTTGTCGTTGCATCCCTGACGGATTTCCTTGACGGAAAGATTGCCAGAAAAACAAATCAGATTACGGTATTCGGCAAGCTCTGCGATCCTCTCGCAGATAAGATGCTGACTACCGCGGCTCTGCTTGCCTTCATGACGGCTGACGTGTGCAATATCTGGATTCCCATGGTTGTGCTTACAAGAGAATTTCTCGTTACGTCTTTCCGCCTTGTGGCCACCTCCCAGGGTGTAATTATTCCCGCGGGTATTCTCGGCAAGCTTAAAACCGCAACTCAGATGATATTCTCCATCGGCATTATGGCAGGTCTGCATTTCCATTCTCCCGCAAGTGAAAGCTTCGGCAATTTTGCCCTTTGCTCAAACATCCTGCTGGGGATTACCGCCGTACTTGCGGTAATATCGGGAATAAAGTATATCGTTGACGGCGTAAAGGTAGTTGACATTACAAAGTAAATGTTGACATCTCTGCCGAAATACAATATAATATGTGCACTTTGAAATAGGGCAATGGTCGGGAAGAGTAACCCCACACGGCATACCAGAGAGGAAGTCATAAGCTGAAAGACTTCTTATGTACGGCGGGATGAAGTGCGTCCGACGGCTCTCGGGAGGAACTGACAGTATTCCCGTGCGTATGGCTGCGTTAAAGCTTTTGAGTAATAAATCGGAGTGGAACCGCGTTGAACGCCTCTGCAGTTTGCAGAGGTGTATTTTATTTTCGGAGGCATTATGTTCAGACAGTTAAAGGAAGATATCGCCTGTGTCAGAGAGAGAGACCCTGCCGCCCGCAGCTCTCTTGAGGTGCTTTTTCTCTATCCGGGTCTCAGAGCCATCAGAATGCACCGCAGGGCTAATTTTTATTACCGCCATAAAATGTTTTTCCTTGCCAGATGGATTTCCCAGAGGGCATCAAGAAAAACAGGCATAGAAATTCATCCCGCCGTCAAAATCGGTAAGGGCTTCTTCATTGACCACGGCACCGGTGTGGTCATCGGCGAAACGGCGGAAATCGGTGACAATGTAACACTTTATCAGGGCGTAACCTTAGGCGGTACGGGTAAGGAAACAGGCAAGCGTCATCCTACTCTCGGCAATAACGTTATGGTCGGCTCCGGTGCAAAGGTGCTGGGCTCAGTAAAAATCGGCGATAACGTTAAGATTGCTTCGGGTGCGGTTGTTCTTACGGATATTCCCGCCAACTGTACGGCCGTCGGCGTTCCCGCAAAGATAGTTAAATGTGACGGCGTCAGAGTCAGCGACCTTGACCAGGTACATATTCCCGACCCCGTAGCCCAGGAAATCAGCCGTCTTGAATCGGAAATAGAATCTCTCAGAGAGATTATCAGTAAAGGAGAAAATATATGAAGATATTTAATACTCTTACAAGAGTCAAGCAGGATTTCAAGCCCATTGAAGAGGGCAAGGTAAAGATTTATGCCTGCGGACCTACCGTTTATAACTACATCCATATCGGCAACGCCAGACCCCTCTGCGTTTTTGATGTATTGAGAAGATATCTTGAATACCGCGGATATGACGTTACCTTTGTTCAGAATTTCACCGACATTGATGATAAAATAATCAGAAGAGCAAACGAAGAGGGCTCAGATTACAAAACCGTTTCCGAAAAGTATATAGAGGAATTCTGGAAGGATGCCGACGGACTTAATTTCCGTCATGCGGATATTCACCCCAAGGCAACCGAAAATATTGACAAGATAATTGAAATCGTTGCCGGACTTATTGAGAAGGGTCACGCTTATGAGGTAGACGGTGACGTATATTTCAGCCCCAAGACCTTCCCTTCTTACGGCAAGCTTTCCCATCAGCCCCTTGAGGAGCTTGAAGCGGGTGCAAGAATCATGGTGGGCGATATCAAAAAGGATCCCATGGATTTTGCTCTTTGGAAGGCCGCAAAGCCCGGCGAACCCTATTGGGACTCTCCCTGGGGACACGGCAGACCCGGCTGGCATATCGAATGCTCTGCAATGAACATGCGTTATCTCGGCGAAAGCATTGATATTCATTGCGGCGGCCTTGACCTTATATTCCCTCACCAC
Organism: Clostridia bacterium; assembly: GCA_024404015.1. Taxonomy (GTDB): domain Bacteria; phylum Bacillota; class Clostridia; order Oscillospirales; family Acutalibacteraceae; genus CAG-177. Next base: position 8,761 of record JAKSQQ010000060.1, read on the forward strand.
GAAAATGAAATTGCACAGAGCGAAGCCTTTACGGGTATGCCCTTTGCAAATTACTGGATGCATAACGGCTACATCAATGTTGATAACGTAAAAATGTCAAAATCTCTCGGTAATTTCTTTACTGTAAGAGACGTTGCGGAAAAATACGGCTACGAGCCCATCCGCTATCTCATGATTTCGTCATCATACAGAAGCCCCATCAATTACAGCACGGATATCATTGAGCAGTGCAAGGCATCCCTTAGCCGGCTTTACAACTGCCGTGATTCCCTTGATTTTGAAATCAATAATGCATCGGCAGGGGAGCTTGACGGAGAAATCAAGTCAAAGCTCGATGCCAGAGTTCAGCAGTTCAACGATGCAATGGATGATGACCTTAATACTGCCGACGGTATCGCTGCGGTATTTGACCTTGTAAGGGATATCAATACTTTCGTAAACGGCAAGGGCGTTTCCCTTGAAACCGCCGAATATGCCGCAAAGATATTTGATACTCTCACCGATGTTCTGGGACTTGTGTATAACCGCAAGGCAGAGGATTCCGATGCCGAAATTGATGCACTTATTGAAAAGAGAACTGCCGCCCGTAAGGAAAAGAACTGGGCAGAGGCAGACAGAATCAGAGATGAGCTGAAGGCCAAAGGCATAATCCTTGAAGATACGCCTATGGGCATCAAGTGGCACCGTGCATAACCCTCGCTTGATTATTTTGGCGAAAATCAGTCAAAACAGAATATAGTAATTGACGAATA
>JAKSQQ010000061.1 GCA_024404015.1 Clostridia bacterium
ATACGGCGGAGACGGAAAACGGCTTAATACCAAACAACTTTCATTTCAAAAAAAGAAGCAGGCACCTATCTTCTGATAAGTGCCTGCCGTAAACCTACATTATTTAGTTTGGTATGTTCTTACACAATAGATTCAAGCGAGAGGAAAGGAGAGGGTTACTTTGAACAAGTCCCCGTCCGTGGACAGTTTCATGCTTCCGCCCTGCAGCTCCGTCATGCTTTTGGCTATTGAGAGCCCGAGACCGTTGCCCTCGGTATTTCTCGAGGAATCCCCTCTTGTAAATCTTTCCATAAGCTCCTCTTCGGAAATATCAAGGGGCTCTCTTGAAATATTCTTGAAGGTAATACGGGCATCCGTTCCCGCTTTTTCAAGAGAAAGATAAACGTTTGTTCCCGTAAGGGCGTATTTACAGATATTATTCATAAGGTTATCAAATACACGCCACATACGTCTGCCGTCTGCAAGAATGCGTATTTCTTCATTCGGCTCTTTGACTACAAGGGAAAGCCCTGCCGCTTTCAGTTTATCCTCATATTCGCCGGATGCCTGATTCAGAAAAATTGAAGCATCACACTGAGCAAGATTGACCTCAAGATTTCCCGTGGTTGCCTTTGAGACCTCCACCAGATCCTCCACAAGTTTTTTCAGCTTTTCCGACTGTCTGACGAGTACCTCGGCATATTCGGCGGTCTTTTCATTTTCGGTTTCGCTGCCGATAAGCGAAGCATAATTTATGATTGAGGTAACGGGCGTTTTGATATCGTGCGAAACGTTTGTAATAAGCTCCGTCTTCATTCTTTCGCTCTTAAGTCTGTCCTCAACCGCAATGGTCATTCCGCCCGCGATGCTGTTAAGGTTTTTTCCGTGCTCCGCAAAAGAAGGAAGCATTTTATCCGTATTGACCACGTAGCTTAAATCACCCGAGGCGAGTGCCTCACCGCCCTTTTTGAGTCTTTTCATCATAATTGCGACGTAAACAATGAATACGCCGACTGCCGCGCTTACGAAAAACGGGATAACGGAAATTGCCGCTCCGAAAACAATCGGTATAAACTGGATTATCATGAATACACCGACTCCCACAACGGTTTTCCACACAATAGGAATGCTCAGAATGAAGCTTTTAACTGCGGAGCAAAGCTTTCTGAATATTTTCCAAAGGAAACGGAGTATGCGATAAACCACTGTGGTTTTTATGAGGGAATGCTCCTTTAATCTGGCGGCAAAGCTCATACATAAACCGGGAAGAATACCGACGGAAACAGCCGCAACGATTACGACTCCCATCTCTCCGTATCCAGCACTGTCAAATAATAAAAATACCGCTATACTCAGAGCCATCCATGCCGCAAACATTATATCAAAGGGTATTCTGTTCAAAGGACCGGGATGTACCTCCTCATCCTCCGGCCTTCTTCCGGATACACACATAAGAGCAATAAAGAGCAGAATCGTCAGAAGCATGAAAGCCAACGCAATTGGGAAGCCGGCAAAGCGAAGCCCATAGACGATATGAAGCAATCTGCCTTCAATTTCAAGAAACTTTGCCAGAAACGAATCCTTTTTTACGTTAGCATATACCGTCAGTACGGTAAGCTTATCCGGGTCGGTTTCCTTTGGCTCAATGCTGAATCTTTCGTCATTTTCGTAACCGTCGGGAAAACCGACTTTAGTATCTTTGTTGTACTTATAGGAATATTCATATTCCCACTTGCTGTTTACGTTCACTCCGTCGGATTTTAAGATGATTTTTCCCGTTTCGTCTTTGACGATATAATCAAGAGCTTCCACTGTCTCGCGGTACAATACGAAATCATCACGATAAGCGAAATCGGCAATATTCCACGTCCTGCTGCTTATCTGCTCATCCGTCAATTCCTCGTGCAGGGACTCCTCCGAATAGTTGTAAACCCTGCCGTCATCAACCATGAATATCATACCCACCGTACTGCCTGCGAATATGGCTGCCGACAGTATAAGCGCGATATATATCAGCGCCTTTCCGGGCATGGAACGAATAATTCTTTTCATCTGTTTATTCCTCCTTCTATCTTATAGCCGTGACCGAATACAACCTTAACGTATCGGGGCTCTGCGGGGTTGATTTCTATTTTTTCACGGAGATTGCGGATATGTACCGCTACGGTGTTATCCGTATTCAAAGGAATTTCCTTCCAGATAAGCTGATATATCTCCTTGGGTGAAAACACTTTACCCGGGCTTGCCATGAACAGCTTGAGTATTTCATATTCCTTCGGGGTAAGGGAAACACTTTCTCCGTCCACCGTAACGGACTTTGATTTGTCGTCAAGTTCAATTCCCCCAACGACGTATATTTCCCGCTTCGGAGCAGAGGAGCCCAGACGAAAATATCTTCTGAGCTGTGACCTTACCCTCGCCGTTACCTCAAGGGGATTGAAGGGCTTGGTGATATAGTCATCCGCTCCCATGTTGAGGCCGAGAATTTTGTCGCAGTCCTCACTTTTTGCGGTAAGCAGGATAATGGGGCAATTACTGATTTCTCTGATTTTTGCCATGGCGGAAATACCGTCCATGACGGGCATCATAATATCCATCAGAATAATATCAATATTTTCCCTTTGAACCGTTTCAATTGCTTCCTTTCCGTTGAATGCTTCGTGGAGTATGTAATCCGGATCGGTATGATAAAGCTTAAGTGCATTGACTATGTCTTTTTCATCATCGCAGATAAGAATATGGGGCATTATCATTACCTCCCTTGCCGAATACATTTTACTACAACCCTGTCTTAATATTCAATTACCAAAGAGATGAAGAATTTATGAAGTTTTCCTCATTCGGTATGCAATCCGGCAAATATTTATGTTGCAAAGTAATCGGATAATGCAATATAATAATATAAAAGCCCCTCCCACGGAAGGGCTTTTATTTTTCAGTTATTGATATTCAGGGAAAAAGGTAGTAAAATACATTTTCATAATTATATTTTTCCATTGTGAAAGAGGATGACTTCAGTTGAGCAAGCAAATTGAATCTGCTGACCTGCAATTCAAAAAAATGACGGAAACTTCCGTGGGTAAGCTCGTATCGAGTCTTGCGGTTCCCACAATCATCAGCATGATGGTCAGCATGATATATAACGCCACAGATACCTATTTCGTATCTAAAATAAGCGTACCCGCCAGCGGTGCAACGGGCATAGTCTTTACCCTCATGGGGATAATCCAGGCCTGCGGCTTCACCTTCGGCCACGGTGCAGGCAGTAATATCAGCCGCCAGCTGGGCGGAAAGGATTTTGAATCCGCAAGCAAATACTGCTCCACCGCATTTTTTGCCGCATTGGTTACGGGAATTCTTTTCTCGGTTTTCGGACTCACCTTCCTTGAGCCCTTTATGAGACTTATCGGCAGCACGGAAACAATTCTTCCTTATTCAAAGATTTATGGTAAATTCGTTCTCTACGCCGCACCCGCCTTCGTTACCTCCTGCGTGCTGAATAACATTCTCAGATATGAAGGAATGGCACAGCTTGCCATGATAGGCCTTACCACGGGCGGAATACTGAACATAGTGCTTGACCCCATTCTTATCTTCAAAGCGAATATGGGTATCGCAGGTGCGGGACTTGCCACCACGGTTTCCCAATATATCAGCATGGGCATTCTTCTCAGCGTATTCATTCTGGGAAAAACCCAGAGCAAGATTTCATTCAAGTGCATATCATTCAAGCCCCGTGTAATAATAAACATAGTTACAACAGGCATTCCCAGCTTTGCCCGTCAGTCACTCAACTCCGTGTCAACCATGGTACTGAATATTTCCGCAAGGCCATACGGCGATGCCTGCATAGCCGCCATGAGCATAGTGGCAAAATGCTCCATGCTCATATTCAGCACGGGTGTAGGCATAGGTCAGGGCTTCCAGCCCGTATCCTCCTTCAACTACGGTGCGGGAAAATACGGCAGAGTACGAAAAGCAATATGGTTCACCCTTAAATTCAGTCTTGCGGTGGTAATCGTTCTTTCTTCCGTTATGTTCATCTTCGCTCCGCAGGTAATTTCCCTTTTCCGTTCAGAAGCGGAAATCCTTGAAATCGGCACGGCAGCTCTCAGATATCTCTGCATCGCAATGACCATATTCCCCTTTGCCATGATAGCAAATATGACCTTCCAAAGTGTGGGAAAAGCCGGAAGGGCCTTCTTCCTCGCCTGCGCCCAAAACGGTCTGTTCTACATTCCCTTCATTGTAATATTCAATAAATTTTTCGGAATAAAGGGCATTGAAATCGCCCAACCCGTATCCTATCTGATGGCTTCTCTCATTTCCGTACCCTTTGTAATTGCATTCACAAAGCAGTTAAAGAAAAAAGATGAAGAACAAAGCCCCATACGCTACAATGATACGGACTACGCAGCCGATGAAAAAAATTGAAAAGCGTAAATTCACTTCACGCCGCTTTTTCCTTTTCAATTTCCGCCTTGAGAGCTTTGATTTTCGTTGCAATTGCAACGGAATTTTTACACTTTTCGTGATATAATGCCGTTGAAATAAGGAGGAACAGCCATGAAAAAGAATTCCGTAACAAAGCTTTCAACCGCCGCCGTTCTGTTGGCAATCATCATAGTGATGCAGCTCATCAAAAACGTTTCAGCTTATATTTCCGGTCCCGTAATCAACGCCGCAATGGTAATTGCAGCCCTTGAGATTGGTACGGCATGGGGACTCGGCTTTTCCGTAATCGTACCCGTAATGTCGCTTTTCATCGCTCCGGCTTCACCTATGTCAATGCTTTCGGGAGCGACTCATTATCTCACAATCCCGATTATCATCATAGGCAACATTATCCTTGTGCTTGCCGCAAAGTTCGGAAGCAAAAAAGGTACGGTTGTTTTCATCATCTCACTTGCGGCAGGCGCCGTTCTCAAATGGCTCTTCATGTGGGGCGGCGGAGAATTGATACTGCTTCGTCTGTTCTCCGAAAGTCTCGGTCAGATGGCGGCAATCGTCACCAAGGTATTCTCCGTACTTCAGCTTTACTCGGGTCTGCTGAGCATAGTACTGATTGTTCCCGCATATAAAGTGCTTGAAAAATTCAAAAAATCCGACTCGCTGAAAAATTAAGCGAAACAGCCGTCCGCGGGCAAAACCGCAGACGGCTGATTTCATTTCAGTATTCGGAAGCTGTTTTTGTAATAATCAATAAGCCCTTCCTTTTTCATTTCGGAAAGCTCACGGGAAAGGGCGCTTCTGTCCGTCCCCATGTATGCCGCCAGGTCCTCTCTGTTAACGGGAATACGGAAGGTGAGAGAGCCGGCGTCACGGGATTTCTGATTAAAATAGGTCATCAGCTTATCCCTGAGTCTGATTTTTGAAAGCACCTGAATTCTGTCGTTCATTGCGAGAGTTCTTGCCGCAAGCATTGAGGCAAATCTTTTACTCAGACTTACGGTAAGCTCATCCCCTCCCGGTTCAAAAAGCTTATCGGCTGAAAGCCACAGCACACGAACATTTTCAGAAGCGAAAGCATAAACGGGAGAATCGGTGATTCCGAGGAAGCAGATTGATTCTCCGAAGGTAATGCCGGGAGTGACTTCCGCCATAATCATTCTGTTTCCGTCAATATCATCACTGCACACCTGAACAGTGCCCGAAATTACCAGGCCGAATTTTTTGTACTTTCCGAAGGGCGAATGCAAATAATCTCCCTTTCCGTAGGAAGCCGTTTCGGCATCAAAGAGGGACAGGGCCTTTATGAAATTTTCATCGCTCATGTCACGAAACAGTACAGCAGAGCGTACAAGCTTGATTTCGTTTATATCCGAAAGGTCAACAATCGGCATCCTGCTCACATCCCGTCAGAAATTTACACCGTAATTATATACCTTTCAAATAAAATTAACAAGGTATATTTATCTGTTGCCAACCCGATATCTCTGTGATATAATCAAAAAAGTAAAATTAAGGAGAGAGAAATAAATGTTTTTAACCGCGCTTAGAAGCATCTGCAGTTTTATCTACACCATGATTTTCACCGTTTCTTCACTTATCGGAACGGCATTTACGCCCTTTACGGATAAGCTTCCGGAGGTGCCCGAAGATTTTGAGCCGGCGATTCGCTTCGTTGTATTCACCGACAATCATACCGAGGTGGGTGAGAATTACGCCGACGGCAACCGTGTAGTGGATATGATAAACACCTGCTTTGATATTTACGGTGACGACGGAATAGACCTTTTCGTTTCATGCGGTGATATTACCGAATACGGTAAAGACGAACAGTTTGAGCAGTTCATGGACCGCTTCTACGGTACCATTGACGGCAGGGCGGAAACTCTTGTATTCCTCGGCAATCACGATATCAAAATGGATTATAAGGCAAGCGACCATTTCCTTGAGAAATACGGCATTGAAACAGGTGAACAGCATATCACCGTCAATGGTTTCCATTTTATCGGTGTTCAGTCACATACGAATTCATTTGTACAAATCATGCCTCCTTCAACGGTTTTATGGGCGGCTGAAGAGCTGAAAAAAGCGGAAGAGGATTCTCCGAATCTGCCTGTATTCACCTTCCAGCATCCCCACAACAGAGGTACGGTTTACGGCTCTGTAATCTGGGGCTGTGACAGTCTTAATCCCGTATGGGAAGGGCACAACAGAGTAGTCAATTTCTCGGGTCATTCTCATTTTCCCATCAGCGATCCCCGTTCCATCTGGCAGGGAAGCTACACCGCGGTAGGTGTAGGCGCACTGGCAAGATATGAGCTTGAAAAAGATCTTATCTGGGGTCAGCATCCCGACAGATTCCAGGAAGCGGCAGAATTTTATATCGTTGAAGCAGACAGAGACGGAAGCGTAAAAATGAGTGCTTACGACCTTACCACCGATTCCGTTTTCCTTACCTACTATATCGAGGACGTAAATAATCCCGAAACATACGCCTATACCTACAAGAACATGGTAAAGCTTGACAACGCCCCCGTATTCCCCGAAGGCGCGCAAGCAGAATATACCGTAAACGATAAGGGCGAATACACCCTCACCTTTGACAGAGCGGATGCCGATTTCGTAGTACAGAATTACAAGATTGAAGTACGTAATAAATCCGGACTTCTGCTTCAGAGCAAGACCTATCTTTCCGATTATTTTATTCAGGACGTTCCCGAAAGGATGTCAATAAATCTCGGCACGCTTAACCTTAATGAAGGCGAAAAATTTACCGTAAAAATAATAGCCGCAAGTGCTTACGGCAAGCTTTCAAAGCCCTTGAGCGTAACATTTAACTGATACACAGGAGAAACAAAATGTATTCAGAATTCAATCCCATAGAAAGCGCAGCCCTCGTTCATCACTATATCACCAACATGGTGGACAAACAGTTTGATAATCTCCCCTACTGGCTTTTACTCCCCAACAAGAAGCCGGCAGAAGCGGCTCATTGCAGAGTAGACGATGCAGAGCTTGTTGGCTCATGGTATGAGGGACTTGCCTCCGCCATGGAAATGCTCGGCACAAATGAGGGCGATGACGTCAAGCAATCCCTCAGACGCCACCTTATGAAATCCTGGGGTGAACACGGTCTGAGATTCTGTGAAAAATATCCCTGGACACACACCGTACATTCATCATTCCACGAAATGGGATATATACTTCCCGCCCTTAACAAGATAACGGAGGAATATCCCGACGATGAAGAAAACGAAAAGAGAACCTCCGAGCTTATCAGAGGTATGCGCTCCCTTGTTATTGAAAGAAAGGTAAGAACCTTCTGGTCCGGCGATTCGGAGGAAGACGAACCTATTTATGAATTTCCCAACGACGTTTACCTCAAGGAAGGCGGCTTTGACCTGACAAGACATACCGGCAGAGGTGAGCAGTCAATCAGAAACGCAGTAATGCTGCAGGCACTTGTGAGAAGATACGAGCTGACAGGCGACGAGGTTGCCCTTGATCTTGCAACCGGAATTGCAAACTACGTTCTCGGCACATCAAGGTATTTCAACTATAAAATGGAGTTTTTCGGTCACGTTCATTCAGCCGTATGGTTTGCCTGCGGTCTGGTAAAGCTGGGGCGTCTGACGGATAACGAAGAATATATTCTCAAGGGAAAAGGCATATACGATTATGTTCGTTCCATTTCCTCATCCTTCGGCTGGGTGCCCGAATACGCTCAGTGGCATCCCGTTGAGGAGGAGCATTGCGAGACCTGCTGTATCAGAGACATGATTATCTGCGCCCATGAGCTTATTGCCTGCGGATACGAGGAATATATGCAGGATATGAATCTGTTTATCCGTAACCAGTTCATTGAAAATCAGGTCAGATATACAGGCTATGTGGTATGCGATAACACAAGAGACGATGTTCTCGGCATAACATATAAAGACATTGACAAGAGAATGGTAGGCGGATTTACCGGCGGAAGCGAGCCGAATTCAATTTCTCTCACAAGATTCAGATCCATTGCCGGATGCTGTGTAGGTACCGCTCCCGTAGCTCTTAAATGCGCATGGGACAATGTAATCACAGAGAGAAACGGCGTACTTACGGTAAACATTCCCTGCAACAAGACCACCGATAAGCTAGAGCTCAAATCATTTATTCCCAACGAGGGAAAAATCATTCTCATCGCAAAAGCCGACTGCAAGGCCGGTTTCAGAATATATGATTACATGAAGAACTGTATCTTCATACTCAACGGAAAAGAAATCTGTCCTGAAAAGGACGGCTGTGTAAATTACCTTTCACTTCATGAAGGTGATATTTTTGAAGCAAGATTTGATATCACCACAAAAATCAGAAAGGAAACCGTAAGAGGTACGGAATTTGAGGTTTACTGGAGAGGCCCGGATGTAGTAAAAATCACTCCCGAGGGTGACCACGTCAGACTTTATCAGCGTGACAGTGAAGCAGAGCCCTACTACCCCACCCCCGATGACGTTGAATATACAGGCGCCGCAAACTACGGTCCCACACAGCAAAAGGTCGTTACAAAATAAAGAAAAACCCGACTGCATCATTGAACAAGTCCGTAAAAAATGGACAATAGAAAAAAGAACCCTCTTGATGTAGAATAAACATCAGGAGGGTTTTGTTATGCCAAGAAGTTATCAACACATAAGTGATTATGAAAAAGAGATTTTAGAATTAAAGACAAAAGGAATGACATTAAGAGAAATTGGAAGTGAAGCCGTCGGTTAAATATCAAGTAATCTACAAGCACAAGGACAAATACAGCGTTAGTCAGATGTGTAAGTTCTTTGGAGTATCAAAAAGTGGGTATTATGCTTTCTTGAAACGAATAGATATACCGGATAGAGATTTACCATTGGCTAACAAGATAAGAGAATGTCAAGAAGAAACGAATAACACATATGGCTATCGCAGAGTACATATATGGCTTGAAAGACAAGGGATATACAGGAATCCAAAAACTGTACTGCGAGTAATGCAAAAGTACAATTTACTGTCGGTAGTACGCAGAAAGAAGTTCAAGTATGTATCAGAGCATCTACATAAATA
>JAKSQQ010000062.1 GCA_024404015.1 Clostridia bacterium
CGTAGTTTCGCGTCTCCTGGGGGAAGAGAGGACGGATAGGCCTGTCGATAGCACGGGCAGCGAGGGTTGCCTTTTCGGTTGCCTTGCCTTCACGGCGCTGGAAGGAACCGGGAATACGGCCTACGGAGTAGAGCTTCTCTTCATAGTCAACTGAAAGGGGGAAGAAATCTACGCCTTCACGGGGCTTGGGAGCCATTGTAGCTGTGCAGAGAACGTTGGTTTCGCCGTAACGAACCATACATGAGCCGCCTGCAAGCTGAGCCATTTTGCCTACCTCTACAACGAGGGGTCTGCCTGCAACTTCGATTTCATATTTTTTGAAATCGTCAAAAGTCATTTTGCCTGACATTGCCATAGTAAATACCTCTTTTAATATATTTCCTCAGCCGGCTCCTTTTTTTAGCAATAAATCCGAAATAAAAGCTGACCTTTACTCCCGATTCACTGCTAAAAATGATAAGAGGCCGTCTGTATGGATTGATCTGAACTCCCCCGAGGGAGACAATTAAGATAAAGCAGGCAAGAGAAATCCTGCCTGCTTCGCTTTTGCAATTATTTACGCAGACCGAGTTTAGCTACGATTGCACGGTAACGCTCAATGTCAACCTTCTGGAGGTAAGCAAGGAGGTTTCTTCTGCGACCGACCATCATAAGGAGGCCTCTGCGGCTGTGATGATCCTTCTTGTGAATCTGAAGATGTGCGTTAAGGTCGTTGATTCTCTTGGTAAGAACTGCGATCTGAACTTCGGGTGAACCTGTGTCGCCCTCGTGTGTGGCATACTCTGCCATAATTGCCTGTTTTTCTGCCTGTGTCATGATTTTCACCTCATTAAAATATTTGCCTCGGTCTCAGTAAACGGCAGGTGAATTCCCCGCGGGGCTTACTCCGCAAACCGTGATCCGGGCGATGTGAAACGGATTATAACACAAGATTATCCGTTTGTAAAGCGTTTTTTGAAAAATATTACTTATATAATAAAAAACGATAAACCGCAAAAGAGACCGCCCTATCGACAGTCCCTTTTGCGGTTTGAATATATGAGAAAGTTTCACCGGCGGCTCAGAATGTCTCCGTCTCATTTCCTGTAACGATTATCCCGGCATCATCCTCTGTTGCATCCGTAAGATAAACGGACGCTCCCACCATAGCGGAGCCGATAACGAAAAGGATTGCCGATACGGGTACGATAATATGGGAAAATCCCGAAAGGAATATCAGAATTGCACTCATATTTTCGCCTCCTTTGTTCTTTCATATATCAGTATGTGATTATTTATGTTTTGTTGCATCATTCCGTATATTTTTTTGCGTTTTTCAGTTCCTCCATCACTTCATCGGCAATCAGCGCCGCCTCGGTGAAGGAATTATTTTTCCAATATGCCGTAAGTGCCGTGAGAACGGTGGTAACCGTTACCGCCGTTTCCCACACCGTTCCCTCAACCGAAACCGGCTTCACGCCAAATACGGTGAGAGCATTATTTACCAGTACCGCCAGAAGCAATACAAGTCTTATCCAGGTGCCTGCGGGAATCCTGCTCAGTTTTTTCATGAATTTTCCTCCAGTTTTTCCTCCATCATGCGGATTTTCAGTTCGTTTACGGTCATTCTTTCCACCAGATTGTTATGCTTATTCACCTTTTGCTCAAGCTGTTCAAGGCGATAATTTGTCAGCTTCTGCGAGGTGAGAATACCCGCAATGCATCCCAGAGCCGAGCCCAGGAATGATACTATGATTTCAATGTCCATTTTTGCCTCCCAATGCTTTTTCAAGGGCTCTGCCTATGGCTTCGCCGCATTTCCTGCATCCTTCCTCCGTGCAGATTTTCATTAAATCCGCGTTATTATCAATGAATGCACATTCAACGAGAATGGTGCAGGGCTTCGTGCTTCTGATAAAGCCGAAATAGTCGTTTCCGTATTTATTGAGCTTTACTCTCGCTCCCCTGTTCTTTATCCCCAGGGCTTCCGAGATTTCTTTTGCCACCGCCTGAGCGGCTCTTTTACCTGTGGGTGAGCCGTGATAATAGTAAACCTCTGCTCCCGTTCCTCCTCCCGCATTCAGGTGAATATCCGCCGCAAAATCGTATTTGCCTGCATTGACGGCGTTGATTCTGCTCACCAGGGATTTTGTACCGTCAAGATTCATCGAATCACATCCGAGGTAATCCGAAGCGTATTTTGCGATTTTTACCGCAAGCTTGTGCTCGTGAAATCTGCCGTCCTTGCTGACAGCTCCCGGGTCGTATATTCCCTTTCCGCTTTTTCCGTGACCGGCACAGATACATATTTTCTTATTCATTTGTTTCAAATCCTCTCCTCAAAAAATCAAGTAAATCCCTGCCGCTGTAAAGGGCAACGTCCGCTACTCCGTCTTCTGCGGTTACTACGCATAGCTCCGCCCTGCTTCTGCCGACAGAGGGCACAACCACAAGCAGGTAAGCCCATTCTCCCGTATTGTCAATGGCGTCGTTTATGATGCTTTCCGCTTCCTCCGCAGAGGAAGGGAAGAAAACGGGTGTCTGCTCTTCGTTTACGAAAAGCAGACGGGCGGCAATGGCGACGGAGAAGTAATCAAAGGAAAATTCCCTGCTGAAGCCGTAAATATCACAAAGTCCGGCCAGAGTGCTCTCAAGCCGGTTAAGCCGTGTCCACACTGCGCTGTCGTAAGTCACAAGCTCTCTGCCGGGGGAAAGAGAGGGGCCGATTTCCGGGGATGCAACGCTTGTCTTTTCAAATATTTCTCTCCCTTGATCATCGGATTTGCAGGCGGTTATCTGAATTTTCAGCCGTCCCGTCCTGGTCATCATATAAGTAAGAGGACAGTATATATATCCTTCGTCAACGTAAATGTCCTCCGACGAATCCGTAATCGGAGCAGTAATAAAAACCTCACCGATAGGCGAGGTTTCACAGCTTATGAGATAGTAATCGGGGTCAATTCCCGTCCATCCCGTAATATCAATTTTAAGAATGTTATTATTCTGTTCTCCCGAATAAACGGGAGCAGGAGTAAACTCCAGTTTTCTGTCTGCGTTCACCGTTCCTTCTATGTAATGACTCATATTTCCTCCTCGTTATAGTAGTTTTTCAGTATTTCGGCATTCTGCATTATTTCCGCTCTTTCGGCATACAGCACTCTCAGCTCCGATTTCAGTTCCCCTGCCTGCCTTGATGCGGGTGAATACTCCTTCAGCTTGCGGTTTCTGTCGTGAATCCTTACCGTCAGCACCGCGGCGGCGTCATAGTATTCATCGGCAAGCTCCTCAAGTGTTTTTTCGTTTACCGTCTGTGTCATTGATAACTCCTCTCAAAATCCAGCATTCTGTCCGGTGTGGTTTCATACAGCAGACAGAGTGCCTTTATTTCATCCGTGTCCGGCAGGGCTTTCCCTTTTTCAAATAAGCTCAGACGACGGCTGTCAATCCCTGCGGTCTCTCCCGCTTTTTTCAGAGTAATCCCCCTTGATACCCTTTCCTTTTCAAGCCGTTCACCGAGAGTATCCGGCTCTGACCTGCGTGCTCTGATAATGGCAAAGCTTTCATTCAGCGGTCTGATTTTTTCCTCGCAGATTTCGTCCTGCTGATACATTCTCACATACATAAGCACACGCCTCAGCTTTTCCTCCGCCCTTATCTTTGCCGTGTGAACGGTCTCCTTTGCGATACATTCCTTTGCGGCAATTTTGGAAAGGGACATTTCACCGCAGTAATAGTCTCTTATCACCGCTCTCTCCCTTTCCGTCAGCTCCTTTTCAATGGCAAGGGCAAGCAGCTGCGCCATATCGGTTTTCCGCTTTCTCCAGGCGTATTCTACAGGAGTTTCGCAGGCATTACAGCACACTCCGCAACAGATTCTTACAGCCCTTTGCGCCTCTTTTTCGTCCGGATAAGTGAATTCTTCAGAACTGTTTTTAATAGCATTATTCATTTTTTCACCTCTCTTTGCCTGGCAGTTGCAGCCGTTTTGATTAGTTCCGCTATTCATTGTAGAGCCATATTTTCAGTTTGTCAATAGAGAATTTGATTTTTTGCAGAATTTCCTTGACTTTTTCAATAGTTTCACTCATAATATATCCAACAGGAGGACTATTGAAATGAATAACATAAAAGAATTGAGAAAGCGTGCCCGTATGTCCCAGCTTGAGCTTGCGGAGCTTTGCGGCGTTCATCAGACCGCAGTAAGCCAATGGGAGCAGGGACGCACAAATCCCGATACGGATATGCTTGTTGCCCTCACCCAGATTTTTCATACGTCAATCAGCACAATCCTCGGCCTTGACCTTCCCGATGACCCTGCAATGATTCCCGTCAAGGGCTTCGTGCAGGCAGGTACAATGACATTTATTGAGGATGAGGACGTTTGCGAATTTGCCGCCATTTCCCCGGAGCTTGCAAGGAGAGGCGACTACTGCGGGCTGAGAGTCAGAGGCAGCAGTATGTATCCCATGTTCCAGGACGGAGACATAGTAATCGTCCGTCTTCAGAATACGGCTGAAGATAATGATATAGTAGTCGCTCTCGAGGGAGGAGAAAGCGCCACCCTCAAGCGTCTGAAAATACAGAAAAACGGAATACTGCTCATGGCGGAAAATCCCGAATACGAATCCCTCTTTTACACCGCAGAGCAGGTGCAGAAGCTTCCCGTCACATTTTTCGGCAAAGCGGTGGAAATCCGACGGGAAATAAAGTAACAAACCTGCCCTTTCTGTGTATTGACAAACGCTCCGCCCTGTATAATAATAGAGTTATTAAAATATCAACCGGAGAATTTTATGGCTGAAACATCAACGCCGACAATGACCGACGAAGAAATCGGTCAGCAGATGGAAAGCTCCCGGCAGCTTCACGAAAAGAAATACCTGAGGCCCAAGGAAATTGCCGCCTACTGTCTTGCCACCTACGGTCAGAAGACACTTGACGAATTCATAAAGAACAATATGCAGTTCTTTATGCTGAATTTCCTGAGAATTTCGGGTAAATCATACGCTAACATATCAATAGCCACCAAAATATATGATGCCGTTGACGACTCAATCAGCGGTGTAATCGTTGACCGTACAAGAACAAGATGGGGTCATCTGATGCCCTATCTGATTGCGCCCATGCCTTTATGGGCACTTTCCTCCCTTATGATATTCACCGCTCCCGAGCTGAGCAACGTAGGCAGAATACTCTGGGCAGCCGCCGCAATGCTGCTGAACGGTCTGGGCTTTTCCTACTATAATTCCTGGAATATCATTCTTTACAGCATAACCCCGAATGTTTCCGAAAGAAACAATCTGATTACAATACAAAAGTTCGTTGAGCTTTTTATCATAATCCCCTCAATGCTGCCCATTGCATTGAGTCTGCTGCCGAAGATTTCTCCCGCATTCACAATGAAGAATATATATACATTCTTTGTGGCACTGTGCGTGGCCTTTGCGGCGGTTTCGGCAATATTCGCATTCAGAAACGTAAGAGAAAGAGTCCCCCTTGTCACCAAGGAGGAAATGAATAAAATCAAGCTGAAGGACACCATCCGTGAGCTTCTTAAAAACAAGCCCATGTTCGTGGTAATCATTGCGGATTTCGTAAACGGAGTAAAATCCGTAGGCGGCTCAAGCGAAAGCTTCTTCTGGTTGAACAACATGGGTTCTCTGCTTTACGGTACTCTCTGCGGTGTGTTTACGGGCTCACCCAATTATTTTATGACTCCCCTTGCTCCCGTAATCATCAAGAAATTCGGCGCAAGAGCCACCGCCATTTTCTGCGGACTTTTCGGCGGTACGGCTTATCTCATCCTCTGGCTTGTGGGCTTCAAGCCCTTCGGGGAAGGTCACCTTGTGCTTAACCTTGCCTGGGTTTATTTCGCTCTTACGGTATGCGGACTTCCCAACTGCGTAATGAGAGTTGTCAACCCTATCATCAGAGGCGATGTCTACGACTATATGGAGTGGAAATCGGGACTTCGCAACGAGGCACTCGTTAACGCCATCTGCACCTGGTTCGGCAAGCTGGGTGACTCCGTTACGGGCTGGCTCAGCGGTTACGTTTTCTATCTCATCGGTTACGCCCCCAAAACGGATTTGCTGGGAAATCTTGTTCCCATTTCAGACGAAAAACTCCTTGCCGGCATCTTTGCGGTATTTGCCCTCGCTCCCTCAATCGCAAGATACGGTTACGGAATTTCACATATATTCTTCTCCATTCACGGAGATTTCAAAAAGCAGATGGAGCTTGAGCTTGACGAAAGGAGAGCCAAGCGAACTGCGGAGAAAGCAGAGGAAATGACAAGTGAAAACTGAGATTACTTTCATTGCTGACACCCACCATTTTTCCCCTACTCTGACAGACTGCGGCAGATCCTTTCAGCTGCGCAGTGGTTCGGATCAGAAGTGTCTGATTGAAACGGGCCCGATTATTGATGCCGCCTTTGATTTCATTTCAAAGAGCAGCACCCGGGCTGTCATGATTGCAGGCGACGTTACGGATGACGGCGAAAAGGTTTCCCACGAGGAATTCCGTGAAAAAATCCGTAAGCTCAGCGAAACAAAGCCGGTTTATCTCATCACCGCCACCCACGACTGGTGCTGTGACAGAAATCCCAGAGCGTATTTCGGCAAGGAAGTTTCAAAAGACGTTCCCTATCTTGACCACAATGAGCTTCGTGATTTCTATTACGATTTCGGTCCGAAGCAGGCAATAAGCGAATACATTACCCATTTGGGTTTGCCCTCTTATGTTGTTGATTTAAGCGACGAGGTACGTCTGCTTGCCATAAACGATGATCAGGACGGCGAAGGCCATTCCGGTTACAGCGAAGAGCATTTGCAATGGATTGAGGCACAGATTAAAAAGGCAAACGAGGAGGGCAAAGTGATTATCGGTATGGAGCATCATCTGATAATGCCCCACGCCCATCCCCTGATTTCCGCCTTCGGCATGACCATAGGCAACCGTGAGGTCAGAGCGTCCCGTCTTGCGGATGCGGGTCTTAAATATATGTTTGTGGGTCATTCCCATATTCAGAGAGTTTCTGAATTTGTTTCCGAAAAGGGCAACAAAATCATTCAGGTCAATATCGGCTCTCTTGTGGGTTATCCCTCATCAATCGTCAACGTTACGGTTGAGGACGGCAAGGTATCAATAGATACCGTCCGTGTCCCAACATTTGAGTATAAAGGTACAAGGGATACCGAAGCATACCTTAAAAGACACGTCTGCAATTTCATTGACAACGTTGTCATCAGCGCGGCAGGTAAGGATAAAAAGGAATATCTTGACCGTATGCAGGCCATGGGCGTAAAGCCGGAGCTTGCCGGGAAGCTTCGCCCTGTGCTTCGTCCCGTAACGAAAAAACTGCTTAAAATGAAAGCAGGTACGGCTTACAAAATCGTAAACGCCCTTACTCTGGGCAGGGCTCTTGATAAGAAGGACGTTGAAGAATATAAGAACAAGCCCGTTATGGATTTCGTTCACGAAATGATACTCAACACCGTGGGAGGAACTCCCGAGCCGAAAAGTGCGGACAGCGCCTACTGCCGTCTGGTAAAGGGCGTGGTTTCCGTACCTCATCTGCTTGTTCCCGGAAATAAAACTCTGGCGCAGTTACCCGACGTTGCGCAGTCAATCATCACCGGCGGTAAATTCAACAATTACCACTGTGAGCTGAAATAATAAACAATTAAAATTCATTATAAAGGACGGTTTTTATCATGGCAGTTAAAAAGTTAAAATTCCTTGCAGGCGGCGAATGGATTGAATCCAAAACCGAAAAGTATATGGACATATACAATCCCAGCAAGGGTGAAGTAATCGCTCAGACTCCCTGCTGTACGGCAGAAGAAGTTGACTACGCCGTTCAGTGCGCAAAGAAGGCGTTTGCCGGCTGGAGCGACACTCCCGTAATGAAGAGAGTACAGATCATATATAACTTCCGTAACCTCATCATTGAGCACATGGACGAGCTTACCGAAATGGTTGCTACCGAGCACGGTAAGGTATGGAACGAAGCAAAGGGTGACATTCTCAAGGTAAAGGAACCCGTTGAGCTTGCTCTTTCCGCTCCCTCACTCCTTATGGGTGAAAGCATCCGTGATACCTCCTCCGGTTACGATACTACTCTTTACAGAGAGCCCGTAGGCGTATTTGCAGGTATCGTTCCCTTTAACTTCCCCGGCATGATTCCCATGGGCTGGATGACACCCATGTGCATTGCCTGCGGTAACACTATCGTACTTAAAGCCGCTTCCATGACTCCCATGACCTGCATGAGAATGGCAGAGCTCTGGAAGGAAGCAGGTCTTCCCGACGGCGTTATCAATATCGTTACCTGCTCCAGAGTTGAAGCAGACCTTCTCCTTGAGCATCCCGACGTTAAGGGTATCACCTTCGTAGGTTCCACATCCGTAGGTCTTCATATTTATTCAAAGGCAGCCGCCAACGGCAAGAGAGTACAGTGCCTCTGCGAAGCAAAGAATCACGGTCTTGTACTTGAAGACGCCGCTCTTGAAAGAACTGCAAGAGGCATTATCAATTCATCCTTCGGCTGCGCAGGTGAACGCTGCATGGCTCTGCCCGTAGTTGTTGCTCAGGAAAGCATTGCAGACGAGCTCATCTCCTACCTTGTTAAGTTCGCAAAGGAACTCAAAATGGGTGAAGCATACAATAAGGAAACCACTCTGGGCCCCGTTGTAAGCGCTCAGCACAAAGAAAGCGTCATCAACTGGATTAACAAGGGCATTGAAGAGGGTGCAACACTTGTACTTGACGGCAGAAATCCCGTTGTTCCCGGCTGTGAAAACGGCTTCTTTGTAGGCCCCACAATCCTTGATAACGTTACGGAAGAAATGACCGTAGGTACAAGAGAAATCTTCGGACCCGTTCTCTGCATCAAGAGAGTTAAGGACTTTGAAGAGGGTCTTGCAATCATGAACCGCAATCCGTTTGCAAACGGCTCCGTTATCTTCACACAGAGCGGTTACTATGCAAGAGAATTTGCAAAGAGAACCGACGGCGGTATGGTAGGCGTAAACGTAGGTATCCCCGTACCCGTAGGCGTATTCCCCTTCACCGGTCACAAGAAGTCATTCTTCGGTGACCTTCATTGCCTGGGTAAGGACGGCTTCCGCTTCTACACGGAAACAAAAGCGGTTACAACACGCTGGTTTGACGAAGAAGAAATGAAAGCAAAGCAGGTCGACACCTGGGACGGCTCCGTAGGCGGCGACCAGAAATAAAGCATAAAGCTACGGCGGGAAGCAATCTTCCCGCCGTTATTATTTAGTGAATAGTGAATAGCGAAAAATCGAAAGTTGTATAGTAAAAGTGGACACAAGGAAGAGTGAATGGTAAAATACATA